>JASHSS010000555.1 GCA_030038565.1 Bryobacteraceae bacterium
CCTCCTCTGCCGGGCTGAACATCAGTCCCCGCTCCCTAAGTTGCGCCGCAGCCTTGCGCCTCTGTTCGCGCTCCTGCAATGCCCGCTGAATCGCGTCGCATACGAGTTCGTCGATGGGCCGTTGGCGATCGGAAGGAGCGTACCAGTACAGTTCATCTATATCGCCCTGGTCGGGTTTCTGGCGTTCACTGAGGGCCGTCAGTACCCGCAGCGCCGCCTTCATGGCGGCTTTGCTCGGCTCCGTTTTCGGTTGCAGGCTGCACCTCGATTGAACAAGATATCACACGACTTCGCGCTGGAAGTCCCCGAGACTCAGCCGGATTTCCAGCGCGAAGCCAGGAGTCCCGTGGCCTGGGAGAGATCGAGGTCGGCGGTCAGCAGCCCTTCTTCACCGTAGGGCTGGTAGCATAGCAGCGTCCCGTCGGGACCCGCCACGGCCGAGGTGGTGGGCGACCCGGGGCCGGCCACGTTTACGGTTGCGAAATAGCAGGTGTTCTCAGCCGCACGGCACAAGACGGCTTTCTCATGGAACGTGTTCGCCGGATCGGCAAAAGTGGCCGGTGCGTAACCCTCTGGCACGGCCTCGTGGAAGTGCGGGTGAAATACGATCTGTGCTCCGTGCCGCACAGCCCAGCGGACCGTTTCGGGATAGCGCCAGCCTTCATGGCAGATGGCGATACCGAAGGTCAGGTCTCCGGTTCGGAAAATCCGCCGTCCCGAACCGGGCGAATATGTGCCTTCCTCGGAAGGGTCGATCTGGACTTTGTCCTGGAAGCCGGCCCGCGTCCCGTCGCCGTCGATGACCAGCGCGGTGGCTAGCAAGCCGGTATCGGCCATCCGTTCGGTGCCGAGAATCACGGCCAGATTGCCCTTCGCCGCAGATGCCGCGATCCGGGACCAGGCCCGTTCGAGGAAGGCCGGGTCGGGAGGCGGCACGGCTTTGCCGATTCCACGGTAGCCCGGCACGTAGCATTCCGGAAAACAGATGATGCCGGCGCCTTCCATGGACGCTTGCGCGACGGCCTGTTCCGCTAAGGTAACCGATTCCTCGGGTGTCGGCGGGAACCGGATATTGGCGAGCGCGATTCGGAACATCGTCGGCTTAAAACCAAATCCTGCGCTACAGGGCTTAGTTGGCGAACAGGCTCTGGAACTCGGTGCTGCCGATGAAGCCCTGGTTGGGCGTGCCGGGTCCCAGAATCTGGATGCGCGTGGGATAACCCGCCGCTCCCTGGAACAGCAGCCCCGGGCCGCCCGTGTTGGCAACCCCCAGCCAGAAAGCAAAGCCCGATGGGTCCGGGTCCCGCGACAGGATCGTGAAATACAGCATGTCCATGTATAAGGCGTTGGTGTGGTCGGTGTGGAACGTGCCGGTGCTCTGGAACTCGTTGTTCGGCGCTCCCACCGGCGTGGTGCTGGTCCCGTAGCCGATGATGTTTTCGAAGGTCGTCACCGCCCCGTTGGTGTTATAGGCGCTCGTCTCCGAAGCGGTCGGCGCCCGGTTCAACAGGTTCTCATACATCGTGGTGGCCGAGTAACCCGCAGGTTCCAGCGAAGTCAACAGCGTGCCAAGTGGCTGCGCGCCGGTCCGTAGCGCGCTCACCGCGGTTATGAACTCCGCAAAAGCGGGGGCCGCGCCAGTGGCCGCCTGGTAAGCCGCGATCACGGTGAAATCGCTGTTGTAGGCCTCCGGGCTGGTCAGGAAGTCGTCTCCCATCTGCCCCAGTTCCGCGCCGCCCACACCGGTCCAAAAGGTGAAGCCGCCGGAATCGGGGTCGCGGCCCAGAAGCTGTTCGTAGAGCGCATACACCTGCCGGTAGACCTCGTTATCTCCCGATCCGCCTTCGGTCACCGAGTAAATCGCCGATTGCCCGCCGCTGGCCACCGTAATCGAGTAGCTCTGCTGCCCGTTGTGGGTGTTGTTGAGCAGCGCGTATTGCACCGTGCCCGAACCAGTGCCGCTGCCGCCTGAGGTAATTTGCAAAAACTCGGAATTGGACGAGGTCGCCGTCCACGGTCCGCATCCCGCGGCGGGCGCCACGCTGAACGACCCCAGGGTTTCCGGAAGAACCCCGCAATTCGGCTGCCCCGAGTTGTTCGGGCAGGTTTCCACCGTGGAGGTCCCCGTAGGGGGATAGCTCGCGCTCGTGGAACTGATCCCGATAGAGGTGCAGGCGGGATTGACGATCACCGTCGAATCGCTGGCGCTTGCGGAAGGCGAATTACCGCCCGACACGGTGACGCTGTTCACCTGCGGCGAGGGAGCAGTTGCGGCCACATTCACGGTCACCGTTAGGGTTGGATAGACCCCGTTGGGCGCCAGGGGATCGCTGCGCGTGCAGGATCCCGAACCGCAGATCCAACCGGTACCAGACATGGATACCAGGGTCAGTCCCGAAGGCACGCTCTCGGTAACCGTGACCGTACCGCTGCTGCTCGCAGTTCCGGTGTTGGAAACCACTACCGAATACGAGGCAGACAACTGGCCCTGGACAAAGTTGCCCGAGTGGCTCTTCGCAATCGCCAGCGCGGGCGCTGTGGCAACCGACGTGTTGATAACCGTGGAATCGTTGGCGCTGGCGCCGGCCGAACCCCCGCCCGAAACCGAGACGCTGTTCACCTGGGGAGAGCTGGCGTTGGCCGCCACATTCACCGTCACGGTAATCGCCGGGTAGTTGAGCCCGCCTCCCAGCGCGTTGCTGGTGGTGCAGGTATTCGCCGAGCAGTTCCAGCCGCTGCCGGCCATCGATACCAGGGTCAGGCCGGAGGGCACCGCCTCGGTCACTGTCACGGTCTGATTCGTGGTCCCCGCGCCGGTGGCATTGGACACCGTCACCGTGTAAGTGGCGCCCTGCTGCCCTTGGGTGAAGTTGCCCGAATGGCTTTTCGTGATACTCAAAACCGGCGCGCCGATCTGGAGTGTAAAGCGGGCGATGAAGAAGTCGTCGGATCCCCCGGCATAGGTCCGCTGGTAGGCGCCTGCCGTGGTCGGAAAGCTGGTGTCCGATGTATCTCCTAAAACCACGAGGTCCGTGGGACCGGTCGCGAAGCTGGCGTTGCAGTCGGACCCGCCGGGACCTCCCAGATAAGTGCTGTCGATCAAATCCGACAACGTTGGATCGAACACCGCGAGGAAGCACTCGCCGTCTCCGGAATTTCCGGGGAAAGCGGGCTGGAAGGTGCCCGCGGTGGTGGGAAGGTTGGTCGAATAAGTCTTACCGGAAAGCATCACGTACCCATTGCTGGCTAAGTCGCCTACCACGTAAGCTTCCTGGTTGGATCCGCCGAAGAAGGTGGAGTAAGTCAGTGCCGAACCGGCCGGGTTCAGGCGCGCCGCGAACCCGTCCTCCGCGCCGCCGGCATAGGTGCGCGAGTAGGCGCCCGTAGTGGTCGGAAAATTGCTTGAGCCGGTCACGCCGGCCAGCATCACGCTCCCGGTACTATCCACCTTGACGTCTTGCACCGCATCGAACGTCGTTCCGCCCAACAAGGTCGAATAGACCAGCGCGGTCCCGGTGGTATTGAGCTTGACCGCATAGCCCACTCCCGCGTCGCACGGATTGGCCGTCTGATAGGCGCCGGTGGTGGTGGGAAAATCGCAGGAAGTGGTCACCCCCGCAACGTAGGCATAGCCCGACGAGTCAACCGCGATACTGTCCGCGTAATCGAAAACCACCTCCGGTGGAAATGGGCCGACGGAAGGATTTTGCACTAACTCGTCGCCGCTCCCCCCTAGATAGGTGGAATACACCAGGCCGCTCCCCGTGGGATTAAACTTGGTCACGAAGGCTTCGTTGTCGGTGCCCATGAAATACGTTCCGATAACCCCCGGCGTGGTCGGTAAATCGGCGGATGCGGTGATCCCGGCGGCGTAAACGTTACCGCTCGGATCCAGTGCGATGGAAAAAATATCGTCGTCAATAGACCCGCCGAAGTAAGTCGAGAACACCAGGCTGTTGAAGGTGGCCGACAGGTGCGTGACAAACCCCATTTCATTGGAGTATGAGTTGTAGGAGCGCTGAAACGCGGAAGAGGTGACGGGAAAGTCGCTGGAATCGGTAAAGCCGGACAGATACAGGGAGCCGTCGCTTGCCACAAGGTAACCGTTCAGGCCGTTGTTGTTGTTGCCGCCCAGGTACGTCGAATACAGCAACGCGCTTCCTTGCGGGTTCAGTTTTGTGGCCACCGCATCGTACAGGCCGGCCAGGAATGTTTCCCCCGCCCCGGTGGTAACCGGGTAATTCGAGGAATAGGTGAAGCCGGCGGCGTAAATGCCGGTTGAATCGATGTAAGCCGAGTTCGTGCCGAAGACCTCCGTGTTATTGCCGCCGAGGAACGTCGAATACACTAATGTGGGGTCGATCACCACCGGCAGTTTGCGGTTGTATCGGGCCAGCGCGAATTCCACGCCGTGGTCTTTCGTGAGGCGATAGTTGGCCGCGATCGGGCGCCGGACGCCCTGGTCTTCCTGGTACACATACGGCTTTTTCCACCGTACCTGGCCGGCCGCCGTATCCAGGATCAGGTCGCCCTCATCGCTGAGGCGAATACGGTCGGCGCCTTCGAACTGGACCTGAATGGCGCTGGTGTTGGCGCCGGCCTGGGCGATGAAATCGTATTCCAGGCGCCCTTCGGTCCCGTAATAGACCAAATCGACGCCTGGATACACGCCATGATACGCAATCCGCGCATAAGTTGGAATATCGGTGTGCCACCGGGACGGGTCGTTGCCGATGAGGTAGTTGACCTTACCAGGAAGCGGGTCCAGGGGCTCGACGGAATCGGGCTGCCGGCTGTTTCGAAGATTCATGCGGATGGCCGCGGTCTGCAGTTTTTGGGCGCGGAGCGTGCGGATGGATTGGAAACGTCCCGGCGTGGAACTGCCGGGAGAGACCAGGCTGAGCACGGCTCGATTAGGGGTCAGGAATATGGTCTGCCGGCCTCCGCGGACCAGGTATTGCACCTCCGCGTCGGTCTGGCCTCGGTTGACTTCAAAACTCAATGGCAACGGAACGGATTTCGTATTTTGTGCATTCAGGCAACTCAGGAAGACTACTGCCACCACCAGTGGGCGAACGGACATCCAGGGACCTCCTCCGATTCGGAGTCAGTTTAAACCATCCGCCGCGCGATCACAATTATTTTGGCCCTCAATGGCGCCGTATAGAAGCACTGCAGTACCAGGACGATGGTTGAGTGGCATTTCGCCGCGCCCATCGCGGAGTGGCCATTAAGCAACGTTCATAGGGGATGGCCCACACCGCGGGGCTATACCGCCTGCTTCTTCCCCAGCGCCCGCCGCTTCCGGGCCCAGTCTTCCTTCACCACCTGCCGCGCGCGGCCCACGCCGAGCGCGTCGGCCGGCACAGGATCGGTGATCACCGACCCTGCCGCCACATAAGAGCCCGGGCCGATTTCAACCGGCGCCACCAGCGTTGAGTTGCTGCCCACAAAGGCCCCCTCCCCGATGGTGGTGCGATGCTTCAATCGTCCATCGTAATTACAGGTGATGGTGCCGGCCCCGATGTTCACCGAGGCCCCAATCTGGGAATCCCCCAGGTAGGCCAGGTGCTGAGCCTTGGATCCCGCCCCCAGGCGGGTGTTCTTCAGCTCCACGAAATTGCCGATGTGGGCGCCCTCCCCGGCCACCGCCCCCGGCCGCAGCCGCGCGAAGGGCCCCGCATGCGCGCCCCGCTCGAACTTCGCCCGGCTCATCACGGTGTACGGCAGGATTTCCACGCCTTCGGCCAACTCCGAATCCTCGATCACCGCCCCCGCGCCCACGCGGCAGTTCTCCCCAATCCGGGTCTCCCCGAGAATCTGTGCGAACGGTCCGATCACCGTGTCCATGCCGATCTCGGCGCCCGTGTCGATCGTCACGGTGGGCGGATTCTCAATGGTCACCCCCGCCAGCATCAGTTCGCGGCGCTTGCGCTCGCGGAAAATCGCATCCACTTCGGCCAGCTCGAGGCGCGTGTTGATGCCCAGCGCCTCGCGCGGGTCCGCGATTCGAATGGCGCCCACCGTATGGCCGGCGCGATGCAGGATCTCCACCATGTCGGTGAGGTAATATTCCCGCGGCGGGTTATTGGGTTGGATCTCATCCACGTGTTTCCAGAACAGGTCGGCACGGTAGCAGTAGATTCCCATGTTGGCCTCGCGGAGGGCCAGTTGCTCGGGGGTCCCAGCCTTCTGCTCCACCACCGCTTCCACGCACCCGCCGGGGCCGCGAATCACCCGGCCGTAGCCGGTGGGATCTTCCATGTGCGCCGAGAGCAGCACGCCGGCCGCACCGCTTTCGATTTCCGCGCGCACCAGTTGGCGCAAGGTGGCGGCGGCCAGCAGCGGGCAATCGCCGTAGAGGATCATGAGGTATCCGCCCATTCCCGCCAGGGCCTCGCGCCCCATCATCACCGCGTGGCCGGTGCCCTTCTGCTCCTTCTGCTCGATGAAACGGATTCCCCGAGCGCCGGTGCGCTCGACGGCGCTCTGAACTTCGGGCGCCTGGTGTCCCACTACCACAAACAGACGCTCGGGCGGCGCCAGTTCCAGCGCAGTCCGCACCACGTGTTCCACCAGCGGCTTGCCTCCGGCGCGGTGCAGGACCTTGGCCTGCCGGGATTTCATGCGCGTTCCCAGGCCGGCGGCCAGGATCACAACGGTAAGCGGCGTTTCCATCACTTACCATTATGCCGCGCGGTCTTACGGCGCCTGCCCTCCTGGGCCAGCTTTATGACGACCGCGGCGATGGCCGACGGGTCGTGCCGGACCTTGCCGCTCAACTGGGCCAGATTGCCGCCCATCACCTCCACGCCCGCTTTAAACAGGCCCTCGATGTCGTTTTCCACCGGTAGGGCCGCCTCGCGCGCGTAGGCCTTCTTCATGGCGGAAGGAATCGGCCGGATGTTGACCACGGCGTAGTCCAGGAGCCGCCCGCCGGCATGCTGGTGGATGGCCCGCACATGATCCGACGCCCGAAACTCGGTGGTCTCGCCGGGCTGCCACATCAGGTTGACGAAATAGGCTTTCAAGGCGTGGGACTGGCGGATGGCCTGCGGCATGCCCGCCACCAGCAGGTTCGGAATGACGCTGGTGAATAGCGACCCCGGTCCCAGCGTGATCAGGTCGGCTTCGGCCACCGCGGTGAGCGCCGCCGGCAGCGGCTTGGCCCGCCGCGGTATCAGCCGGATGCGCTGGATGCGGTGTTTGCTGCGGCTGATGCGCGTCTCGCCCACCACCGTGCTGCCGTCCTCCAGGGTGGCCTCTAAAGCCACGTTGGCGGCCGTAGAGGGATAAATGCGGCCGGCGATTTTGAGGACCTCCGAGGAGGCTTTCACGGCGTCCGGAAAGTCGCCCATGATCTTCGTCAGGGCCATCAGGAAAAGGTTGCCGAAACTATGGCCTTTGAGCCCCCGGCCGGCCGGAAAGCGGTATTGGAACAGCCGCGACAGCAACGCCGAATCCTCGCTCAGCGCCACCATGCAGTTGCGGATGTCCCCCGGCGGCAGCACGTCGAATTCGCGCCGCAGCCGCCCGGAGCTCCCGCCATCGTCGGTCACCGTGACAATGGCCGTGATGTCCACGGAGGGGGCTGCGATTTCTCCCGGCCGGGCATAGTGCTTGAGGCCGTCGAGCAAGGCCGACAAGCCGGTGCCGCCGCCCATCGCGACCACTCGCAGTGGCTGGGATGTCTCCATCGGGATGGCCGCCGTCCGCGGCACGCTTTACCAGCTCTTCTTCTCCGGATGCAGCAGCGTATCGAAGGGGTGCAGGTTCGCCAGCGGCGCGAAATCGGCATCCTGGCGGGCGATGGCGCGGTTGCGAGGCTCCAGTTCGATGGCCCGCTTGAGGTTCTGATGCGCCATGGCGAAATCGCCGCTGAGCGCCTGCGCCAGCGCCAGGGCGTAGTGAATGTGGTCCGTATTGGGAGCCAGTTCCAAAGCCTTTTCCAGGCTGGCGCGCGCTTCCAGCAGATTGCGCGTGTTGATGAGCGCCACGCCGTAGTTGTAATATTCCTCGGCCGACGACAGGTTCGGCGACCCCTGTTGCAGGCGGCGGTCGCACATGGCGATGTGCAATCGGGCGCGCTGGGCCACATCCCGCTCCGGCCCCGCGGCAGCCGCGGTGAACAGCTCGCGGGCCTGCTCGAAGCGGCGGGCGTGAAACAATTTGATGGCCGAATCGAAGTTGCCTAACTGGGACGGCGCGGGAGCCGGAAGTCCCGCGCCATCGGAGGCCGGCTGAGTGGCTGCGGTGGCCGGCCCCCCCTCCCTGCCGGACTTGGGTCCCAGTAGTTTGCTCGCCCGCGTTTCAGCGGTCCTTCCTGCGGCGATTCTTTTCTTCTCGGACATAATAGCCACCCTGGGTCCTACAACGTAGCGCTTTTATATCAGACTGCGCCGTTCGGGTGCAAGCAGGGTGGTAGGCGCGGGGTGGTGGACGCGTCGGGCCCCTTCGGGGAACCGCGGCCCGCGTCAGGTGCGCGGATCCTCGGAGATCGGCGGAAATAACGGTTGATGGGACCGTCCTGCCGGCCAACTCCGCGTCCTCATGCGGCCGCCGGCCTTAATGCCCCGGCCTGTCGCGCGGCGGAGCGGAGGCGTGGTAGTCGCGCGCGACCCGGGCTGTGTAATCGTTCAATAACTCGCGGACCCGCGCGGGGTCGGGCGAGCGCACGATCCAGCCGACGTGGTGCGGCATGTCCATGCGCCAGACGATTTCGGGGTCCTGGAAGGCGCTGGTGTCGGGATGCTCCTCGCGCGCGAGCGAAACCAGCAGCCCGGCATAATCCGTCGCCGCCGCGGGAGGATCGTAGGGCGCATGACCGCCGGCCATCTCGATCTTGGCCCACTCGGCCCACAGGTTGATTCCGGTGGCCGCTTCCACCAGTTCGGCGATGTGCGCTCCACCGACGCGCGCCGAAGTCTCCAGGAAATACACCCGGCCATCCTCGCGCCCGATGATGTACTCCGTGTGAGAGACGCCGCGCACCAGTCGCAGGGCGCCCAGCACGCGCCGGTTTTCGGCATCCAGGCGCGCGGCTGTAACGCCATTACGTTCCAGGATGCGGGTGGTGAAGATGCCGCCGCCCTGGGCCACTTCAAGCGGCGGCGTGCCATAGGCGCTGGCGATGGCGAAGCGCACCTCGCATTCGTAGACGATGGAATCGACGTGAAAGATATCGCCGGGGATGAAACGCTCCAGGAGATAGTTCGACTGTTCGTCGCCGAGCGCCTCCACGATGCTCCAGAATTCGCCGGCGCTGTGGATCTTGCGGATGCCGATGGCGCCCGCCATGGAGCGCGGCTTCAGCACCCACGGCGGCGGCACGTTGGCCAGAAATTCGGCCAGCCGCGGATGGTTCAGCACGTGGATGAAATCGGGAACCGCGATGCCGGCTTCCGAGGCGCGCAGGCGCATGGCCAGCTTGTCGCGGAAATGGCGCGCCGTGGTTTCGCCCATGCCGGGAACGCGCAGGTGCTCGCGCAGCATGGCGGCCTGTTCGACATCGAAGTCGTCCAGCGCCACGATGCGGTCGAAGACCCGCGTACGCGCCAGGTAGCTGACCGCGTTGCGCAGGTGCTGGGGGTTCCAGCGCCCCCCGTCGTCGGGCAGGAAGAAGATTTCGTCGATGGCCTCCGCCGGCCAATGCGCGGTATGGCGGATGCTTTCGGCGGCCACGAGCACCACGGTGCAGCCCTGCCGCTTCGACTGGCGCAGGAATTCGTGGCCCTTTTCGTAGCTGGCCAGGCATAGAATCGTCATGACGCCAGGAACCCCGCGGAGGCTCCTACCCACTCGAAGCCCTTGTTGTGGTCCACGCCCATCTGCGCTCCCCGGCCCATCCGCACGATGGTATTGACCGGACGCAGTTCCTCCAGCCATAGATACATGATCCGGATTTCGATCTTGGCCGGGCCGGCGGGCGTCTCCACCACGGGGATGAAATCGATGCGCTCCTGCAGCAGGTATTGGCTGCGCAGCGCCGCCGGAACGGCCGCAATCTGCTCCGCGGTGGGCCCCACGACGACGCCCAGGCCGGCGAACGAATACAGGGGCTTGAGCACGTAGCGCTCCGGATGAGGCACCGAGTCCGCGCGGTCCAGGAACAGCGAAGCCGGCGCCGCCGGATGGCACAGGTACGGCAGGGAGAACTTGCTGAGGCGGAAAAACCAGTTGGGATGGCCGGCCCACTCGACGTCCAGATCGTCGCGGAAATCGAAGGGCAGGGCAATCGAGCGGCGCTCCAGTTCGTCCACGATCGCGCGGTTGTAGATGCGTTCGATGGGGATGAGCCGGCCATCGCGTTCGTAATATAAACGCCGGCCCTGCTTCGAAACCGCGCGTACGTCCACCGTGCGCACGCCGAACAGGCGCTCGGTCACCAGGAAGTCGCAGCGCGTCTTCTGGCGGTCCGGGTCGATTTCGAGCAGCACCACCTGGGCGGGGTCGCGCCCGCCCAGAATAGCCCGTCCCAGCAGCGCGTGGTACTCTTCGATGCTCAAGCCGCTGGGCAGCGCGGAGAGAGCCGGATCGATGCCGTAAGCGTCGCGATAGCAGGAGGCCATCACCGGCTGATAGGCGTACAGCGACGGAAAGCCCTGGATCTCGACCAACTTGGGTTCCAGTTGTGGATCGAGGCCGAAATCGGTCTGCACGAAGAGCGGAACTGGATCTTCGTTGGGCGCGCGGTAGCGTTCGGGAATGGCGGCTCGCGAGTCGCGCTGGTACCTCTCGTTGGCCAGCAGTTGTTCCACCATCTCGCGGCCATAGCGCGCCATCTTGTCCACCAGCGGGGAGGGCAGGAAGCAGGGCGTTTCGCTGTGGCGGAACTGAGCCGCGACGCCGCTGCGCTCCTCGATCAACGCCAGGAAGCGCCGGTAGGCGGCGGGCGTCCAGGCGCGGTTAAACGGTTGCCGAAGCGAGGATATCAAAGAGAAAGGCTCCGCCGCGCATGATCTGCCGGCCGTCGATCCAGATATCGAACTCCCTGCCGACCACGTCGATGTGGGTGGAGGAGTACCAGTCGGCGCCAGTGTGAGCGCCGTAGGGATTGCCGAAAGCGATATGAATGCCGGGGATTTTTTCGTCCTGCAAAATGTTGCCGATCACGTCCCTGACGCCGATGTTGGTGCCGATGGCGAACTCGCCCACGCGGTCGCTGAATTCGTCGGTGTGGCAATACTTCCAGAACTCGTTTTCGAGCGCGCGGTTGGAGCAGTGGGCTTCGCGCAGGCGGCCGTCTTCCACGCGAATGGTCAGCGGGTTGGCGGCCAGGTCGCCGTACTTTTCGCACAGGTAATCGCCCACCACGCCATCGATTACCAGGTGGCCCTCCACGCATTCCGGGGCGGTGAAGGTTTCGCCGCCGGGCAGGTTGCCCCACTTGTGCGGGCTGATGATGCCGCTGGTTTTGAGCCATTTGAGGCGCGGCGAAAAGCGCCCCACCAGGTCGGTTCCGGCGGGTGTGGTGGCGCGTATTTCGCGCGCCGCGCTGGCCATCCGCCATACTTGCGTGCTGATGCGGTCCACCTCTTCGAAATCGGCGCGCATGCCCTCCAGCATGATACGGCGGTCGATATTGACCATGTGGGCGTGCCGCATCTGGCGGCGATTCACCACGTCGGTCATCTGCATGCGGCTGTGCAGTTCGTGGGCCTGGGCGCGGGCGGCGAAGATGCTCACCTGGCTGGTCTCCATGTCGTCGAGCACGCCCCGCGGCATATCGGCCAGCGGGCGCGGGGCGAGGTCTTCCAGGATCCAGGCCTGGTACGCCAGGCTCCGGTCTTCGAGCTCGCGCGCCAGGGCCGCGGCGATTTCCAGGCAGGCCCGATCGGTAATCAGGGTGACCTTCTCCTGGGGCTGAATGCGCAGGCAGGAAACCACTGCATTACGCGCGCCGGGGGCGAGTTCGGCATCGAAAGGCAAAGAGCGCAGTTGTTCGCGGCCGCTCATCGTTGCGCGGCTCCCGCGTAGAGGCCTCGCTCGGTTTCCGTGATCATGTAATCCACCACCTGCTTCAGGTCATTGGTTTCCCGGAAGACGCGCAACTGGCGGTCCGCGCCGTTGCCCTCTTCCAGGATGCGGTCGAGGTAGGCGATCTCCTCCAGGCTTCCGAGCTCTTTGGCCGCATCGCCGACGAATTCCTGGATCTCGCCGATCAACTGGCGCACCGGAACTTCCTCCTGTTTGCCGAAATCGATGAGCTTGCCGTCCAGTCCGTAGCGGGCCGCGCGCCACTTGTTTTCCATGATCAGCGAGCGGCTGTAGTGCCGGAAGCTCTGGTTGCGCTCGTGCAGTTTATACAGGCTGGCGACGACCGCCTGGCACAGGGCCGCGATGGCGATGCTTTCTTCGAAGCGCATGGGCATGTCGCAGATGCGGAACTCGAGCGTGGGAAAGTGCGGGTGCGGCCGGATGTCCCACCAGATTTTCTTGCCGTTGTCGATGCAGTTGGTGCGGATCAAAAGGGACACGTAGTTCTCGAATTCCGACCAGCTCGAGTACAGGTCGGGGATATTGGTGCGCGGGAACTTGTCGAACACCTTGCAGCGGTAGGAGCGCAGGCCGGTGTCGCGTCCCATCCAGAAGGGTGAGTTGCAGGAGAGCGCCAGAATGTGGGGCAGGAAATAGCGCGCCCCGTTCATGATCTGGATGGCGGCCTCCCGGTCTTCGACGCCGATGTGGACGTGCAACCCGAAGATGAGGTTGGCGCGCGCCACCATTTTCAAATCCTCGACGATGGTGAGATACCGGGCGTCGGGGTAGATCTCCTGCTCGGCCCAGTGGGCGAAGGGATGGGTTCCACCGCCCACCAGGCGCAGGCCGTTTTCCCGCGCCAGGCCGACAATCTGGCGGCGGATGTCGCGGATTTCGGCCTTGGCTTCCTGAATATTGCGGCAGATGCCGGTGCCGATCTCGACCACCGACTGGTGCATCTCCGGCTTCACGCGCTCGGCCAGCAGCAGCTTGCCCTTTTGCACGATTTCCGCCTGAATGTGCGAGCGCAGGTCGCGGGATTCCGGATCGACGGTCTGGTATTCTTCCTCGATGCCGATGCTCAGGCTCGGACGCTGGGCGCTCATTGCCCCACTCCCGCCGCCAGGAATCGATCCCAGCGCAACTCCGGCTCTTCCGATGGCGCGTGCGCGCGCGCTACGGCCATTTCCGCCACGGCATTCACGATCCACCGGAAATTTTCCAGGCCCACGGATTCGGCCCCGGCATCGGGCGCCGGATTCATGAAATCGATGGCGTAGGGAACGCCGTCTTCCACGGCGAATTCCACGGTGTTCAAATCGTAGCCCAGGGCGCGGCAGAGCGTCAGCGCGTCAGCCACCATGCGGGCCTGGAGTTCCGGCGCGGGCGGCGGATTGCCGGCTACGTAGCGCTGGTGGTGCGGCGCGCCGGGATCGTACCGCATGACGTGGACCAGACGCCGGTCTACCACGTAGCAGCGGAAGTACTCCTGGAATTTCACCCCGCGCTGCAGGGTCATGCACAGGTCGCCCGATTCATCGTAGGCCGCGAAAAACTCTTCCGGCGAATGGACCTTGTAGACGTTGCGCCATCCGCCGCCATCGTGAGGCTTGAGATAGGCGGGAAAGCCGGTGTACTCGAAAATGCCGTTCCAGTCGAGCGGATACTCCAGGTTGCGCATGGAATGCGCGGTGGTGCCCGGGGGGTGCTGCTTGTGCGGCAGCAGCACGGTGGGCGGAACCGCCACTCCCAACTTCACGGCCAGGGCAAAATTGAAGAACTTGTCGTCGGCGCTCCACCAGAAGGGATTGTTGATGACTTTCGTCCCGCCCAGCGCGGCATTTTTCAGATACGACCGGTAGAACGGGATATCGTGGGAAATGCGGTCGATGATTACGTCGTAACCGCTGGGCTCCGCCATGCGCACCCCGCCCACCTTCAGATGCACGCCTTCCACGCCGGGCGCGCCCATCGCGTTGATCGCGTCCACCAGGGCGGGCGGAAACGATTCTTCCATGCCGTAAAGAACGCCGATTCGAGCCATCTTGACCTTTCACTTTACGAAGTACTTCTGCGCCATGCTGTACCACCACGGCCAGTCGTGGCCGAAGCCTTCCCACACGTCCAGCACGTGAGGGATGCCTTGGATGCCGAAGGCATGCGCCAGTTTCACGTTCTGATCGAACAGAGCGTCTCCATTCCCGACTACCAATACATAATAGCTTTGCCGGATTCGGTCGAGAAACCAGGGATCCTGCAACCGCGGCAGGTAATCCAGCGGGGAATGCAGATAGGCATCGTTGTTATAGAAGCCGTCCAGGAAGCGGCGCGGGATGTCGAAGGCTCCGGACATGGACACCGCATAAGTGACCAGGTCGGGATGCCGCAGGGCGAAGTTGATGGCGTGGTATCCGCCGAAGCTGCAGCCGGTGGCGCCCATCTGGCCCCAGGTGGTCCGGTTGCGCACGAAGGGCGCCATTTCCAGCGCGAGATAGGCATCGAAGGCGTTCTGGCGGTCGAGACGGCGGGAGGGAGCAATTCCGTGGTTGTACCAGGATTCCTGATCCACCGAATCGACGCAGATGACCTGTAGTTCGCCGCGATCGATCTTAGGGGCGAGGGCAGCGATCATTCCGCGGTCTTCGTACTCGAAAAAGCGGCCGCCGGAAGTCGGGAAAACCACGACCGGAAAGCCGGCGTGGCCGAAGGCCAGCAGTTCCATTTCGCGGCCGAGGGAAGGACTGTACCAATGCACGTAATCGCGGCGCATATCGGGCTGAAAAGACTTTCCCTATCGTACACTGAACCATTGGCGCTTCGAGCGAAAGACGACGGACGGCTCCGCCGGCATCCCCGTTTTCCATCGCGCTACCTTTCCACGCCGCGCGACTTAATCGTGTATCTGCCGCCAGGTTATGCGGAGAACCGGCAAGCGCCGCGCGCCGGCTACCCGGTGCTGTATTTGCAGGACGGACAGAACCTGTTCGATGCGGCCACGGCTTTCCTGGGCAATGAGTGGCGCGCCGACGAGACCGCCGACGATCTCATCCGGCGGGAGCGCATCGAACCACTCATCATCGTGGGCGTCTACAATACCGGGGTGCGCCGCATCTCCGAATACACGCCTACGCGCGACCGGCGCCTGCACAAGGGCGGGAAAGCCGGGCGGTATGCGCAGATGCTGGCGCGCGAAGTCAAGCCCTTCATCGACCATGCATACCGCACCCGCAGAGCCGCCGCCGACACGGGCGTGGGCGGTTCGTCGCTGGGAGCGATGGTATCGCTGGTGGCCGGCCTGGCCTATCCGCGGGTGTTCGGCAAGCTGGCGCTGATGTCGCCCTCGGTATGGTGGGATGAGCGCGTAATCCTCGACTGGATCGACGCGCGCACACCGCCGCGGCGTCCGCGCATCTGGCTGGACACCGGTACCGCGGAGGGAAACGACCCGGCCAAGACGGTGGCCGATGCGCGGAAGATGCGCGACGCTTTCGCCGCGCAAGGCTGGCGCGAGAGTGGCGACCTGCACTACGAGGAAGCAGCCGGCCAGGGTCACAATGAGCAGGCCTGGGGAGAGCGCTTCGGACGCGTGCTGGAGTACCTGTTTCCGGCGGGAAGGGTTCCTCGCCAGGGCGCAGCGGCCTAGCGGCGGGCTGTCGTGCTGGGCGCGCGTGCGGAAACCCTCCAAGCGAGGCTGCTTAGGGGCGGGACCCGGGGTGGCTGGCGCGCACCAGGTGCGTTGAAGCAGGATTCCGCCGGGCTTTGGAATTATGCTGGTTGGTGCGGAAGACGCATGACTCGGGAGCGGGTGCGGCAAGCGGTCACGATCGCGGTGCTGGTGGCGGCGGGAGGCCTGGCCCTGGCGGTGAAGACTGGCTGGCGCCGGCCGCCCTT
>JASHSS010000556.1 GCA_030038565.1 Bryobacteraceae bacterium
CGACCGCACCCCCTGGCTGAAGCTTCAGGAAGAAGGCGTCGGATGGGCGCTTCCCCTGGAGCACCCGAAGCGCTACTTCGAAGCGCTCCAGCAGATGATCGATATGGGCCCAGATGAATTCGCCCGTCACTCCGAGCGCGCCGTAAGCTTCGGCCTGACGGTAAGCCATGACCCCGAGACGCGCCGCAAGAACCAAGAACTCTTCCGGGTAGCGGCAGGTTTCCAACGCCGGGAATTGCAACATCGATGATGAACGGCTCCGCCCCCACCACCCCAGCCGTCGCCGAGTACTTCGATGAGCTGGCCGCTACCTGGGAGAAACACTATGGCCTGCGCGGTTCGATGCAGTCCCGGCTGGAGCGTTTCGGCCAGGAACTCCAGCAGCGTCTTAACCCCCCCGGGACGGTACTGGACTTTGGCTGCGGCACCGGCGATCTCTCGTTTGACCTCGCCATGCGCGGCTACCAGGTACGGGGCGTGGATCGGTCTAGCTGCATGATCGAGCGGTCCCGCTCGCGATTTGACTTGCCCGGCCTGCGATTTACGGAATTGCCGGGCGACGGTTGCCGCCTGCCTTTTGCCAGCGGAGAATTTGGGGCCTGCGTCTCCTCCAGCGTGTTGGAATACCTGAAACCGCTGGACGACTATCTGGCCGAACTACGCCGGGTGGTTCGCCAGGACGGCATCCTGCTGGCGACGGTCCCTAACCGGCTGCATCCTCTGCGTATGGTGGAGGGCGCCGAAGCACTGTTATGGCGGACCCTGCCGCCGACCGCTGGTCTCTGGCCCCGAGGCCGCCTGGCCTACCTGAGAGTCTCTGAAAACCGGTTCTCTTCGGGCGCGTGGCGGCGCAAGTTGATGGCGCAACGCTGGCAAGTGGAATGGGTCCGCGGGTACTGGCAGCCTTTACTTCTGATATGCGCTCGGGCTCTTTAAATTACACCGACATTGCTGCCGACGTCCGCAGCCGCTGCGCCGTAAATTACCGTCTGGCTGGCCCTGGCCCTCACGTTGTGGGCAAGGACGGGCTATGACTTTCAGGAGGTTCAAGGCAGAACAGGGCAGGCCAGTGGTGGGATCGCCGTTTGAGAGCGGCTCGCATCAATTATCCCGTTGGCATGATCGCATGATCCGATGTTGCAATTAATTCAGAACCTGGGCAGCGGCGCCACGGACGCAATCGAGGTGCCCTGCCGGGGCGCCGGAGAGGGCGAGGTTTTGCTGCGCTCGCGCGCGTCCCTCATCTCCGCCGGGACCGAGCGGATGCTCATTGAATTCGGCCGGTCGGGATGGATTCAGAAGGCGAGGTCACAGCCGGACAAGATGGCGCAGGTGGTGGAAAAGGCGCGCACGGACGGACTGTGGGCCACCTGGGAATCGGTTCGCGCCAAACTGGACCAGCCCGTCCCGCTGGGTTATTCGAATGCCGGGGTGGTTCTGAAAACCGGTCCTAAGGTTCAGGGATTCCGACCCGGCGACCGCTTGGTATCCAATGGCCCGCACGCGGAAGTTGTGGCCGTACCGCAAAACCTCTGTGCTCGCATCCCGGAGAACGTACCCGACGATCATGCGTCCTTCACGGTGGTCGGCGCCATAGCGCTCGAGGGCATCCGGCTGGCGGCTCCCGCCCTGGGCGAAACGGTGGTAGTGACGGGCCTCGGCCTGATGGGTCTGATCGCCGTGCAACTCCTGCGCGCGCAAGGCTGCCGCGTACTGGGCATCGACTTCGACCAGCGCAAACTGGCGCTGGCCCAGTCCTTCGGGGCGGCGACCGTGAATCTGGCGGCCGGCGAGGACCCGGTG
Organism: Bryobacteraceae bacterium; assembly: GCA_030038565.1. GTDB lineage: Bacteria > Acidobacteriota > Terriglobia > Bryobacterales > Bryobacteraceae > JOPF133. Next base: position 1,804 of record JASHSS010000556.1, read on the forward strand.
GCTACGGCCGATCGATTCTCTCGCGGCCGGGGTGTGGACGCAGCCCTCGTCACTGCCTCCACCAGGAGCAATGCACCGGTTCACCAAGCGGCCCTGATGTGCCGCAAACGCGGCCGCATCGTGCTGGTGGGGGTCGCCGGGCTGGAACTCTCCCGCGAGGACTTCTATAAGAAGGAACTGAGCTTCCAGGTGTCCTGTTCCTACGGGCCGGGACGATACGATCCGGCCTACGAAGCCGGCGGCCACGATTACCCGTATGCCTACGTCCGCTGGACCGCGCAACGCAATTTCGAAGCGGTACTCGACATGATCGCGGAGGGCCGCCTCCAGGTCGAGCCGCTGATCACCCATCGCTTTGCCTTCGAACACGCCGCCGATGCCTACCGGCTTCTCGAAAGCGAAGAACGGTACCTGGGTATCGTTCTGCAATACCCCTCGGAGCAAAGCGACGCAGATCTCCTCGAACGGCGGACCGCACTCCATTCCGCGGCGCCGCGCCGCAGTCCCGCGCCGCCATCTCTGGGGATCATCGGGGCAGGCGGTTATGCCTCCAAAATCCTCATCCCGGCCTTTCAGAAGGCGGGAGCCCGGCTGGTTTCGATTGCCTCCAGCGGCGGGGTGAGCGCCGCCCACGAAGGGAGAAGATTCGGCTTCGCCGAAGCCACCACCGATGTTGACGCCATCCTGGGCAACGCGGACATCGAGGCGGTTGCCATCGCCACACGCCACGACAGCCACGCGGAACTGGTTTGCCGCGCGCTCAAAGCCGGCAAGCACGTCTTCGTCGAAAAACCATTGGCCCTTACGGTGGAACAACTCGATCGGATCGAAGCCACCTGGCGCGGATTGCCAGAGCCAGTTCTGCTAACGGTCGGGTTCAACCGCCGTTTTGCGCCTCAGGTAGTCCGCATTCGTGAATTGCTCGCCGGCGTGACGGAACCCAAGGCCTTCATCTACACAGTCAACGCGGGTCCCAGCCCCCGCGGCCACTGGACGCAAGACCCGGAGTCGGGCGGCGGCCGAATCCTCGGTGAAGCCTGCCATTTTGTCGACCTGCTGCGTTTCCTGGCCGGCTGTGAAGCGATGGACATGCAGCGGTCTCGCCAATCGCCGGACACCGTTACCTTGACGATGACC
>JASHSS010000557.1 GCA_030038565.1 Bryobacteraceae bacterium
TTGCCTCCCCTTGCTCCCAGTTGCTGATTCAAGCTTATCCTTTTTTCTGCCAGCGATTTGCGAGTTGTCTGCAGTTGCTCCACTTGATCCCACGTTGCCGGTTGTTGGTGCGGAGAATAGGCAAGAAATAGGCAAACTCTCCGCCTCCTCGAACGGCGAGTAGGCTCTCTCGAGTCGAGCGGCTTAATGCTATGCCAATGTGTCATACATGGATGTCGGCATGAACATCATACAGGTACACTCGAGGACGGCCAACTCGAGGGGGCCTGTTTTTCTTCTCGCACCGTTTTGGTTGAGCGGGAGGCGTTTGGATCCGGAAGACATTCCGAACTTCGAAACCTGGGCGGGCCACGGGTACCGAAGCCAACTCGGGCCAAGCCTTCTTCCCCGAGGGGCAGACATTCTCGGTATTTTGCAATTCGATATTCTCCGCAAGTCGCAGGCTTCCCGTGTGGGCAGTGTGCCTGAAGGCGGTCGGCGAAACCGTTGCCAAGCCGCAACTCCCTTCGTCGCCAAAACGGCGGCCGCGACGGTGGCCGATATACCCGACGCCGCCCAACCCGAACGCGCAGGAACGGACGAATGAGCCCCTTCGGCATTCGTCCCACCATTGGGGGGCCGATATTCTCGGAATTTCGCCGCACGGTCCGCCGTTCGAGCCTGCGTTTGGGGCCACAATCCTTTGGGACCGTGTCCAATGGTAGTCGCCCGGCGGTTGCCAGCCTTATTGAGCAATGCCGCGTCAGGGTCGGCTTGACTCTCGGCGGCTCGGTTCCGGAACGGGCGGCGGAACCGACGAGGAGGCCGCTGAACTGTAAGATCTAAAAAGCGATTACTCTGGGAACTGGTGACCGAAACGTTGAAAGTCATTAGAGCCGACGCCTACAAGCCGCTTCTGGACGGGATTGTCGCGCTGCTCCAAGAATCCCGATGCGCTGCGGGCAGGGCGATCAACTCGATCCTCACTTCCGCCTATTGGGAGATCGGCCGGCGAATTGTCGACGAAGAGCAGCGCGGACGTCGTAAGGCCAACTATGGTGATCAGTTGGTCGAGCAACTGGCGGCTGACCTGACGGCCAGATTTGGGAAAGGCTTCTCCCGGACCAACGTTTTTCAGATGCGCCAGTTCTACCTGGCGTTTCGAGAGATCGTCCAGACGCCGTCTGAACGATTTCCAGCGGCCGCCACGGTCCAGACGGTGTCTGGACATTTGGTATCCTTCCCACTCTCCTGGTCCCACTACGTCCGGCTGCTCTCCGTTCAGGCGTTGCCGGCTCGCCGGTTCTACGAGGAGCAGACTCTGCGCTGCGGATGGTCCGTTCGCCAGTTGGACCGTCAGATTGCGTCTCAGTTCTACGAACGTGCGAAGGCGGCGCGGCGCAACCTCGCCGCCAGGACACACTCCACCGACGACCTCACACCTGACGAACACATCCGCGACCCGTTCGTGCTTGAGTTTCTTGGCCTGAAAGACGAGTATTCGGAGCACGAACTCGAGGAGGCTTTGATCCGGCGCCTGGAGCATTTCCTTCTGGAACTCGGTGACGACTTCGCGTTTATGGCCCGCCAGAAGCGACTGCGGGTGGGCGATGACTGGTACCGCGTGGATTTGCTCTTCTTCCATCGCCGACTTCGCTGCCTGGTTCTTATCGATCTCAAGCTTGGTCGCTTCTCGCACGCCGATGCCGGTCAGATGAATCTGTACCTCAACTATGCCCGCGAGCATTGGACCCGTCCCGAAGAGAACCCGCCGATCGGGTTGATTCTCTGCTCGGAAAGGAACGAGGCCGTTGCCCACTACGCTCTGGGAAACCTGAATAATCGGGTGCTGGCGCGAGAGTACAGGTTGAGCCTGCCTGATGAGAGCGTCCTGGTGCGGGAAATCTCGGATACCCGCCGGACACTCCAACTTCGCGCCGGTCCAAATCTACAGGGCGGCTAGCCTTCTTGCCGGAAGCGTTCAGGCCGTTCTTCAGGAACTCGAAGCCGCTATTTGTCACGCCGATTCTCCCACGGTAGGCGTGCTTCCACATCGGCTTTTAGGAATCGGACGCCCTGATTATCAGGAGGATTCAGCCAGAGCATCCGCTCGAATACCCGGTGTGCGTCGTCGAACTTGCCGGCTCGCCACAGGCAAATGCCGTACCCGTGCAGGCACCGGAGGAATGGCCGGTTGTCAATCATGCCCCAGAGAAGAACGCCGCCAAAGTCCACGCCCAGGGAGAGCTCTCCGATCCGCACCCCCACCTCGTAGTGCCGGAGCGCCTGCTTGGGCCAGTGCTCGAAATCCAAGTTGCCGAGGTGGGCATGGGCGTCGAGGCACCGCAGGTCAGCTTCACAGATCTGGGTCAGCAACTTCTCGGCTCCGGCGAGATCGCCAGCATCTTTGCGATCGTTCGATTCGGTGATTGGGTCTGAAAACGGATCATCGGGGTCCTCCCCCGGCAGCACTTGTTCCATTTCGAACTGCGGCCGACCCCCGCGGGCAATGATTGGCTTTGCCCATCCTTCGATTGGATCGCCCTCTTCGCCCCAGTACTCCTCCGCCGGATCCCAGATCCCGCAGCTCTCCAGTTTGAGCGGCGTCAAGCCGAGGGCGCCCGCGTCGATCCGTCTGGATTCGATTTCTCCGGAAAGGTACGGGGTCCCCGCGTAGCTCCACTGTTTGTTGGGCCGTATCGAAACAAGTTCCCCTGGCGTGAGGTCCCAGAACCGCTTTGCACGGAGCGTGATTCGCTCTTCGCCTGCCAGGATCCTGCAACGCACCGCAAGTTTCTGGACCGAAAGTACGACCAGTTCAATCCCGCCGGACTGGTCGGGACTTGGCGTGACGGCAGGCTTTGTAACCAGCGCCGCAGGGGCTGGCTTCGCCCTTTCCTGTGGCAGCCCCATCCATTTTCGGTATGCCGCGATATAGAGCTCACCAGGGTCTCCGGCCGGAAGCCGGATATCCGCCGCGGATACGGTGTGTTGGGAGCCGCCCGCCACGCAGCATTTGGCTGTGAGCCCCCGCCGCTCGTTGCCATCGAAATCGAATTTCACGACATTTACTGGCGCTCCGGCGACTGTGGCGGCGCAAGGCACGCGGAGATTATCCTCGAACGCTTCGCGGAAGGCCCAGAGTTGCTCGGCATCGCCATACGCGTCCACGGTGATCTCCTCAATCAACCTCTGCAAGCTGTCGCGCCTGAGTTTGGCAGTCGGTTTCGACTGGGTACTTCGCTTCATGTTGTGGGACTCCCAAAGCGCTTCCGCCAGTTGTCTTTCGCACGACCGAGGAAGGAGGGAGGCTCCGACGGGTAGGCGCCCGCAACCACCGCCCGAAAGCCGGAAATGAATCCCGTCTTCCGGAAGTGACGATCGCTCACGAGCCGAACCGTGCGCTCCCACTCGACTTCGAGACCAGCACGTTCGTAGCATTGCTTCGCGCACGTGAAACTCCCCAGGGCGGCCTCGTAGTACTTGCTCTTCCCCGCCTCGACGATCCGCATGCCCTGCGCACGCCACAGGCGAGCTGCCAACCCCGGACGAGTCCCCTCCAAAGCTTTTGCTGCAGGTTCAGCTGCAAAATGACTGGCGCCCTGCAGCGCCTCATCGCTCGTGTCGGCGATCAGATCAGCGAGGGAACCAATTTCTCCGGCGGCGATGAACAATTCGATCCGCGTTTGGAGATCGGCGCCTTTAGCCGCGTCCATAGCCCTGGCATGCCAGCTAGCGCCATCAGACTCCTCAACGAACCGCATGAGGTCCGCGTACGTGTACTGGCTCGGGTGTTTCTCGAACTTGTTCCATGCAATAGCTCGGGCTTCGGTAGCGCGACCAAGCGCCGCGAGCAGATCGCATTGCAGTTTTTCCAACTCCGAGTGCGCCGACCAGTTTCGCGAATCCTCACCGCAGAGTACTGCGCCCCGTTCGACCCAGGCCAGCGCGTCCTCGAGCCGGCCGCCTGCGCGATCCAGTCTCGCGAGAGCGAGACAGTCTTCCGGACTCAGGCTGGTTTCATCCGTGAGGGCAATGTATGCGTCCCGGTCTTTCTGGGCGAGGTAAACGGTGCGCAGGACCGCGCTCCAATGATGCCGCCAATATTCGGGGCGATCGCCCGGGAGCGCGTCAGGCGCTGGCGTTACAGTGAGCGCAGCTTCGAACCGCGAGCGTATCCGACGTTCGAAGGCCGCGAGACCGCTCGTGTCAAAGGCCTCGACCAGCTGTTTCTCCAACTCATGAAAGAACGCGAACGGATCATCGTCCATCCAAGCGAGGAGCAGGGCGACGGTCTCGTCCCGGTCGATGTCGACCGCGGAACGAGCCTTAATCCATCCACAAATAATGTCGCCGGCGAACTGTCCAAAGCTGCCACTCGAGTCGTCGAGTTCGTTTGCCTTCGCGGTGCAACCGGCAAGGAACGTCTCGTAAAGCCCGCAAGCGCGCACGGGCTCGCGCTGAACAAGCTGTTCGATCTTTGACGCAACCGTTTCCAACCCGTTCACGAACGAGAAACACTCACCATCGCGGATAAAGGAGCGCGGTCTCAGCGCAGCCTCGATATCCCGCTCGATTGGATCCATCTGTTCCATGAGGTCTCATTCGAGTTTCCCACGATGCTCCGGTTTCGGCGGTCCGGGCAATCCATTCTTCAGGAATGCCGGGAAGTCCTATCGAGACGGGATATGGCGGTGCACGGCGTCTGCCGCGTTTCGGGCAAAGGCAGCCGGTGAGGAAGACGCCTCGGCCATCCTGGGGAAATCATTTCAGCCGATACGGCAGTAAGCCTAATAAGATAAGCAGACGCTCTGGATAGGCAAGAAATAGGCAAGATACCGTGCGATTAAGGCTGCAGTCGCCCTTAACTCTCGCAGAGTGAGCGACTTGCATGGAGTGCCTTTGACTAGCTGAGGCGACCGGCTCCTTATGCGTGTCCGACGTTATCAACTAACTGAGAATAAAGCAGATTACCAGTTCGACAGCCTGTCGACCCATCGGCAAGAACCCGAAGGGTGGTCGCACATGGAATCAACGATTTGCATGGTATTTTCGGCGCGCAGAAAGCGTGCTCCGTCTGACGCCTGCTTCTTCATATTCCTGCAAGTGATTGATTTCATTGTGATTGGCTCCTCAGCCTGGACTCGAACCAGGAACCCTTCGGTTAACAGCCGAATGCTCTACCATTGAGCTACTGAGGAGCAAAAACAGTACTTTCATTTAATCAAACGGCGTGAGTTGGTGTCAATGCACCCCCTTGTCGCGACTTGTCGCGACTGTGTGGCGTACAGAAGTAGCATAGAAATGACGCCCTAAGGGAACTGTCTCTGAGCCGGATGCCCTGGCACCAGAGCCAAAACAGGCGGAAGCCTCCCACCAGGAGGGCGCGCGCGAACTAGATCGGTTTTGGCGCGGTGATCTGCAAGGGTCGCCGTCGGCCCGGGCAACTGGAACCAGAAGCCACCGAGATGGCGGTCCGCTAGGCCCTGAGTCGGGCCGCAGCTGGCGCCTGGAGCCAACTCCTGCGGTTCGGCGCGCCTGTCACAGATCGGGCGCCGTCCCATGTCGTGGCGGTCATCAGGCGCATTAGCAAGAACAGCGATCAAAACGATCCTAAGGAACTGTCTAGAAATAACATTTCCATATTAGAATGTTTTAGCGTACACTGGTTGCAGTCGCCGACGTCGCTGCTATCACCGCTCGCTTCGAGGCTCTGAGGACCGTTCTGGACGAGGCGGTCTAGGCGTTTGCTGGCGGCGGCAGAGAGTCAGGCGATCGGCAAAGGAGGGATCTCCATCGTTGCGAAAGCAACCGGCATTTCCCGGCCGGTGATTCGTCAGGGTCTCACCGACCTGAAGGATCCCACCAGCCTAGCTCCTGGACGTGTTCGCAAAGAGGGTGGCGGACGGAAGAGAGCCACCGATAAGGACGCGTCTTTGAAAACCGATTTGGAGTCGTTACTGGAATCCACCACCCGCGGCGACCCGCAAGCGGCGCTGCGATGGACTTGCAAGAGCGTGCGCCAGTTAAGCGAGGACTTGAAGCGGATGAAGCATCAGGTCAGCCATCAGGTTGTCGCCGATCTGCTGCATGAACTGGGCTATCGCTTGCAGGCCAACCGAAAAACCAAGGAAGGCTCGAAGCATCCGGACCGTAACGCTCAGTTTGAGCACCTGAACGGGAAGGTGAAATGGAGTTTGGCCCGACACCAGCCGGTAATATCGGTCGACACCAAGAAGAAGGAATTGGTCGGCGACTTCAAGAACGGCGGGCGCGAGTGCGGCCCAAGGGCCAGCCGGAGTTGGTGCGGGTCCATGATTTTGTAGATAAGGAATTGGGCCGCGCTACTCCGTACGGAATTTACGACTTGGGCCGCAACAGCGGATGGGTAAGCGTCGGGATGGATCACGATACAGCTGAGTTTGCCGTGGAAACGATCCGTCGCTGGTGGCGTACGATGGGACGTCCAGCCTATCCGGAAGCTAGCCGACTGCTGATCACCGCCGACGCGGGTGGGAGCAACGGATCTCGCTTAAGGCTCTGGAAAATCGAGTTGCAAAAGCTGGCCGATGAAACTGGGCTGCGCATCGTGGTCTGTCACTTCCCGCCCGGAACCAGCAAGTGGAACAAGATCGAACATCGGCTCTTCTCTTACATCACCCAAAACTGGCGCGGAAAACCTCTCCGAAGCTTCGAGACCATCGTCAATCTAATCGCGGCGACCACAACCAAAACGGGTCTCAAAGTTCATGCGGAGCTGAACACCGAAATTTATCAATCCGGCATCAAAGTTTCTGATGCGGAACTTGCTCAGGTAAAGATCCGTTGTGACAAGTTTCACGGCGATTGGAACTACGAAATCCAGCCCCGCAATCCATCACACTGACCAGTTTATTTCTAGACAGATCCTAAGGGCGATCGGTAAGGCCGAGGTAGGGCGGTTTTATTCCTTATGGAGGCGCTGTCACACCGGGCGCTGTCACACCGGCCAACTTTTAGCCGATGCCCCGATAGCCATCGAAAACGCGGAGTTCTCTCCGGGAGGTTTTCGCGCCGTGCAGTTGGTGAGCCATTCCTGCGGGAGGCAGCGGAGGGCACCGGGCCCATCATCGCAGCGTGGAAAGCGACAGATCGAGCTGCGCGGTTTCGCCGGCGCGGACCGTGACGCGGGTGGCGGATTGGAGGAAGGCCGGGTCGTCGATGGCGGGCTCGGGCTGATAGAGGGGAATCACCAGGGCGTAGTATTCGCCCGGGCGGAGGGCGCGGATTTCGAAGCGGCCGGACGGGTCGCAGGAGGCGCCGAAGACTCCCCTTCGAGGATCTTCTTCAGACAGCAGCCACACACGGGCGGTACCGCAGTTTTCGACAGTGCCGCGGACGCTTCCGCCGTTGGTTCGGTAGACGATGGTCACGGGCGGCGAGGCGGCGGATAGCTCGACATCCTGGCGGGCGGGCTGGTCGCCTAGGCGGATCGAGTCCAGGTAGTAGGGCGGCGGGGCGAGGCCGGGATCGACCCGGTACGTTCCGGGGTAGACGCCATCGATGCGGAAACGGCCATCTTGCTGGTTGGGGAACAGGGGGAGGAAGGTATGTAGCACGATCTCGCCGTGCATTTGCGTGAGCCCGACGCCGGGTGGGCGCGGCGGGGTGGTCCCCTGAGGAGTTTCCATGATCACCCTGCCGGTGACCGAAAACGGCGGGGTGAGGCGCAGTTTGATGGCGTCGAGATCACGGCCGGCCATTTCGATCCAAGCGAGGGCCCGTGGACCTGGGGCATCGGCGGGGCCGGCTTGGGCCGTGAGACGCCAGTGGCCATCGGTGACGGCGGGGAACTCGAACGCGCCATCGGACTTGGATTCCGCACGGTCGGAAACGCCCGGTCCGGCTGTTTCGAGTTCCAGGGCCACGGGAAGCTTGGACGCGGGCGTGCCATCCGGGTTGAGAAGGATGCCGCGGAGCGCATGGACGGGCAGGGCCAGGAGCTTGAGATCCATACCCTGCAAGTCGCTGCCGGCGAGAAACGGGATGCGGGCGGCCGCGTCGGGATCGGAGACGCCCGGATAGAAAGTCTGGGCCCAACGGCGCGGCTGGCCGGTTTCGGGATCGGGAGCGGGCGGTTTCCAGCCGCGCGGCGGGATCACCGACAGGGTGTAGGTGGCACGGGTGGGGAGGAAGATCGAGTCCAACTCGAAATTACCCTTCTCGTCGGTTTCGGCCTGGAGAAGGCCGGGCGCGAGTTGCACCTGGGCTTTGACGACGGGATCGCCGCGCCCGTCCGTCACGCGGCCGGAGATGTGCCCGATGGGATGCAGGCCGCCGGTGAGTTGGACCGGTGTGGCGCCTGCCGCGACCTGGAACACGGGGGGCGGATGATAAAGATCCGGCGCATAGCCCTCGGCGCTGTACTGCAGCATATAAGTGCCATCCGCCAGGCCCTCAAAACGGAAGTTGCCGGCCGCATCGGCAGTGGTCGAATAAAGTATCTGGCTGTTGTGGATAAGGATCACACGGGCGCCGGGGATTCCAGCGCCGGTGAGGGCGTTGGTAATGGCGCCTTCGACGGTCTGCGCGCCGGCAACCCCGGCGAGGAGCAGGAGGCCGAGGAGCCGGTGCATAACCCGTAGACGAGGCGGGGCAGCGGCCAGTTACGTTGGCGTCCTCAATGGGGCGGCGGGGGGATGGCGCGGAGATCGGCATCCGACGTTTCACCCGCGCGGAGGGTGACTTTGGCGGCCTGCAGCAGCAGAGAGCCGTCGAAAGTGGTGGGGCGCCAGGGCGGGGGAATGTAGCCGGTGAATGCTACAACGTAATACTCTCCGGGACGGGCGGAATCGAACTCAAAGCGATTCTGGGAATCGCAGCGGGCCTCGAGGATGGCCAGGGGCCATCGCCGGGCGGGGTCCTGGGGAACCAGATAGACCTGGCCGGAATCGCAATCCGAGGCGGTGCCCCGGACCCGCCCGCCGTTGGTCTTGAATATCAGGGTCAGCGGGAGAGAGGCAGAGAGAAATTCGACCGCCGGCGCGGAAAGCTCGGTGGGGCCCAGGCGGACCGAATCCAGGTAGTATCCGGACGGAGCCATGCCATCCAGTTCGTAGGTGTCGGGATAGAGAGGCCCCAGGCTGAACTTGCCATCGGCATCGGCAAAGACGCTGAGGTTCTGATAATCCTCCGGGGAATCGAAGCCGGCGCGGTAGGAGCGGCTGAGGAGGAACACCGGCGCGCGAGCGGCCGGTGGTGGGACGCCCTGGGGTGTTTCGATGAGCATGTGGCCGTGCACGAGGAAGGGGGCTTTGAGGAGCAGCGCCGGCATTTCCAGGTCGCGGCGGGAGATTTCGATCCACTGGGTGCCCCGCAGCCTTACCCCGGGCGCCGTGACTTCGGCGGAAACGAACCACTGGCCATCCACCATGGCGGGGAAGGCGAAGGCGCCCTTCGTGTCGGAATCGGCTGTCTGGATGCCGAGGTCCCCCTGCACGGTGACCTTGGTCTTCGGAACCGGCTTGCCATCCGGATCGAGCAGCACGCCGCGTAGGGAGTGGGCGGTGGCCGAAAGGAGCTTGATTTCGAGGTCCGAGACGTTCCCGCCGGGCGGCAGCACGATTTTAGAGGCTTCCCGCTCCGTGGCCACGCCGGGGAACCAGGTGCGGATCCAGTTCGATGGGCTGGCGGCGCCCGGTTCCGGGTCCGGCGGAGCGAAGCCGGGCGGCGGAGCCGCGGACAGCGTGTAAGCATCGGGGAGCAGGTTGCGGTGCATCAGGTTGTCGTGCATATCGAACTTTCCCTGCGGATCGGCGTAAGAGGTCATCACCATGCGGGGGCCACTGATGATGAGTTGGGCGTGCGGCACGGGTTTGCCGCGGCCATCCACGACGCGGCCCGATAGCTGAGCCAGCGGCGTCATGCGGGCTTCCAGGGTAACGGGGGTTCCGGCGGTCACCTGGAACTGCTGGTTGGGGCCGGCGGGACGCTCCCACCAGTAGTCGGGCGAATCGTAGGTGGCGTGGTAAACGCCGTTCTGGACGTGATCGAAGAGGAAGCCGCCCTGGGCGCCGGTGGTTGCGGAATACCAGGTGTCGCCGTATTGCATGAGGTTCACCTTGATGCCGGAGATTCCCGCGCCGGTCACGGAGTTGGTGACGGTGCCTTCGACGATTTGCGCGGGAAGGGAAGCGGCGCAGAGAAGCAGGGCGCAGAGAAGCTTCGCCATACCGGCTAGACGAAGGGGGATCGGGGCGAGTTACCGCGCGGTGGCCGGTTAGTTCGGCGGGGGTGGGCTAGCGCGCAAGTCGAGCGAGGTGGTTTCGCCGGCGCGGATGGTGACGGAGGAGGCCTGGTCGAGGAGGGTGTTATCCACCCTGACGCGGTACCAGGGGTTGAGTGTGTTGCCGGAGAGGGCCACTACGTAATAGTTGCCGGGGCGCAGGGCATCGAGCGAGTAGTGCGAATTGGCGTTGCAGGCGTGCGAGTGGAGGAATCCGGGTCGGCGCATGGCCGGGTCCTGGGGAACCAGGACGACACCGCCCGAAGCACAGTTTTCTACGGCGCCGCGCACCGCTCCGCCGTTGGCCTTGTAAACCAGCGTGAGCCAGGCGGCGCCGGAGGATATTTCCACCTCCGGGGTGGAAGGCTCGGATTCGCCCAGGCGGATGGAATCCAGGTAATAGCCGGGCGGCGGGTTCGAAGGAAGGATGCGGTAGGTGCCGGGGTAGACGGCCGGGAAAGTGAAATCGCCAGCCGCGTCGGGCCGGGCGTTCGGGCTGCCGGGCGCGGCGGCCGTCAGGATGCCGTTGTCCGGAAGGACCTCGCGAAAGGAGCGGCCCACATGCGGGCTTAGGATGACCCCAGGCACACGGGGGGCGGGCGCGCCATCGGGGGCTTCCACGAGTACTTTGCCGCGCAAGGCGAACGGCGCGGCCAGGCGAAGCTTGACGCCCTCGATCTGGTGTCCCGCCATTTCGAACCACTGGGAGGCGCGCAGCTTGACCCCGCCCGCGCCCGCCTCGACTTCCGCCGCGAAGTTCCATTCGCCATCCACCACCGCGGGGAATTCGAAGGCTCCGTCGGATTGGGATTTGGCGTGGAGTTGGTTGTCCAACTCCGGGCCGAGGGAGATCTCCACGTTGGGTGCGGAGGAGCCATCGGGATTGAGAAGCACGCCGCGGACGGGATGCGCGGGGACGGCCAGAATTTTCAATTCCAGATCCGATACCACGCCGCCGGGAAGCAGGGTGATCTTCGCGGCAGCCTCGGGATCGGTCACGCCGGGATAGTACGTGCGCGTCCAGTTGAAGATGTGGCCGGGTTCCGCATCGGGCGGGGGAAGGCCGGGAGGAGGAGCGGCCGAGAGGGTGTATGCGCCGGCCAGCATAAACTGGTGCAGATCGAACTTGCCGTTCTTATCGGCGTGCGAAACCATGGAGGAACTGGGACCGGTGACCCAGACCAACGCGCCCGGCACGGGTTTGCCGCGGCCATCCACCACCCGGCCGGAGAGCCGGGCAAGCGGGGTCATGCGGGCTTCCAATTTGACGGGGCTGGCCCCGGCGGCTACCTGAAACCGCTCGAGGCGCGGCGCGCTGCCGGGTTCGAAATTGTAATCCGCCGCGGAGTAGTCGGCCAGGTAGACGCCATCCTGGACATGATCGAAGAGGAAGTGGCCCTGCTGGTCGGTGACGGTGGAGTAAGCCACTACGCCCTCGGTAATGAGATTCACCTTAACGCCGGGCAGGGGGCTGCCGGTGGCGGAGTTGACCACCGTGCCCTCGACGATTTGGGCGGCCAGGGCAACCGGGAAAATCAGAAGGCAGATCAGCTTGGCCACAAAGGCTTGACGATGGCGCGCGGCCAGCCGTTACTTATTGCGGAGGGGAGACGGCGCGCAGGTCGGCGGATGTGGTTTCGCCGGCGCGCACGGTGATGGCGGCGGCTTGGGCGAGAGTGGCGTCATCCCAGCGAGGCCGCAACGCGGGAGGGGTAACGCTGCCTCCGGTCAGGGCTAGAGCGTAATACTCGCCGGGGCGCACGGCGTCGATCTGGTAATGGCCGGCGGGATCGCAGTGGGTTTCAAAAACGAAGCCGCTTTGGCGAACGGCCGTATCCTGGGGAATCAGCAGCACGGTGCCCGAAGCGCATTTCTCAACCGCCCCGCGGACTGCGCCGCCGTTGAGTTTGAACACCACGGTGATGGGCGGCGCGCCGGGCGTAAGCTCCAGTTGGGGCGTGGGCAATTCGGATTCGCCCAACCGGACCGCATCGAAATAATAGTGCGCCGGCGCGGAGGAAACCTCCACCCGGTATGCGCCCGGATAGATGTGCGGGAATACGAACGAGCCGTCGGCATCGGGACGGGCGGAATAGATCTCCGGGAAGCGCTCCAGAAGGCTGGCGCCGGAAACTACCGTGCTGAGGTTGATGGAAGGCGGCTTCGGCGCCGGCGCGGAGGCGTCCGCAGGGGCTTCAAACACTACCTTGCCGTGCACCGGGAAGGGCGCGATGAGGCGAACCTTGATGCCCTCGAGATCGCGCCCGGCGATTTCGATCCATTGATTGGCGCGTAACCTCTGGCCGCCGCTCTCGACTTCGAACGCGAAGAGCCGGCGGCCATCCGGCACGGCCGGAAATTCGAACGTTCCATCGGCTTTGGATTCCGTGCGCAGCGCCGAGGCGAGCGCGGCGTCGTCGTCGAGGGCCACGGAGATCTTGGGCGCGGGCGTGCCATCGGGATTGAGCAGCACCCCGCGAACGGCGTGGACGGGGACGGCCACGAGTTTCAGTTCCAGGTCCGTCATATCGGCGCCGAGCCGCAGGGTGAATTTGGATGCTCCCTCCGCGGCGACGGAGCCGGGATAGTACGTGCGGGCCCAACCCAGTGGGCGCCCGCTCTCGGGTTCCGGATCGGGCGGTTTCCAATCGGCAGGCGGCACGGCCGAGAGGGTGAACGTGCCGGGTAGCTGGCGGATATCGAATTTCCCGGCGGCGTCGGTTTCGCCTCCGAACACCAGCATGCCGCCGTCGATATCCACGCGGGCTTTGGGCACGGGGTTCCCGCGGCCATCCAGCACGCGGCCGGAAACGCGGGGCAGAGGCAGCATGCGGGCCTCCAGCATGACCGGCTTTTCGCCGGCGGTGACCTGAATGCGCGGCGGGTCGGCGTTGTCGCCGCCCGGCAACCCGTAGTCGTTGGAGGCGTAGCGGATCGCGTAGGTGCCGTCCTGGACGTCGTCGAGGCGGTAGCGGCCTTCCGAATCGGTCCTGACCTGATAGACGCGATAGGCGCCGGTGGTGACCTGTTCGAGGTTGATTCCGATTCCGGGGATGCCTGCGCCGGTAAGGGAGTTGACGACGATGCCTTCGACGATCTGGGCCTGGGCGGACGCGAAAGGCAGGAAGGCGGAAAGAACCAGGAGACCCAGGGATTTCGCCATACTCCAATGACGATGGCCGAGGGCGGCATGTTACGGGGCGCGGGCAGGACTGTGCGGGAAGTCGCGGACGGATTGCTGCAGCCACCCGATTTTCCTCTTGTATTACTACAGCGCATTGTAGTAGAGTTGGTCTCGGATGCCTTCCCCAAAACTAAGCCGCCTGGAGCTGCGGATCATGGAGACCCTGTGGACCAGGGGTCCGTCTTCGATTCGCGAATTGCAGGAATCCTTTCCGGAGGCCAGGCGGCCGGCCTATACGACAGTGCAGACGGTGGTGTATCGCCTGGAATGGAAAAAGGCCGTGCGGCGCACCAGCAAGATCAGCAACGCGCACGTTTTCGAGGCGGTGGTGTCGCGCAACGCCGCCCAGCACCGCCTGATCGACGAATTGCTGGGCCTGTTCGGGGGCCGGGCGCTGCCGATTGTCTCGCACCTGATCGATTCCGGAAAACTGACGCCCGATGAGGTACGCGAAGCGCAGAAGGCCCTGCGCGACCTCGCCAGAAAGGATAAGAACCAATGATCCCCCAGTTACAACCGTTAACCAACCACCTGTGGCAGTCCACTGTGTTTGTCGGCCTGGCGGGTCTGGTAACGCTGGCGCTGAGGCGAAACCGGGCGCAGGTGCGCTACTGGCTGTGGCTGGTGGCCTCGATGAAGTTCCTGATTCCGTTTTCGCTCCTGGTGCATGTGGGCCGGCTGCTGGGCCCGCTGATGCGATGGTTGCTGGGACGGCATCCGGCGGCAGTGGCGGCGCCCGCGGCTCTGGCGGTGGCCCTCGATCAGGTCAGCCGTCCATTCGCCGCGCCGGCGCTTCGCTCGGTTCCGGCGGCGCAGGCTGCGGCGGGCATCCCGATTCCGGTCATACTGGCGGCGGTCTGGGCGATCGGTTTCGCGACGCTGATTGGCTGCTGGTGGCGGAAGTGGCGGGCGCTTCGGACGGAGCTGCGGACGGCCTCGCCCGTGGAACTGCCGATCGACCTGGAAGCCCGGACTTCGCCGGCATTCGGAGAACCGGGGATATTCGGCATCCGCCGGCCGGTGCTGCTGCTGCCCGCGGGCATTCCCGCGCGGCTCACCGCCGCCGAGTGGGAGGCGATCCTCCGGCATGAGCTGTGCCACGTGCGGCGGCGCGACAACCTGGCCACCGCAATGCACATGGCGGTGGAGGCGCTGTTCTGGTTTTATCCGCTGGTCTGGTGGCTGGGAGCGCGGCTCATGGAAGAGCGCGAGCGCGCCTGCGATGAGGAAGTCGTGCTGGCGGGAAGCCGGCCCGAAGTCTACGCCCAGGGCATCCTCAGAATCTGCGAGCTGTACCTGGAATCGCCGTTGCCGTGTGTGGCGGGGGTGGGAGGCGCGAATCTGAAAAAGCGCATCGAGGACATTATGTCTCGGAGGATGGGGTTGCGGCTGAACTTCGCCCGCAAGGCATTCCTGGCCGCGGCGGGAATGGCGGCGCTGGCGGCGCCGATTGGGGTGGGTATCATGCACGTGCCCGTGATCCGCGCGCAGTCGCGCCAGGACGGCGCGCCGCTGTTCTTCGATTCGGCGTCGGTGAAGGTGAACCGGAGTTACGACAAGGGGCACTCGTCGCATCACAGGGGCAGCGAGCTGATGATGACTAACGTCACCTTGAAGAACTGCCTGCAGATGGCGTATGGCATTTCGGAGGATCGCATCATCGGTCCGGCGTGGATGGATTCGGAACGCTACGACATCACTGCCAAGGCGGTGGCGGACGGCGTGAACAACCAATCCGCGCTGCGCATGCAAAGCCTCCTGAAGGATCGCTTCCAACTGGCCCTGCACCACGAAACCAGGGAGGCTGCGATTTACGCCCTGGTGGCCGGGAAGAACGGGCCGAAGATGAAAAAGGAGACCGCCGCGGCTCCCGGCGCCGGAAGCGACAGCGACAAGCCCCACCATATCACCTTCACCTCGATCTCCATGGCCCAACTGGCGAACTGGCTGACGCGCACGAGAACGGTGTCGCTGGGGCGGCCGGTAATCGACGAGACCGGGCTGGACGGATTCTACAGTTTCACGCTGGACTGGACGCCCGACGAAGATCCTGACGCCGACCAGGGGGCGGCCATCGCGGCGGCGCTTCAGGACCAGACGGGATTGAAACTGGAGTCGCGCAAGGGGCCGGTGGAGTACCTGGTGATCGACCACGCGGAGAAAACGCCCCTGGAGAACTGAGGAAGCGCGGCGGTTCGCCGGCGACAACTGCTAGCCTGGAATGGATGAGCCTGTTCACTCCACTCCGCATCCGGGAAATCACCTTTCGCAACCGCATCGCCGTCTCGCCGATGTGCCAGTATTCGAGCCAGGACGGGTTTGCTTCGGACTGGCACCTGGTCCACCTGGGCAGCCGCGCGGTGGGCGGCGCGGCGCTGGTCATGACGGAAGCCGCCGCGGTGGAAGCGCGCGGCCGCATTTCCCCGCAGGACCTGGGAATCTGGAAGGACGAGCACATCGAGTTTCTGGCGCGCATCGCCGCTTTCGTGGGCCGGCAGGGCGCCGTGCCGGGGATCCAGATTGCCCATGCCGGGCGCAAGGCCAGCACTCGGCGGCCGTGGGAAGGCGGCAGCGTGCTGGGCGCAGCGGAGGGCGGATGGCAGCCGGTGGCTCCCAGTGCGGTTCCGTTTCGCCCGGGCGACCCCGCTCCCGCTGAGCTTTCTCGTGCCGAGATTCAGGGCATCCAGCAGGCTTTCGCTGCGGCGGCCGGGCGCGCGCTCGAAGCGGGCTTCCAGGTGGTGGAGATTCACGGCGCGCACGGATACCTGATGCACGAATTTCTTTCGCCGCTGGCAAATTTCCGCCGCGATGAGTACGGCGGCAGCCTCGAAAACCGCCTGCGCTTCGCCCTGGAGACGGCCGCGGCGGTGCGCGCCGTCTGGCCCGAACGGCTGCCTCTGTTCGTCCGGCTCTCGGTGACCGATTGGGCCGAGGGCGGATGGACGCCGGACGAATCCACGGAACTGGCGCGGCGGCTGGGCAAGCTGGGAGTGGACCTGATCGATTGTTCCTCCGGTGGACAGGTGCCGCACCAGAAGATTCCGCTGGGGACGGGATACCAGGTTCCGTTCGCCGAGAGCATTCGGCGGGAAGCGGGCATCCTGACCGGCGCGGTGGGGTTGATTACCGCGGCGGAGCAAGCCGCCGCCATCATCGACGAGGGGAAGGCCGACCTGGTGCTGCTGGCGCGCGAGTTTCTGCGCGATCCGTATTTCCCCTTGCACGCAGCCCGCACCCTGGGAGGAGAGGGCGCGGTTCCGGTGCAATATCAGCGCGCGTACTGAGTGGCGAGGCGCCGAGCGGGGTTGAATTCAGGTCTTCGGCCGCGTGATTTAGTTCTTCCGCTTGGTGGGGCAGGCTTCAGCCAGGCTTCAGCCTGCCCTGGACAGGCTGAAGGCCTGTCCCACCAATGCCTCGCCCATCATGGTGTGACAGGCGCGTGTTCAGGGAAGCGAATCATGCGGTCGGGGAACTAGACTGAAAACGGGGGCTGAGGATGACAGGCCGGCCGAGTCGCGCGGCGTTCCGGTTTTACGCCGAGCTGAATGATCACCTGGCGCCCGGCGAACGGTACCGGACGATTGAAAAGGAATTCTTCGTTCCCGCCGCGGTGAAGGATTGGATTGAGAGCTGCGGGGTGCCGCACACGGAAATCGACCTGGTGACGATTAACGGCGAATCGTCGGACTTTTCGCGCCTCGTCCGGGATGGCGATCGCGTGGCCGTGTACCCGGTTTTCGAATCACTCGATATCACGCCGGAACTGCGGGTGCGGCCGAAGGCCTTGCGGGAACCGGGATTCGTCCTGGATGTTCACCTGGGCCGGTTGGCGCGCTATCTGCGCATGCTGGGGTTCGACGCCGTTTATTCCAATCACGCCGGCGATGCGGAGTTGGTTCGGCGGGCAGTCGAAGACAGGCGCATCCTGCTGACGCGCGACCGCGGCCTGCTGAAACATTCCGCGGTGACTCGTGGCTATTGGCTGCGCGAAACCGACAGCCGGCGGCAGGTGGCGGA
Source organism: Bryobacteraceae bacterium (assembly GCA_030038565.1). GTDB lineage: Bacteria > Acidobacteriota > Terriglobia > Bryobacterales > Bryobacteraceae > JOPF133. The sequence continues at coordinate 17,445 of JASHSS010000557.1, forward strand.
GATAATCCGCCGCTTCGACCTGGCGGGCGGTCTTCGTCCATTCAGCCGTTGCATGGAATGCAACCAACCCCTGGTGGCGGCGGAGCGCGCGGAGGTTCGCGAGCGGGTGCCCCAAGCGGTGGCCGCGGCGCCGCATGAATTCCTCGAATGCCCGGAGTGCCGGCGGGTGTACTGGCAGGGGTCGCATTACCGGCGCATGAGCCGGTGGGTCGGCGAACTGGCGGCTCAAAAACCGGAACGGCGATAGGTGTAAATCCAGTTCCGGGCCGGCGGCTTCCGCCGGGCGAGCAGTTTCCGGGGCGGCGCCTTCCGGGGTGGCGCGGCAGGCTCGGGCGGCGGTTTGGGCGCCGCCGCGGCGGCTTCGGAGCCCAGCAGAGAGGCGTGGACGATAAAGCGGTCCGGCGCCGCGCCGACGTAGTAGAAGGGATAACAGGTAACCAGCGTAATCTCGGGTTGGGCGGCGGGAGCGAGCACCGCCACATCCCGCGGCTTTACGATCTTGGTTTGGTCCACGTGATACGTGTAATCGCCGTGGGTTGTCTGGAAGACGATTTCATCGTCCTTCTGTATATTGCGCAGGCAGCGGAACAGCGTGTCGCGATGCCCGGCGACTGCCACGTTTCCGTCAGGCCCCGGCAGGGCTGTACCCGGCACGTGCCCGAGGGCCACGGCGAGGATGCCGGCGCCGGTTCCCTCGCGGACGATGGCGCGGAAGTGCAGCCGCGGAATCAGCAGGCGGCCGATGACCGCGCCCGGTTTCGGGTAAGGCGGCGCGCCAGGAGTAGGCGTCGCGGGCAGTACGGGAGGATGGCGCGTCAGTTCCTCGAACTCCTGGTTGGCGCGGCGTTCGAAGAGGGCGCTACGCACGATCGACCATGCCCAGATGCCCACGCCGGCCAGACCGGCCAGCAGCAAAATCATCGAGATCCGTTTACGGGTTCTACTTGCGAGCGACATTCGGAAAGTCCTCGTAGCGATAACTGGTGCGAGTGCGCGCGATTAATCCGGTGCGGCCGGGCGCGGAGATCCGCACTTGAATGTGCCGCAGCGAGCCCGCTTTGCCGGGCGGGGGTGGATAGCCGAGGGTATAGCGGGTGCGAATCTCCTTGGCGATTTTCTCGCACGTGGCCGCGAGAATCGCGGTATCGCTCAGGAACACTGCCTCCCCTCCGCTGACGTGGGCGAGATGCCTCAGAATACCAGGATTCCAATCGGCATCCTCGGGATCCACCAAGCCCACCGCGTAAATGGTGGCGGAGCTGCGCTCCAGCATGGCGAACATTTCGGATTGGGTGTGTACGCTGGCGTTGTCGCCGCCGTCGCTGATTATAACTAGGGCTTTGTGCTCGCGATTGCCGAGCTTGAGCTGTTCGAGGCCGTCCACCACCGCATCGTCCAGAGCGGTCATGCCGCGGGGAACGCCCCTGTCAAGAGCTGCCCGCAACTGGCTCATGTTATCCGAGAAAAGCATGGAGGAAGGCAGCCCGCGTTTCACGGTGTCGTTGAAATTCAGGACGAAGAACTCGTCTTCCGGATTGGAGGTGCGGATAAAATCGCCGGCAGCCATCAGTACGTCATTGCGTTTGGCCAACATACTCCGGCTTTCATCCACTAACAGTCCCACCGTGATGGGGACATCGTCATCGGAAAAGACGGTAAGGTGCTCGGGCTGTCCATTCTCGAGGACCGTGAAGTCGTCGCGCGATAGGTTCCTGACCAGGCCGCCCGTGCGGTCTTTTACCGTGACATCCAGCAGAACCAGGCGGACATCGCTTCGGATAATGAAGTCCTGCGATTGCTGCGTGATCGCACCTAACCGGGAACCGGAAGCAACGGCGCCCGCAATCATGATCGTTCGAATTGCCGAGCGCCGTGTCATAGTAGCTCCAGTTTGGTGAGTTAGTGTCGAAGGTTCGACGGTTATCGTAACGGTAGCCGCCGGAGGCGAAGCAAGCCGCCGAAGGCCAGTAACACCACGCCGGCTAAGCCCACCAGGGGATACGGGCTGGAGGTGTGGGGGAGTTGTTCCGGAGGAGCGGGAGCGGGTTCGGGCTGAGGGGGCGGCGCAGCCTGTTCCGGAGCGGGCTGGGGAGGAGCGGCCTCAGGCGTGGGGTTCTCGGCAGGCTGGGTCTCAGCGGTGGAAGGTTGAGTCGCAGGGGCCGGAGCGGGTTCGGCAGCCGGGGGCGCGGGTGGCGGAGGAGCCGGTTGGCTCATCGCTACCAACTGATAGGGATGCTTGGGATAAAGAAACTCCGAGCCGAACAGGTCGCCGGGGTAATACCAATCCTTCATCGCCCGCGCTGTGCCTGCGGGTGTTTCCCAGAAGGTGAATTCGGTACGGCCGGTCGGTTCCAGGCGCTGGCTGGGGATCGCCAGGATGGTGGCATAGATGTGGTTTTCTCTGCGATTGAAGATCTGCACCACGTGCCGGTCCGAATTGCTGTCCAGAAGCCTGAAAACATATTGGCCGGGTTGCAGAACCGTGTCCTGCACCTGAATGGTTTCATTCACAGTGAGGATGGTGCGTTTGTTCCACTGGTCCGCTTTCGCACTGGGCGCGAGGAGTCCCACCGCGAACACGACGGCGGAAATGGCAACCGGTAATCGCATGCTCTTAAGTAGGTGTTTCATAAAAAGGTTTCCTTTTCTAACCGTGGTTGAACGCCATCCGAGCAGCGCCCAGGATGGCCTCAACTCTGAAAAAGCACGCCGCCTGCCAATGTGGGTAATTACTAGGCTACGAACGGTGGGATTCCCGATATACAGGGATATGGGGTAGTTCTTACAATGCAGGCGGGAATGGCTTGCGTGCCAGGCGTCACGTAAACCCGCAGCGGCTGTGAGCGCCGGCACATTTCGCGGCGTTCCGGCTCGGCGGGGTCACGCCTTACACTCCCCTGGTCCGTGAAGAATCGCACGAAAACTGATATACTGTAGATCATGTTGGGACGTAATCCAGCATGCCCTTCCAGGACCTTTGTTCTTGCGCTTTTGATTCTGGGCGGGATTGTGCCTTGCTTTGGGCAATCCTTTTCCATCCAGAGATCCCGCGAGCGTACCGTCCAAGCCCAAACCTTTGCCACTGAAAAGCTGTGGATCTGGCAGAAACGCCTGAACCTCCAGGATTGGAACATTTCGGTGCTGGTGGCGCGGGCCAGCGACCTGAAGCCCAAAACCCTGGGCAACGTTCACTGGGACCTGGAAAAGAAGACGGCCGTGATTCGCGTCCTTGACCCGGTCGATTACCGCCTGGCGCCCAACCTGATTCTGCCCGATATCGAGCTCACCGTGGTTCATGAATTGATCCACCTGGAAATGGCTCCCACCCTGGCGGATTTGCACCGCACGGATGCCAACCGCGTGCAGGAAGAAAAGGCCGTGAATCGAATGGCCGACGCCCTGCTCGCCCTGGACCGGGCCAAGTAACCCGCACGCCGGCAGGCGTGGCTCCCACCGCCAATTGGTCCCTAAGCTGCATCCGACAGTTGCAGGAGGGAGCAGTATGCAATCCGTTTTGAAAATCACCATTCTCCTGGGCTCGTCGGCCGCCGCAACGCTGGCTTTGGCCGGTGGACAGACCGGGGTGAACAACCAGGGCGACGGCGGAGTCCAGGCGGCGATTCAATTTGAGAACGCCAAGGCCGCCGCCGATGCGCGACAGGCAGGTATGGAGGCGGCTCGGTCGCATCAGGCTACCCCGGCCCAAGGGGCCGCCGCCGCTAAATCCTCCGCGGCCGGCACGGGCGAACAGGGTGTCGGGGCTGCCATCCGATTTGAGCAGAATAAAGCCGCGGCGGACGCGCGGCAAGCCCGCATCGCGGCCGGCCAGGCCGGCAGCGCCGACCGCCGCGTCACCGGACACAAGTAATCGGACTAAAGAAAAAGGCGGCCGGAAACTCTGATTCCGGCCGCCCGATCCCCGCACATTTCCAGCCCGCTCACCTCCCGGTAGCGGCTCCCACCGCTTAACGCGGGAGCACGGAGTAAGTCCGATCCCAGTAGGGCATGCTGCCGATGGTGCTGCCCGATATAGCGATCTCCACGCGCCGGTTGGCCTCACGGCCTTCCGGAGTGTTGACAGGGGCGATCGGCCGGCTGGCGCCTGCGGCCACCATGGTGATGGATCCCGGCGGCACGCCGCTTCCAATCAGAGCCGCCCGAACCGATTCGGCGCGCTCGGTGCTGCCGCCATCGAAGTTGTCATCCACCTCGACGTTGAGACCCGGATGGGACCGGATCACGGCGGCCACCTGGGAAACGCCGCCAGACGCTCTGGAATCCAAGGTGTGGCCCGT
>JASHSS010000558.1 GCA_030038565.1 Bryobacteraceae bacterium
AGCCGAAACGCTGCGCTATGCGCAGGCGGCTTGTTAAACGAAGCCATGTCCCAGATGATGGCTGGGAATACAGACAAGGCACGCTCTATGCTGAGCCTGGCGAAAAGTTGCGCTGATATATCCGCGCTGATTTACACAATAAGTGAAAACGCGGGCTCGCTGTACCAAAGGTATGCCGAGGCCGAACAGGAATTAGCTGAGCAGGCCACCGAGGTCGCACAGAAATGTACAGACATTCTCAAGAAGAACAGTGCCCCTCCTAAGAAGTAGGCTGGCAAGTCTCAAAACTTAACCGTTTCGAGACGTTGGAAATCTTTTGATCCACATGGCCGGATAAACGCCCAGGCTGTAGAAGCGTTTTCGCTTCCCAGCTCTCCCAAATCGTCTCCATCCGCCATCGATGACTCAGGCCCAGAGTGTTAGAGGCTAAGAGAAAACGGCGGCGGCGGGAGCCCCGGCGCGTAGCGATTTTCTCCTTGGCGGAAACTTTGCGCCTTAGCGCCATTGCGAGAGACCAGCTTAATCTCTCCTGGCCTTCTCCGTGCTTTCTGGGCCCAGGGGGCACCCCTCCGCGCCTCCGCGGTGAAAACGCCTCCCGCTCTCAGTCCTTACTACTCTCGATCCGCATGCCGTAGAAACTGCGGTACACAAACACCGCCGAGACCAGGAAGAACACCGCCGCCAGCGCGGTGGTAAAGGACGCGCCCTGCGTCCGCGTAAGGTCCACCGCCAGCGAAACCGCCAGCAGGCCGAACAGGGTGGTGAACTTGATGATCGGGTTCAGGGCCACCGAGCTGGTGTCCTTGAAGGGGTCGCCGACCGTATCGCCCACCACCGTGGCGGCGTGCAGTTCGGTGCCCTTGGCGCGCAACTCCGTCTCCACCACTTTCTTGGCGTTATCCCAGGCGCCACCGGCGTTGGCCATGAAGAGGGCCTGGTACAGGCCGAACAGCGCGATCGAGATCAGGTAGCCCACGAAAAAGAACGGCTCCAGAAAAGCGAAGGCGAGCGCCGCGAAAAACACCACCAGGAAGATGTTCAGCATGCCTTTTTGGGCGTACTGGGTGCAAATCGCCACCACCCGCTTGGAATCCGCCACCGACGCCTTCTCGGCGCTTTCCAGCTTGATGTGCCGCTTGATGAACTCTACCGCGCGATAGGCCCCCGTGGTCACGGCCTGGGCGCTGGCGCCCGTGAACCAGTAAATCACCGCCCCGCCCGCGATCAGCCCCAGCAGGAACGGAGCGTGCATCAGCGACAGCTTGTCCCCGTTGTTGGTCAGCCCGTTGGTCAGCGCCACGATGATGGAGAAGATCATCGTGGTGGCGCCCACCACGGCGGTGCCGATCAGCACCGGCTTGGAGGTGGCCTTAAAGGTGTTCCCGGCGCCGTCGTTCTCTTCCAGGTTCTCCTTGGCCTTCTCGAAGTCCGGCGTGAAGGCGAAGTTCTTTTGGATGTCCTGCGCGATGTTCGGAAGGGTCTCAATCGTGGAAAGCTCGTAAACCGACTGGGCATTGTCGGTAACCGGCCCATAGCTATCTACCGCGATGGTCACCGGCCCCATGCCGAGGAAGCCGAAGGCCACCAGTCCGAAGGCGAACACCGCCGGGGCCATCATCATGGACGCCGGGAAACTGTTGCTCACCATGTAGCCGATGCTCATCAGCAGCAGCATGGTGAAGCCCAGCCAGTAGGCGCTGAAATTCCCGGTCACAAAGCCCGACAGGATATTCAGAGACGCACCACCTTCGCGCGAGCTGGTGACGATCTCCCGGACATGCCGCGAATTGGTAGAAGTGAAGACCTTGACGAATTCCGGAATCAGGGCCCCCGCCAGGGTTCCGCAACTGATCACCGTGGCGAGCTTCCACCACAGGGAACCGTCGCTCGCGAGACTCGGAATCATGAACGAGCTGACCACGTAGGTGAGGGCGATGGAAAGCAGCGATGTGATCCACACCAGGCTGGTGAGCGGTGTCTCGAAGTTGAACTTGGCCGCATGCCCGAACCGCGCCCGCGCGATCAGGCCGTTGAGGAAATAGCCTACCGCCGAGGAGATCACCATCATCACGCGCATCGAGAAGATCCATACCAGAAGCTGGACCTGCACCACCGGGTCCTTCACCGCCAGCAGAATAAAGGTGATCAGCGCCACGCCGGTGACGCCGTAGGTTTCGAAACCGTCCGCCGACGGCCCCACCGAATCGCCCGCGTTATCGCCCGTGCAGTCGGCGATCACACCGGGGTTGCGCACGTCGTCTTCCTTGATCTTGAACACGATCTTCATCAGGTCGCTGCCGATGTCGGCGATCTTGGTGAAGATGCCCCCGGCCACGCGCAGGGCGGCCGCACCCAGCGATTCGCCGATGGCGAAGCCGATGAAGCAGGCGCCCGCCAGGTCGCCCGGAATGAATAGCAGGATGAACAGCATAATCAGCAGTTCGACCGACACCAGCAGCATCCCGATGCTCATCCCGGCCTGAAGCGGGATGTCATAGCAGGGATACGCTTTCCCGGTGAGCGAGGCGAACGCCGTGCGGGAGTTGGCGAAGGTGTTGACCCGCATTCCGAAGGCCGCCACCGAGAAGCTGCCCGAGATGCCGATCACGCTGAACAGCAGAATGATGGCCACCTTGTAGGCTTCGAACCCTTTCAGAAAACCGAAATACACCACGATGATGACAGCGATAAAAACTTCCAGCAGGATCAGGAACTTGCCCTGCGTGCCGAGATAAGTCTTGCAGGTTTCGTAGATCAGCTCGGAGACGTCGCGCATGGAGGCGTGCACCGGCATGTTGCGCAGGCGCATGAAAATAACCAGGCCGAACACCAGGCCCAGCGCGCTCACTAGCAGGCCGGCCAACAGCAGGTTATGCCCGCTGATACCGCCCAGGAAAGAGACCGATCCCAGGTCCGGGAGATGCAGGTTGGCTTCCCCGCCCTCGTCGGCGGCGCGGACCGGCCCGGCCAGCGCCACGAGCGCCGCCAGGGCGAAGAACAGGGAAAGAACCGGCCGTACGGCGGCCTTGGCAAAGCTCGCCGGCCGGCCGACACCCATCG
>JASHSS010000559.1 GCA_030038565.1 Bryobacteraceae bacterium
AGGCCCGCATCTCTCGCGCCGCCCATCGGTGCACCACTCGCACCCCCGGTCGCCGGCTTGCATCGCTCGCCACCGCCTGCCGCTATTCCATTGACCACCCCGCCCACCGCGTCTTCACCCGCGCCGCTCATCGCCGCGTCGCCCACGCCGCTGTCCGGTGCACCACTCGTGCCGCCCATCGCCGGCTTGCACCGCCCGCCCGCTCCGCCCCCAACCGCTGCAGCGCCCGCGCCACCCCCGCCCCCCGTCACCGACTGGCATCGCGCACCTTCCGGCCCCGCAGTCAGCTTGGATGACGGCACCGAGGTTCCCGCGGACTCCGGGCCGGCTCCCATCGCCTCCGGAGCCATCAGCGCACCGGCGGAATCCGCACCGCCCATCGATCCGGAACCTGCTCCATCTCCCGAATTGGCGCTGCCCCGCTTTCTGGCCATCGAGCCACCGCCCCGGAAGAGCCTCTGGCCGTGGGTCTGGCTGGCCCTCGCCCTGGCGGCGGTGGGGGGCTGCGGCTACCTGACCCGCGGCCTCTGGTGGGACGAGACCGTGGCCAGCATTCAATCGGCCCTCTGGGGAGGGCGCCCGCCGGCCCTGGGACTGCATGCATGGGATGATCGCGGCCAGTTGCAAATCCGCTGGGACCCCCACTCACCGGCGCTGCGCAAACCGCGTGGCGCGCGTTTGACCATCTCCGACGGCGCCAAGGTAAAGGGGATTCCGCTCGACCTCGCGCACCTCGCCAACGGCGCCTTCACCTGGGGCCGGGAGAGCGGACACGTGGACGTGGCCCTGGCCATCACCGAATACAATGGCCTGATGATCCGCGAACAGACGGCCTTCATGGGCGCTCCCATCGTCAGCGCGGATACCGAGGGAGCGAAATTAACGGACGATCTACGGAACCAGAACGAAGAGCTTAAAGCCGATCTCTCCAAAGAGCGCGACAAGTCCAAAAGGCTGGATCGGGAAGTGCACTACCTCCGCGATCAGCTGGAAAAACAATTGCGTCTGAAGCGCCTGGAAAGGCAGGCCACTCCCGACAAGTAGCGCGGACCCCGTTCGGCCCGGTCAACCGGCCGCGCCGGGCGGATTTATTTCCCGACCACCAGGATCGTAAACGAATCCGGCACCATCTGCCCACGGCCCCCCCGTCCTCCACGCCCGCGGCCATCCGGCGACGGCGGGGCAGGCGTGGCGGGGGCCGCCGGCGGCGGAGTGTATTCCGCGGCAATCAGCACCAGGTGGCCCGTCTTGGGGTCCAGCGTGCACGTCTTCCCCAGCGTCATGGTCTTCAAGGTCTCTTCCACGGTGAAGCTGGTGGGGCTGCTCTCCTTGATGATGCTCAGGGTGGCATTGCCATGCGAGCTGAAGGCTTCCATGGTTTTCGGATTGAAGACCGCCCCGTCGCTTCCTCCCGCCAGCGGCAGGGTTTCCAGGATCTTGCCGTCCTTGGCGCTCAGGATCACCATGTTCTGCGGATTGCGGCAGGCCGCGAAGAGGATCTGGTTCTTGGTGTCCAACGCCAGGCCCGCGCACCCTCCGCCCTTGCCCGTCACATCGTAGTGCGCCTTCACGGTGAGGGTTTTGGCGTCGATCACCGCGATATTGTCCTTATCCTCGATGTCCACGAAGATGGTGCCTTTGCCGTCGGTGGCGGCCTCTTCCGGCGCGCCGCCCATATCGTCGATCGTGCCTACGATCGAACCGTCGGCGGCGTTAATCACCGTGGCGTTCGGCTTGCTGTGGCTCAAAATGTAGACGTGGTCGTTGAACGGATCGTACATATATCCGTCCGGGTTTCCCTTCACGTCGATGGTCTTGATGGTGGCAAAGGTCTTGGTGTCGAACATGACCACCGGATTGGCGCTGGCGAAGCCGTGATGCGACTTGGGGGAAGCCGTGGCGCCGTGCACCCGGTTGGTATTGGGAACTTCACCCACCTTTTCCAGCGTGTCCAGGTTATACACCATGATGCGTCCAGGCGCTCCCTGCGCCCCGCTGCGTCCGACGAACAGGAGGCGGTCGGCCGAATCCGCCGTCACATAGTCGAAGCCGCCCTCCCCGCCCACCTTGGCGGTCTTCAACACTTTGTACGGGCCTTCCTGGGCAAATCCGGGAGACGCGACGGCTACCAGGGCCGCCGCCAACGTCAGGCACAACTGTCGCATCGGCACTCTCCTTGAAATTTTGGTTCGGCTGCCAGTATACACCCGCCTCCCGCGTTCGGGCGGGTTACAATTGCGGTACATGGCAACCCGCCCCGAACTCTCCACGGTGCCCGATACCCGTTTTTTCGGCCATCCCCGCGGCCTGGCCACGCTTTTTTTCACCGAGATGTGGGAGCGCTTCAGCTACTACGGAATGCGCGCCATCCTGATCTATTACATGACCCACAAAATCGCCGAGGGCGGCCTGGGATTCGGCGACGATAAGGCCGGCGCGGTCTATGGGCTGTACGCTTCCATGGTCTACCTGCTCTGCCTGGGCGGCGGTTGGGTGGCCGACCGCATCACCGGCCAGCGCCGCGCCGTGCTGATCGGCGGCGTGTTCATCGCGGCCGGCGAGTTCTGCCTGGTGGTTCCTTCCGAGACCTCTTTTTACATCGGCCTGGTGTTGCTGATGATGGGCACCGGCATGCTCAAGGGCAACGTCAGCACGATTGTCGGCCAGATTTATCCCAAGGGCGATCCGCGCCGCGATTCGGGCTTCTCGCTCTTCTACATGGGCATCAATCTGGGAGCCTTGATCTCTCCCATTTTCTGCGGCTACGTGGGCGAGCGTATCAGTTGGCGCCTGGGCTTCGGCGTGGCCGGGTTGGGCATGTTGGTGGGATTGGTGCAGTACGTTCTCGGCGGCAAGTACCTGGGAGACGCGGGCCTCCATCCCGCCTCCACTGGCGATCCGGAGAAAGACCGGCGGCAGAAGAACAACGCGATTAAGGCTGTCGGCGGCGGCCTGGGGGTGTTCGCCCTCCTGGCGCTCGCGGGCGTTGCCGGGGTGATCCACTTCACCGCCACCTCAATTGCCGACATGGAAGGCTGGGCCTTGCTGGGAATCTCGGTGGTGGTGTTCTCATGGATGATTTTCTCCCGCGGATGGACTCTCGAGGAGCGTAAGCGCTCGGCCGCCATTCTGGTGCTGTTCGTCGCCTCGGCGCTGTTCTGGGCGTCCTTCGAGCAGGCCGGTTCTTCGCTCAGCCTGTTCGCCGAACGCTCCACCGACCGCCACATCTTCGGCTTCCTTTTTCCGGCGAGCTGGTTTCAATTTGTGCAGCCTATTTTTGTGGTGGCTCTGGCCCCCGTGTTTGCCTGGATCTGGCTGGCCCTGGCGCGCCGCGGCCGCGAGCCTTCCAGCCCCGCCAAGTTTTCATCCGGCCTGTTCTTTGCCGGCTCGGCCTTCGCCATCCTGATTCCCGCTTCCATGATGGCGGCCCACGGCGGCCAAGTCGCCATCTGGTGGCTGACCGGCACGTATTTTCTGCAAACCCTCGGCGAGCTTTCCCTCAGTCCCGTGGGCCTCAGCGCCATGTCCAAACTGGCGCCCGACCGCGCCGCCGGATTCGTCATGGGCATCTGGTTTCTCTCCACCAGCATCGGCAATTGGCTGGCCGGGAGAGCCGCCTCGCTCTACAGCGCCATGCCCCTGCCCCAACTGTTCGGCAGCGTCGCCGGATTCACCTTCGCGGCCATGCTGCTGCTGATATTCCTGATCCGCCCGACCGTGCGGCTCATGTCGGGCGTGCGGTAGCTTCAAACGAACGGATTCACCACCCGGACCCTCCCGTACGGCTGCCCGTCGTTCAAGTCTTCGGAATAGACGGTATGCGCGCCTAAAGCCTCCGCGGCGGCGAGAATGGCCGCGTCCCAATAGGAAATGCGGTATCGCGCACATCGTTCGATAGCGATCCGCACCAGTTGATGATCGATGGGCTGGCAGGGGAACAGCGCCCACCGTTCAATCCATTCCAGGGCGGCTGCGGCCGAAAGCGGGCGCGCTCCCTTCCTGGTCGTGGTGACGAAGAATTCCTGCAACACCTGCGACGAAGTACCAAAATCCTCTGAATCGACCAGTTCGAGCGCGCGGCGCCGCTTGCGTTCCTCCTCGCCGGCACCCCGCTCCTGCGCCGCGTAGACCAGGATATTAGTGTCGAAGAAGACCTTAGCGGTCATGCAGATCTTCCCGCGACCACGTTTTCCCGCCCAGCCGAAACTTCGAATTCCCGCTCAATTTCCGCAGTTCCAAGCGAGCGCGCCGGGCGCGGTCCTCGCGCGCCGCCAGGTTGATCAGATATTCACGCACCAGGGCGTTGACGGTCGAGTCATGCTCGGCGGCGTAGCGGCGAACCGTGGCCAGAACGGTTTCGTCTACGCTGAGGGTGATGTTCTTCATTTACACAGTATACGTGAAACTGTGTGCACGAATATCCCGCGCCTCCGGGTGCCGGAGCACGGTTTCGCCGGCCTCTCGCCCGGTTACGCTATCGTAACCACATGGGATCCTTTCGATCGCACTTCCTCGTCTCCAGCCGCGCCGGCGCGGGCCTGCTGGCCGTGCTCCTCCTGGCTCTCAGCGCGCCCACGGTTGCCCAGGAGAATAAGCCGGCTCCTCCGCCCGCTCCCGCCGAGGCCAAAACCCTCGAAAAACCGTCTCCCCTCCCGGCCGATGCCCACGTGGCCCAGAGCATTCAACTGGAGGGTAAGCCGCTCCACTACACGGTGCAGGTGGGATCGCTTCCGGTCAACGATCACGACAAGAAGATCGGGGAAGTGGTCTATACCGCGTACACCGTCGAGGGACCGGGTCGCCCGGTAACCTTCGCGCTGAACGGCGGCCCCGGCGCGGCTTCCGTATTCCTGAATTTCGGCGCCATCGGCCCGCGTCACCTCGAGTTCGGCGAGGAAGGCGAGAGCCCCTCCGATCCAACCAGGCTCACCGACAATCCCGGCACCTGGCTGGACTTCACCGACCTCGTCTTCATCGATCCGGTAGGCACCGGCTACAGCCGCTCACTGGTTTCCGCCGACGAGACCAAGAAGCAGTTCTACTCCACCGACGCCGACATTCATTATCTCTCGCGGATCATTTACGACTGGCTGGTGAAGAACGGGCGCCTGGGCGGCCGCAAGTACCTGGTCGGCGAAAGCTACGGCGGCTATCGCGGGCCGCGCATCGCCCGCTACCTCCAAACGCAGCTTGGCGTGGCCATGAACGGCGTGGTGCTGGTCTCCCCGTAC
>JASHSS010000560.1 GCA_030038565.1 Bryobacteraceae bacterium
TCGGCTCGAAAGCGTGAACCAGCTCCCGGACCCCAGCATTGGCTCCGTCGAAACCGTGCTCCATCTCATTGATTCTACGCGACCGCCGGATCGGGTCTTGAGCCGTTTTGGCGGTCCGAAGGGCCCTGCGGACTCCCCTGAATACGCGCTCGCCACAGCGGATTTGCGAGGCATCGGGCCTGAGGGTCTTTCGCCGGCCCTGGGCAGGCGAATCGCCCGCACCCGCGGCGGCATCTGCATCCGTTTCTGAGCGGCGCACGCGACCCGGGCCGCACTCCGGGGTCCCGCAGACCGCCCCGTCCGGCAACACCCCGTGCGCGCCGCGTCCTTCGCTCTCCGCCACCCTCACGTGCGCTTCAGCTCCTTCTGCAAATCGGCCAGAAGCTGGAGCGCTTCGATCGGCCGGATCCGGTCCAGGTCAAGCTCGCGGATACGCTCGGCCATCCCGTAGCCGACTGGCTCGAAGAGCTGGATCTGCACCGGTCCGCGCTCCTCCGCTCCCACCAGGTCCTCGCTAACTTCGTGCTCGCTGCGTTCGTGGAATCGCAGCACTTCGCGGGCCCGCTCGATCACCGCCAGCGGCAACCCCGCCAATCGCGCCACTTCGATGCCATAACTCCGGTCGGCGCGCCCCGGCTCGACCTTGCGCAGAAAGATGATCTGCTCGCCCGCCTCCTTCACCGAAACTTTCAGATTCCGCACGCCGGTCAGTTGATCGGCCAGCTCCGTCAGTTCGTGATAGTGAGTGGCAAACAGGGTTTTGGCCCGAGTCCGCGAGTGGATATATTCCACTACCGCCCAGGCCAGCGCCAGGCCATCGTAAGTGGCCGTGCCGCGCCCGATCTCGTCCAGCACGATGAAGCTGCGCGGGGTGGCCGTATTCAAAATCACCGCCGTCTCGGTCATCTCCACCATGAAAGTGGAGCGGCCGCGCGAAAGATTGTCGGATGCCCCGATGCGGGTGAAGATCCGGTCCACCACCGGCAGGCTGGCCGACTCCGCCGGCACGAACGAACCCATCTGCGCCAGGATGCTGATCAGCGCCGCCTGCCGCAGGTAAGTCGACTTACCACCCATGTTAGGGCCCGTGATGATGGCGATAGGACCGCCCGATTCGCCCAGGTACAGATCGTTGGGAATGAAGCGGCCCGCGTCCAGTCCCGGAATGCGCTCGATTACCGGATGGCGGCCCGCCATGATGCGCATCTCCCCATCCGCCGAAAAGGCCGGCCGGTGGTAGCGGTTCTCCGCCGCCACCTGCGCCAGCGAGGCGGTCACATCCACTTCCGCCACGGCCCCGGCGGTGGCGCGGATGCGTTGCGCCTGGGCGGCGGCGCGCTGCCTGACCTCCGCGAACAATTCCTTTTCCAGCGTCAGGATGCGCTCTTCGGCGTCCAGCACCTTGCGCTCATAATCTTTCAGTTCGGGCGTGGTGAAGCGCTCGGCGTTGGCGAGCGTCTGTTTGCGCTCGTAATCCGGCGGCGCCAGGTGCAGGTTGGCGCGCGTGATTTCGATGTAGTAGCCGAATACGTTGTTGAACCTCACCTTGAGCGATTGGATTCCGGTGCGCTGGCGCTCGCGGCTTTCGATCTGCGCGATGTACTGCTGCCCGTTCTGGCGCAGGTCGCGGAGCTCGTCGAGCGGGGCGTGGAAGCCGGCGCGAATGGTGCCGCCATCGGCGAGCGCAAGCGGCGGCTCGTCCGCAATCGCCTCCAGAATCAGGTTGGCCACGTCCGGCAGTTCGTCCAGGCGCTCGTAGAGTGCCCGCAGCCGCGCCGCCTGCTGGGTTTCGAAGCAGCGCTTGAGCGCTGGAATCCGCTCGATGGACCGGCCCAGCGCCAACAGGTCGCGCGGCCCCGCGGTTCCCAGCGTGACCTTGGCCAGCAGCCGCTCGATATCCAGGATGCCGCCCAGTTGCTTACGCAGTTCGGCGCGCAGGATGGTCTGTTGCAGCAGTTCGCCCACGGCGTCCAGCCGTTCGGAGATTTCGGCCGTATCCATGGACGGCCGCAGCAGGCGCTGCCGCAGCAGCCGGCCGCCCATCCCCGTAAGGGTCTGGTCGAGAACGGACAGCACCGTGGCTTCCGAGGGTCCCGGACCGGCATCGGCGGCGAACAGCGGCTCCACCAGTTCCAGGTTGCGCACGGTCACCGCATCCAGCGCCATGGAATCGGCGCGGTCGTAAAAGGAAGGGCGGTCCAGGTGGTCGAGCGCGCCGCGCTGCGTCTCGCGCAGGTAGTGCAGGATGGCGCCCGCCGCTCCCACCGCCGCGGGCCGGTTGGCCAGGCCGCAGCCATCCAGCGAGAGCAGCTTGAAATGTTCGCACAGCGCCCGCGCGGCATAATCGGCAGTGAAGATCCAGTCTTCCAGTTCGGTCCTTACGAAGCGCGGGGCCGGGCTACCCTCCGTAACCGGCAGGGCCAGGTCGGCCGGCAGCAGCACTTCTCGCGCTCCCAGGCTTTCGAGCGCGCCCGGCGCCTCCCTCGGATCCATTTCGGTCACCCGGAATTCGCCCGTCGAGATGTCCACGTGGGCCATCCCGAAACGCGGCCCGCACGCCACCGCCGCCAGGTAGTTGTTCTCCCGCGAGCGCACCAGGTTGGCGTCCATGGCGGTGCCCGGGGTCACGATGCGGCTCAGTTCGCGCTTCACCAGTTTCTTCGCGAAACGCGGATCTTCCATCTGGTCGCAGATGGCCACGCGGCGGCCCTTCTGGATCAGCCGCGCAATATATCCTTCGGCGGCGTGGTAGGGCACCCCGCACATGGGGATGGCCGCGCCCTTTTCTTTATTGCGCGCGGTGAGGGTGATTTCCAGATCGCGCGCGGCGATCACCGCGTCCTCGAAAAAAAGCTCGTAAAAATCGCCCAGGCGGAACATCAGCAGGGCGTTCGGCACCTGCTGCTTGATGGCGTGGTATTGCCGCATCAGCGGCGTGGCGTCGGTGGACATCCCCGCTACCGGATGGCCGGTCCCCCAGGCGCGGGGCCGGCCGGCCAGGCGCGTTTTGCGCCCGCGACGGCCAGGACCCTGCGGCCCACCGAATCCCACACGGACGCGCTCGGCGGTGTTTTCTTAAGCGGAAGGTGGGGCAGGCTTTCAGCCTGCCCTGGACAGGC
>JASHSS010000561.1 GCA_030038565.1 Bryobacteraceae bacterium
CGATTGGGGTGATGACGCTGTATCGCAGCGGAACCAAGGCCTTCACCGCGGACCAACTGCGGGTTCTCCTGGCCGTGGCGTCCAGGGTGTCACCTACCATCGAAAACGCGCTCAAGTTCCGCCAGGCGCAGAAACATGCCACCATCGACTACCTTACAAAGCTGCCCAACGCACGCTCCTTGTTCCCGCGCCTCGATAGCGAGTTGGCCAGAGCCAGGAGAACTTTGGAACCTGTCGCCGTGGTGGTGGGCGATCTGGATAATTTCAAGCAGGTGAATCGGGAATACGGACGCGCGGAAGCCAATAAGGTGCTCCAGGCGGTGGCGGATTGTTTGCGCGAAGGCTGCCGCGAATACGATTACGTGGCGCGCATGAGCGGCGATGAGTTCGTATTGATCTTCCCCGCCAACGATATGACCAGTATCCGGCAGCGCCTGGCCGACTTCCGGGAGATCGGCGCCCGGTCCAGGTGCGGGCTGCCGGCAATGAAAGGGCTGAGGATGAGCCTCGGCGAGGCGTTCTTCCCGGAAGACGGCGACAACGCCGAGCACTTGCTCGCGGAGGCGGGCCGCCGAATGCACGAAGCCAAGCGGATGTTCCGAACCCTGATTTCATCCGCTTCCGTGGCGGTGCGCGAGGTCCCAGGCTGAACCTGGTTCGCTGGTATGAAGAATCGGTTACCCAGGCTGATCGGACAACTCGGGGCTCTCACCGCCACCATGCTGGCCGGCATGATTCTGACGGGCGCGCTGGTGCGGGTCAGCCCAGGTTTCGATACCGACGAACGCGAGTTGGACCCTCGGTTCGACGAGTCCAGTCGCAACAGCATTCGCGCGGAAAGGGCGGCCAACCGCGATCTGTTGCCTTTCTATGCCCGCTATTTCCGTGCCGCGCTGCGCGGCGATCTGGGGATGTCCGAGTCCTTCCAGCGTCCCATCGGCGAACTGATTCGCGATCGGGCGCCGGTCACCGCCGGCATTATGGCCGCGGGCATCGCCGGCGGATGGGCCCTGGCGTTCGCCCTCGCGCTCCCCGCGGTCTTGTGCCGCCAACGCCTTTTTGGCGGATCGATCGGCATGCTGGCGCGGGTGGTGATGTGCGTCCCTTCCGCGGCTTTGGCGATTCTGGTTTTCAACTTCGGCGGACCGGTCCGTGGGATTGTGGCTTTGGTTCTCTTTCCTCGAGTGTTCGACTACCTGCGTAACCTGCTTCAGGCTGCATATTCGCAGCCGCATATCCTGACCGCTCGCGCCAAGGGCCTGGGAACGGCACGGATTCTCTTCCGTCATGTTCTGCCCGCCGCAGCGCCTCAACTGCTCGCCTTGGCCGGAGTATCGGCCACCATGGCATTCGGAACGGCTATCCCGGTGGAGACCCTGTGCGACCTTCCGGGGATTGGGCAACTGGCCTGGAAGGCGGCGGTGGCGCGCGACCTTCCGGTCCTGGTGGTGCTGACCGCGATCGTCACCTTGCTCACCCAATTGTGCAACTCGGTTTTCGATTGGGTGGCCGCGGGACAGGGGGTCAACCGCGCATGAAACTCGGGCGCCCAGCGGCGGCAGCCGTGCTTGGTTCGATGCTGATGATTTCGCTGGCGGCCAATCTAACGCCCGGCGCTTCCTATTCCCATCAGTTTCGGGAGTTCCCCAACACTCGGCCCTCCGCCCGGTTCCCGCTCGGAACGGACGACCTGGGAAGGGACCGGTTCATGCGCCTGGTCGATGCCACCGGCGCCTCCCTCTTATTAGCGGGGTCGGCCGCTCTGGCAGCCACTCTTCTGGCGGCCCTGGCGGGCGGATTCGCCGGCTACTTCGGCGGGTGGTTCGACCGCTTGCTGGCGCCCACCCTCGACTTGATGCTTTCCCTGCCCTGGATGTTTCTACTGCTGGCCGCGCGTGCCCTCTTGCCCTTGAATATTTCACCTCTCGCCTCGCTGATCCTGACTTATGCGCTACTGGCTCTCTTGGGTTGGGCCGCGCCCGCGCGCGTGGTCCGCGCCGGGGCACGCCAGCTTCGTGAATCGGATTTCGCTCTCCAGGCGAGGGCTTGCGGCGTCAGCGGTAGCCGCCTGCTGCGGCGGCACATCGTGCCGAATCTCAAGCCGGTATTGCTGGCCCAGTTCCTGACCTCCATCCCGATTTTCATTCTGGCCGAAGCGAACCTCGGGATGCTCGGGTTGAGCGCCGGCGAGCCGTATCCCACCTGGGGCAACCTTTTACGGGAGCTTCAGAATCCGTCGGTTCTCCGGCCGGAGATCTTCGCCACGCTCGGCGTGGTCGCCCTTTCCATCTGTTGTTTCCAGCTCGTTCTTCCGATGGAGGATTCACGCGTATGACACGCCGCTTCCTGTCCCGTTTGTTGGTCGCTTGCGCCTTGACGTCGCCGGCATTCAGCCAGGCCGCGGACGAACTCCGATTCTGTCTGCGCTCCGATCCCAAGACCTTCGACCCTCTGGCCGTGGAGGACGCCAATTCGGACGCGGTCCGATACCTCACCGCCGGTGTTTTGCTCCGCGTAAATCGGGTGACTCAACAGTTAATCGCGGAGCTGGCCGTCTCGTGGAAGGTGGAGCGCCAGGGCCGGCAGATTACGTTTCACTTACGGCGAAACGTCGCGTTTTCCGATGGCACGCCGTTCTCGGCCGAGGACGTCGCTTTTACCATGAACCGGATGATGGATCCCAAGCTGCATTCGCCCAACGCGGATGCCTTCCGTTCGAGCGACGTGCCGCCGCGGGTTTCCGTGGAGTCTCCGGAGCAGGTGTCCATTCTGTTCGCGGAACCCCTATCCAGCCTGGAACAACTCTTTGACCAGGTTCCCATTCAATCGGCGCGATCCAGGCAGAAATCGGCCGCCCTGGGTCCTTTTTACGTGGCCGATTACAAGCCTGGGGTGGAAGTGCTGCTCCAGCGCAATCCGAACTACTGGAAAACCGACCCGCGCGGCGTCCGGCTCCCGTATATCAAGCGGGTACACCTCATGATCCAACAGAGCCGGGAGATGGAATTGGTGCGGTTCCGGCGGGGCGAACTCGACCTGGTGAATTCGCTCGATCCGGATTCCTTTGAACAACTCGCTCGCGAGGCGCCCTCGGCGGTCCACGATGCCGGCCCATCGCTGGAATCGGAGATGATTTGGTTCAACCAGGTCGCCGCGGCCCCCATTTCCGGATACAAGAAGGCCTGGTTCGCCTCGACGGAATTCCGGCGCGCCGTCTCCGAATCCATCAATCGAGCCGATATTTGCCGGCTCATCTACAAGGGGCACGCCCAGCCGGCCGAAGGCCCCATTTCGCCGGCCAACCGGTTCTGGTTCAACAGCGCGCTGAAGCCGCACCCGTACGACACCGTATCGGCCATTCACCGGCTCGGGCGCGACGGCTTTCAACTCCGCCATGGCGTGCTTTCGGATCGCCAAGGTCATCCGGTGGAGTTCTCGGTGGTCACCAACGCCGGAAATCGTCCGCGGGAGCGCATGGCGGCGATGATTCAGCAGGACCTCGCCGCCATCGGCATCCGCCTGAACATCGTGACCCTCGATTTTCCATCGCTGATCGAGCGCATCACCCGGTCCTTCAACTATGAGGCCTGCCTGCTCGGCCTCAGCAATGTCGAACTGGACCCCAGCGCGCAAATGAACGTGTGGCTCAGCTCCGCCGCCAATCACCAGTGGAATCCGAACCAGAAGACTCCCGCCACGCCCTGGGAGGCCGAGATCGACCGTCTCATGCGAGCCCAGGCGGCCGAGACGAGCGCCGCGGTTCGCAAGCGCCTCTTCGACCGCGTACAAGAGATCGTCTCCCAGGCTGTTCCGTTTATCTACCTGGTGAACAAGAACTCCCTGATGGCGTTCTCTCCGGACATCCGCAACACCGCACCAGCCGCTGTACAGCCGCAGGCGTATTGGAACATCGAGTTCCTGAAGAAGGCCACCCAACTGGCCGGGAACCAATAGATGGAGCGGCCCGGGCCACTGCTGGATGTGAATCTGTCGGCCGGTTATCCCGGCCGGCCCGGCGTCCTGCGCGAGGTACGTTTTACCATCGACCCCGGCGAGGTGGTCGGGCTGGTCGGCGAGAGCGGGTCCGGCAAGAGTACCGTGGCGCTGGCGATTATGCGCCTGCTGGAATTCAAAGGCGGGGCTGCGCGCGGGTGGGTACGGCTCCAGGGGAGCGATCTGATGGCTGCTTCGGAGCCGCAGATGCGCGCCATCCGCGGAAAGAGGATTGGGCTGGTGCTGCAGAGCCCGCTCTCATCGCTGAATCCGGCCATGCACATCGGCGACCAGCTTTTTGAGGCATGGCACGCTCATCGGCAGGGTTATCCTAACCGGTATTCCGTGCCGGACATGCTGGATCTGCTGGAACTGGTGAGTCTGCCGGAAGCGGCCCCGCTGTTGAAAAGGTATCCCCGCCAGTTGAGCCTGGGCCAGGCACAGCGGGTCCTGATTGCCATGGCGATTCTGCACCGGCCCGCGCTGCTGATCGCCGACGAGCCTACCAGCGCGCTCGATGCGATCACGCAGTCGGAAATACTGAACCTGTTCTCGCGGCTAAGTCGCCAGTTACGCATGGGTATCTTGTATATCTCCCACGATCTGCCGTCGGTCGCCTCCGTGTGCAGCCGGGTCGCGATTTTGCGTCGTGGCGAAGTGGTCGAGTTTGACGCCGCCCGGAGAATCTTCGCCGCCCCACAACACCCCTATACGGCCGCGTTAGTGCGGGCCATCCCGAGGATTCCAGCCACCCTCGATCGGGAGTGGCCGGGCGCCCGCGACAAACTGTCACCGATCCCCTGTGGCGCTGCGACAGGTTGTACCGGGCAGGCTCTTCAGATTGCGGCAACCCCTTCCAAACAAGCCTGTTAATGGTTCACCGGGTTGGCCCCCGCATTGCATTAGCAGGCCGGTGAAGGTCCCTCAATGAGCTTCCCTGAAACGTTGGATTTCTCCTCTCTGCCGCGGCCCCGCGCGTCCTCGCCCGCCATCGCCGGCCTGCCGGCGCGGGCAATCCGCCCGCACGCCGCGGAGAGCCTCGTTCAATCACCGGCGGGCAGACACGCGCCGCACACTAAGTGGCCGGGCGAGCCTGCCCGCGGTTCCGTGGACATCATCGGTTCGAACTTATGTCTCGCACCGTGGAGGATGGTATGAGGACTCGTCCGGCAAAAGCCGTCATCATTACTCAAAGCGCCGTCCTGGCCGTCGGCCTGGGTGACATGTTGCGGCGAGAGGGCTTCGAAGTAATACTGCAAGCCGGAGAGATCTACGATCTGCTTGCCAAAGTGCCGTGCGGGGAAAGGCTGCTTGTGATTGTGCACGGCGAATCGGAGGTTTGTTTGCAGATCGCCATAGCGCTGCAAGCCAAAACCCCGGGTTCCGTAGTGGTCCTCTGGACCAACAGAATCACGTTGAGCAGCGCCCTGGAAGCCCTGGAGTCCGGCGTGCGCGGCGTTCTATCTACTAAGTTGTCGGCCGACATCACTCTGGCGAGCCTTCTTCAGCTTTGCGATGGGGAGGAGTACCAACTCCGCATAACGCCCGAATCAATGTCCCCGCAGGTTAAGGTTCCGCGGCTTACCGGGCGCGAGAGGCAGATTCTGCAACTTGTCAGGGCGGCGGCCAATAACAAGACCATCGCTTATGAACTCCGCCTGAAGGAGGGCACGGTAAAAGTCTATCTGCACAGGCTGTTCCGGAAGGCCGCCGTCAACAGCCGGTTCGAATTGGCGCAGTGGCGTCCGGAATCCGCGGTGGATCCGGGCGGCGATGAACCGTGGAATACGACGGGCCGGCGCTCTCTTGCCAGTCTCGCCGGCGCCACCTCGTTATAAGTCAGCGCCACGAAGCGTTTGACCTTGCGGACTCGAGTTAGCCCCGGCGGCCGGGCATCGGAATGCCGGCGCCGGTTGGCTTCTTACTGGACGGTCCCAGTTAGTACGGACCAGGTATCGCCCGGACTGTTGCGATTCCCGGAAGTCGCATAAATTTGGTAGTGCCATGGCCATTAATATGAACAACGCGGTCTTCTGGGTGGCAGCCGCCGCCGGCGCCTGGGTATTCTGCGCCCTGTTGCGAGTTGCCTCGAGGTATTTTGGGTTACGATCCAGCGAACCCGAGCCCGCAAAGTCCGAGGGCCGTTC
>JASHSS010000562.1 GCA_030038565.1 Bryobacteraceae bacterium
GTTCTCAAACACCAGCGCGCTGTACCGCGGGCAGAGCGCCAGGTCTTCGATCTCCACCCCGATGGCCGGCGAACCCGCGGGCAGCAACTCCACCCGGGCGGGGTCGCGCAGCCGCTTGCCCAGGATCGCGGCCACCTCCCGCGCCATTCCCTGATGGCCCCACAGATCGGGCCGGTGGGTGATCGACTTGTTATCGATCTCGATGATGCTGTCGGGCAGGCATCCAGGAATCGGGGCGCCCGGCGCAGCGTTGATTTCCAGGATGCCGCTGTGATCCTTGTTGATTCCCAACTCCGCGGCGCTGGCCAGCATGCCGTCGCTCTCCACGCCCTGAATGGTCTTGCGGCCCACCGGAACGTAGACCGTCACCACCCCCGGCCGGCAGTTGGGCGCGCCGCAGACCACCGTTTTGGTTCCGTAGCGGCCGGTCTCCACCACCGCCTTGACGTTGTGGCCCGCCGGCTCCACGGCCACCACGCGCGCCGCGCAGGCGTCCGCCAGCAGTCCGCCCACCGCCTCGATGCCCTCGCATTCGGCGGTCTTCATGGTGATCAGCCGCTCCAGGGGTCCCGGAGCGTAATCCAGATCTTCTACCAGTTCGCGAATCCAGTTATAGGAAAACTTCAAGGTCTCCTCAGCCTTCGCCGCAGCAGGTTTTGGGCAAAATGCCCAAAAAAACAGCGGTAACTCCTTTAGAATCAGTAAAAAGTTGGGGCAAAATGCCCAAATCGACCTAAAATTGCTCCAAAAACCGCAAGTCCCCGCCTTGCAGATGGCGGATATCGTCGATCCCGTAGCGCATCATCGCCAGCCGTGTCAGCCCCAGGCCGAAGGCGAAACCGTTCCACTCTTCCGGGTCGATGCCGCTCATGCGCAGGACCTTGGGATTCACCAGCCCGCAGGGCAGCAACTCCACCCAACCGCTCTGCTTGCACACCGGACATCCCGCGCCGCCGCAGATGAGGCACTGAACGTCCAGTTCGAAGCCCGGTTCGACGAAGGGAAAGTACCCCGGCCGCAGCCGCACCGTCACCTCGCGGCCGAAAATCGCAGCCAGCAGGGTCTTCATGAAGTACAGCAGGTGGGCCACCGAAACTTCGCGGTCCACCATCATGCCTTCCAACTGATAAAAGGTGTGCTCGTGCGAGGCATCCACGCTCTCGTTGCGAAATGCGCGGCCCGGCGCGATCATGCGCAGGGGCGGACCCAGCCGCTCCATCCCCCGCACCTGCACCGGCGAAGTGTGCGTGCGCAACAGGTTGCCGCCCTCCAGCCAGAAGGTGTCCTGCATGTCCCGCGCCGGATGATCGGCCGGGATATTGAGCGCGTCGAAATTGTGATACTCGGTTTCCACTTCGGGGCCGTCCAGAACGGCAAAGCCCAGCGAGCGAAACAACTCTTCGAGTTCGCGTTGGATGCGCGTGATGGGGTGCAGGTGGCCGCGCCGCGGTCCGGGAGCGGGCAGCGTCACATCCACCCATTCGCTCTCCAGGCGCGCCCGCAGGGTCTCTTCCGCGAACCTCTTCAGGCCCGCCTCGATGGCCGTCTCCAGCCGCTCGCGCGCCCCGTTGAGCAGCTTTCCGATGCGCGCCCGCTCCTCGGGCGCCAGCTTGCCCATTTCCTTCGAGAACTGCGCGATCCCGCCCTTGCGCCCCAGCGCCTCCACGCGCGCCGTCTCCAGTTCCGCGGCATTCCGGGCGGCGGCGATGCGCTCCAGGCAACGGGACTCCAGTTCCTGTATCGATTGGTCTGCGCGCGGCTCCGGCATGTGAGGAAGTTTCATTGTAGCAAGGGGTGAAACTTCGCCCCTCCCGGCGGAGTCGAATGGACATGAAGCCGGCAATGTACATGCTGTTGGTGTGTCTGGCCGCCGCGCAGACGAACGACTACCCGCGCGAGCGCGAAAATGCCCTGCACCCCACCAACCCGGCCAAGCGCCTCTTCCAGGACGATACCGCGTGCGGCGGCTATCTCTGGAAATCGGAGCACAAAGCCGAGCTGCACATGGTAGCGCTCTATTACTTCTTCGGCAGCACCGATTACGGCAAGGGGAAGATGGGTTTATACCCGCAGAGCCTGTATCGCGCCGTGGTCAACGAGCAGCGCGACCCGCCCACCGCGCAGGTGGTGATGGAAGGCGGCACGGTGAAAGCAGTACAAATTCAGATGACCGGCAAGGAATACCAGGCCGCCGGCCAGTGTTTTCCGGCCAAATGACCCGCGCGCCCGGCGTAAGATGAAGCCATGGCGCTTGAATTCATGACTTCGTATCTGGCCGATTCTCTGGCCGTGTTCCGCCAATACAAAAAGCACGCCGAGCGAGCCATCGAACAGGTCCCCGATGAGCATCTCGCGAGTGCCCTCGACGGCGAATCGAACTCCATCGCAATCATCATGAAGCACCTTGCCGGCAACATGCGGTCGCGCTGGACCGATTTCCTCACCACCGATGGCGAAAAGCCGGACCGCAACCGCGACAGCGAATTCGAAGCCCCTCCGGCGACGCGCGCGGCGCTGATGGAAATGTGGGAAGGCGGATGGGCGCGGCTCTTTCAGGCCCTCGAGCCGCTCTCCGATGCCGACCTGGGCCGCAAAATCTACATCCGTGGCGAAGCGCATTCCGTGATGCAAGCCATCAACCGCCAGGTCGGGCATGTAGGCATGCATATCGGCCAGATCGTGCTGCTGGCCAAACACTTCGCCGGCCAGAACTGGCGTGCGCTGAGCATTCCGCGGGGCAAATCGGCGGAGTACAACCAGCGCGTGGCCGCGGGCGAGGCCAGCCAGCGGTAAGGCGGCGGCCTGCCCACCGCTACGTCTTCGACCGCGTGATTTAGTTCTTCCGCTTGGTGGGGCACGGTCGAAAACCTGCGCCGTTTTTTCATCCCTTTGGGTGGCGCGTCGCGCCATCACGACAGGCCTTCAGCCTGCCCTGGACAGGCTGATGGCCTGTCCCACCAATGCCTCACGCATCATGGTGTGACAGGCGCGTCTTCAG
>JASHSS010000563.1 GCA_030038565.1 Bryobacteraceae bacterium
CAGGGCATCTGGTCGGCGACCACCGAGGCGCTCCAGCCGGATCTCTACACCTACTCGTTCTCGATCGATGGCGCCACCGTCAACGATCCCCTGAACCCGCTCTTCAAGAGCGCTTACGCGAGCGCCGGCCAGAGCATGGTGCGGGTTCCCGGCCCGGCTTTGTGGAATCCCGGCGAAGGGCCGCACGGCGCGGTGACGCATTATGTGTACCACTCGACTTCGATCGGCGACGACCGCGATTACTTCGTCTACACCCCGCCGAACTACGACCCCCGCCGCAAGGAGCCGTACCCGGTCCTGTGCCTGCTCCACGGCCTGGGCGACGATGCCTCCGCGTGGCTGAATGTGGGAGCGGCCAACCTCATCCTCGACAACCTGATCAACCAGGGCAAGGCCAAGCCCATGATCATGGTCAACACCCTGGGATACGGAACGCCCAACGGGCCGGCGGGGGCGATGGGCGCGGGGATGATCCCGGCGTTTGCCAAGGCGTTGGTGGACGAGGTGCTGCCGCAGGTGGAAAAGAACTACCACGCCGCCCGCGACCGCAACCACCGCGCCATCGCCGGTCTTTCGATGGGCGGGGCCGAAGCCATCTACACCGGATTCAACTACCTGGACGATTTCGCCTACATCGGCTCCTTCAGCGGCGCCTTTATCATGTGGCCGCGCGCCAATCCCGCGCCGCCTCCGCAGCCGGCCCCGGGCGCAGCGGACGGCGCCACTGCGGGCACGCCCGGGAGCGCCACGGCCGGAAGGGGCAGAGGCGGGCGTGGCGGGCGCGGAGCGCCGCGCATGGAGGATGCCGATTTCGCCAAGAACTTCCCCAACCTATCCGCCAAAACGAACTCCCAACTTAAGGTGCTGTGGATCGCCTGCGGCCTCGACGATGGGCTGAACGCGGTCAACCGCCAGTTCAAGACCTGGCTGAAATCGAAGGACATCCAGTTTACCGACGTGGAAGTGCCGGGCTACGCGCACGTCTGGCCGTTGTGGCGCCGCAACCTCTCGGAACTGGCGCCGTTGCTGTTCTGAATGTATGCCCGTTTGAGTGCACAATTCTGCACAATCCGCCAGTCCAATATGGTACGCTATGGCTGATGGAGTTTCAGCCTGATCTGCGCCATGACTCCGCCACTCCCCTTTACCGGCAGCTCTACGAGGATATTGCGGGACGAATCCGGTCGGGTGAGCTGGAAAATGGGGAGCGGCTGCCAGCCACTCGCGAATTGGCTGGTCTGCTTGGTCTGAACCGGACCACGGTGTCGGCGGCGTACGATCTGCTCGAAACCGAGGGCCTGATCAGCGGGCAGGTGGGGCGCGGCAGTTTCGTCACGGCGGGGCGGCCGGCGCCGGCAGGGATCGACTGGGCCGCGCTGCTGGAATCCTCGAGCGCGCCTCCGGCGTTCCAGGGCGGCGGCTTCCAGGGCGGGGTTGTGAGCTTCGCCACATCGCGGCCGTCGCGGGACCTGTTTCCGCTGGACGATTTTCGCGCCAGTTGCGCGGCGGTGATGGCGCGGGGGGACCTGGCCGATATCCTGCAACTGGGATCGCCCAGCGGCTATGAGCCTTTACGGCAATATCTTCTGGAGGGCGCGCGGCGGCAGGGGCTGGCGGGCGCCTCCGACGATCTGATCGTGACCAACGGCTGCCAGCAGGCGCTGGACCTGATCGGGCGGGTGCTCTTGCGGCCGGGCGATGCGGTGGCGGTGGAAGACCCGGTCTACCCGGGGCTGAAAAACCTGCTGGCGGGGATGGGCGCGCGGCTGGTGGGCATTCCGCTCACGGCCGACGGGATCGATCTGGGTCGGCTTGGCCGGGTCCTGGAGCGCGAGCGGCCGCGCTGCCTGGTGGTGACTCCGAATTTTCAAAATCCCACGGGGGAGACGCTCTCGACGGCCACGCGCCAGGGCCTTCTGGAAGCGGCGCGCGGAGCCGGCGTGCCGGTGGTGGAGAACGACGCGTACGGCGAGCTGCGCTATTGGGGCGAGCCGGTGGCGGCCCTCAAACAACTGGACGCCGCGGGGGGCACGGTTCTGCTGCGCAGCTTTTCGAAGGTCAGTTTTCCGGGGCTGCGGGTGGGTTGGGCGGTAGGTCCCAAGGCGCTCATCGGGCGGCTGCGGCAGGCCAAGGAGGCTTCGGACTTGCATACCGATCAGCTTTCGCAGGCGGTCCTGCTGGAGTTTGCCGTCTCGGGGCGCCTCGAGGCGCACCGCGCGCGGGTGCTCAAAGCCGGAGCCGAGCGCCTGATCGCGACGCTCGAAGGCTGCCGGTACCGGCTGCCGGCCGGCACGCGCTGGACGCGGCCGGAAGGCGGGATGAACGTGTGGGTGCGGCTGCCCGAGCCGGTGGACGCGGCCGAGTTGCTGCCGCGGGCCCGCGAGGAAGGCATCGCGTACCTGCCGGGGCGCTATTTCTCGGTAACGCGCCTGGAGCGGGGCGCGCTGCGGTTGAGTTTCGCGGGGCCGACTCCGGAGCAGATCCGCGAGGGCCTGACGATTCTGGGGCGGATCGTGGCCGGGGAGTTGGAAAGCGCCGGGCGGAGCCGCGATCCGGCGCCGGCGATGGTATGAAGATCGGGCGGGTAGAAGGAATGGGCCGGGGATCGTGGCCGGGGAGTTGGAGAGCGCCGGGCGGAGCCGCGATCCGGCGCCGGCGATGGTATGAAGATCGGGGCGGGTGGAAGGAATGGGCCGGGGATCGTGGCCGGGGAATTGGAAAGCGCCGGGCGGAGCCGCGATCCGGCGCCGGCGATGGTATGAAGACCGGGGCGGGTGGAAGGAACGGGCCGGGGTTTGGCCGGTGAGAACAGGGAGGACCGACGATGTTTGAATTGAAAAGCGAACAGTTTCGAGTGAAGGTGGGATTGGCCGAGATGCTCAAAGGCGGGGTCATCATGGATGTGACCGACGCCAAGCAGGCCAAAATCGCGGAGGACGCGGGCGCTTCCGCGGTGATGGCGCTGGAGCGCGTGCCGGCGGATATCCGCAAAGAGGGCGGAGTGGCGCGCATGGCGAGCATCGCCAAGATGGAAGAGATCATGCGCACGGTGACCATTCCGGTGATGGCCAAGGCGCGCATCGGCCATTTCATGGAGGCGCGCATCCTGGAAGCGCTGGGCGTGGATTACATCGACGAAAGCGAAGTGCTCACGCCCGCCGATGAAGAGCACCACATCGATAAGACCGATTTCCGCATCCCCTTCGTGTGCGGCGCGCGCAACCTGGGCGAAGCCCTGCGGCGGATTGCGGAGGGCGCCGCCATGATCCGGACCAAGGGCGAAGCGGGGTCGGGCAACATCGTGGAGGCGGTGCGGCACATCCGCACCATCGTCAAGGAGATGAAGCACCTCACCATCCTGGGGCGGGAAGAGCTGGTGCACGAAGCCAAGAACCTGCAAGCGCCGCTGGAACTGGTGGAGTGGGTGGCGCGGGAAGGCAAGCTGCCGGTGCCCAATTTTTCGGCCGGAGGGATCGCCACGCCGGCGGATGCCGCGCTGGTGATGCAACTGGGGGCGGAGGCAGTGTTCGTGGGATCGGGCATCTTCAAATCCTCCGATCCAACGGCGCGCGCCTGCGCCATTGTGAAGGCGGCCAAGAACTTCAACAATCCCGAGAAACTACTGGAAGCCAGCCGCGACCTGGGCGACGCCATGCCGGGGCTGGACGTGGCCAAGATGCCGGAGTCGGAGCTGCTGCAAACGCGGGGCTGGTAAGGCGCGGCTATGGGCGGGAAGAAAGTCGGGGTGCTGGCGCTGCAGGGAGATTTCGAGGCGCACCGGGCGGCGCTGGAGCGGGCCGGCGCCGAGCCGGTGCTGGTGCGCGAGCGCGAGCAGCTTACGGCGCTCGACGGCCTGGTCCTGCCCGGTGGAGAGAGCACCACCATGCTGAAGCTGATGCGCTACGAAGGGTGGATGGAAGCGCTCGAGGAATTTGGCCGGCGGAAGCCGCTGTTCGGGACCTGCGCGGGCGCCATCCTGATGGCCCGCGAGGTTTCCAGCCCGGCGCAGGAGAGCCTCGGCCTGATGGATATCGGAGTGGAGCGCAACGCCTACGGGCGGCAGATCGACAGCCGCGTCACGGAGATCGCGCCCGATCCGGACTTCGAACGGCGCACCGCGCCCGGCAAACTGGAAGCCGTCTTCATCCGCGCGCCGATCATCCGGCGGGTGGGCGCGGGCGGTAAAGTGCTGGCGCGGTATCAGGGCGATCCCGTGCTGGTGGAGCAGGACCGCCACCTGGTGGCCACGTTTCACCCCGAGCTGACCGGAGATTTGCGGGTGCACGAGCTGTTCCTGGAGAAATTGTGAGCCAGCCGAAACGGGTCCTTTTTGTGTGCATTGGAAACGCCTGCCGGAGCCAGATGGCGGAGGCCTTCGCGCGCGCCTACGGCAGCGACGTGCTGGTGGCGGCCAGCGCCGGACTGTCGCCCGCCATGTACGTAGCGCCCGATACGATCAAGGCCATGGATGCCAAGGGCATCGACGTGCGCGATCATTTCCCCAAGGGCCTGCGCCACCTGGGCCGTTCGCAATTCGACCTGGTGATCAACATGAGCGGGATGGAGCTGCCGCCGATCCCCGGCGCGGAGATCCGCGACTGGGATGTGCCCGACCCGATCTACCTCAGGTTTCCGCAACATTGCGAAGTTCGGGATAGCATTGAGCACATGGTGATGAGATTGATTCTGGACTTGCGCAACGAGGAGCGTCTGCCGGTTCACGAGCGCCCGCGGCGGCCCGCGGCGGGTTGAGCTGATTCGGACTGGGGCAGCGTCCCCGGCGCGGGGGCGCCCGCGGGCCTGGCTTGCGGAAACATTAAAAATCGCCAAAAATTGCCGCGTCGCGAAACAAAGTCGTAGGTTCGGTGTATCATATCCTGACACCGGGACATTTTAGAACTAAGGTCCCGGGACGGAATGTACCAGAGGAACGGGTGCTTTTGGTGCTCCCGTTGAAAAGGAGAAGATAACGCAAATGGAATTCAAAGGAACATTTTCACGGCGGTCGGCTGCCAAGAGCATCCTCACGGCGGGAGCGGCGGGGCTGGCGGTCGCCTCTCTGGGTGAGGCCCAGCAGCCACATATGCAAAAGGCGCTGACGGCGCTGCAGAACGCCGCTACCCAGCTCAATGCGGCCGAGCCGGATAAGGCCGGGCACCGCGCCAAGGCCCTTCAGTTAGTCAACGAAGCCATCAGCCAGGTGCACGAAGGCATCGCCGCCGGCGCCAAATAGCCATCCGGGCAGGCACGGCGCTCACGGGCTCACGAGCGCTGGCCTGCTCGAATTCTTTTCGGCCGCAGCAGGGCCGCGCGTGCGAGGTTCGACCCGCGGCGGCCTGCATTCCCGGGACCGGTCCGGTGCACAGGTCCGGGGTTGGCGGCGCACGCTGCACGGCCGGCGCGGCGGC
>JASHSS010000564.1 GCA_030038565.1 Bryobacteraceae bacterium
GGTCGTGGCGGAAATCCGGCGCGTGGTGGAAGCCGAGCGAGCGGCCATACGGGCGGAGGGCCCGCGGACGGGTTCGCTGGAGGCGCGCGTGGAAGAAGCCCTCACGGCCCTGGAACGGCCCTCGCTGCGGCCGGTCATCAATGCCACGGGTGTGGTGCTGCACACCAACCTGGGGCGCGCGCCCGCGGGTTCGGCCGCCGCCATGGGTATCCAGGGCTATTCCAACCTGGAATACGACCTGGCGGCGGGACGGCGCGGCAAGCGCGATGTGCATACCTCCCTCCTGCTGGAACGCCTGCTGGGCTCGACCGGCATCGCCGTCAATAACAACGCCGCGGCCGTGTTCCTGGCGCTTCACGAACTGGCGGCCGGAGGCGACGTGGTGGTCTCGCGGGGAGAACTGATCGAGATCGGCGACGGCTTCCGCATCCCCGAAATTATGGCCCGCTCGGGCGCCATTCTGCGCGAGGTGGGGACGACGAACCGGACGCGCATCGAGGATTACCGGGATGCAATTACGGAACGCACGCGCCTGGTGCTGCGGGTTCACCCCAGCAATTTCCGTATTCAGGGATTCACCGCCCGGCCTACGCTGGCGGAGCTGGCGGCGCTGGCGCGCGAGCGGAACCTGCCGGTCTACGAGGATCTGGGCAGCGGCTGCGTGGCCGATCTGCGGGCGTTCGGCGTCGAAGAGCCGCTGGTCGCGGATTCGCTGGCGGCGGGTGCGGACCTGGTGTCTTTCAGTGGCGATAAGCTGCTGGGAGGCCCGCAGGCAGGAATTCTGGCAGGGCGCGCCGATTTAGTCACACGCCTTCGCCGCAATCCGCTGTTCCGCGCACTGCGCGTGGATAAGACCATCTACCAGGCGCTCGAAACCACCTTGCGGCGCCTGCTGATGGAGCGTTGGGACGAGATTCCCGCGCTGGCCATGATCCGGCAACCCGCCCAGGCCGTGCGCGCGCGGGCCGAAGCGCTGGTGGCCCGGATTCCAGGGGTGCGCGCCGAGATCGCGCCGGGACAGTCGGTGATTGGAGGCGGCGCCACGCCGGAGCAGTCGGTCCCGACGTGGCTGATCGCGGTCGAGTGCGCCAGCGCGGCAGCCGCCGAACGGGGTTTGCGGCTGGGCGATCCGCCGGTGGTGGCGCGGATCGAGAACGAACGGCTGATCGTCGACCTACGCACGGTGTTCCCGGAGGAAGAAGCGGCGCTGGGGGCAGCCCTTGAGCGCGAGTGCGGGTGAGGGCCATGCCTGCCCGCCCGGCGGCTAACGGATGACAGTGTCGCTCATGCGGGCGTCGCCGAAATCGGTGCGGTCGCCGGGCTTGCCGCCGGGGACGGGCAGCAGGCGGGCGGCCAGGGGCTTGTTCCATTTGTAGGCCAGGCTGGCCACATCGCCCAGGATGCGGGCGAGGCGCTCTTCGCTGATATCGCCGGGCAGCGGCACGGTGTCCAGGCCCCCGGCGCAGACGGCCGAATAGGCCAGCAGGGAATCGATATTGAACGTGCCTTCGGCCCAGCGGCGCGCCAGCACATGGTCCTCGAGCACCGGCACCATCAGGCCGGAATAGCCGGTCCGCTTGACGGGCGCGGCCTGCACGGCGGCGGTGATGATGCGGGCCGCGGTCAGGGTGCCGCTCGAACCGAAGGGGCCGCCAATCAGCGATTCGATGGCGCGGCCGATGGAAACTTCGCCCAGCGGCGCGGGCGTCGGATCGATGCCGGCATAGCTCCAGCCACTGGCGGAGGCGACCTTGGTGGCTACGGCCTCGACATCGCGGAGATGGCGGGCCAGCACGGCGGTGAGTTGCTCCTGAGCCTCGCGCGGCTGGTGGTATTGAGCGAAGACCTCGGCCACCACGCCGGCGCCTTCCATCCCCACCGCGAAAGTGCGCCCGTTGCCCACGTGGTAGGCGCCGGGATAAAACGGTCCGTACGGCTTCACCATGGCGGTGGCGGCGAAATTCAGATTGCCGCGCCCGTGCGGGCTGAGGGCGGCAACCTTCTGAATGAGCCGGGCGGCCTCTCCGAGCGCCCGCCAGTGGATGCCATCTTCGCCGGCAATCACCAGGCTGGCGTTCAGGCGGGTGGTGGCGAGGGCGTGCGCCAGCGTGTCCAGGGTGGCCGTGGAATCGTCATCGGCCAGCATAGCGGCGCCGATGTTGGGGGCGAATTTCAGGCGCGCCGCCAGTTGATCCAGCTTGACCAGGAAGGCCAGCGCATCCGCCGGAGTCATGCCGCCGATGTAGCGCGGAAAAGGCTGGGTGACGATGCGGACTCCCTCGACTTCGAATCCGGCCGATTGGTAAGCCGCGCGGGCAGAATCCAGGAACCGCATGGTCTCGGCGTATTGCGCCTCGTAATTCTGTGCATCGATGTTGATGAAGGCCGTGATGGCGCGCACTTTGGGCCGCGAACCGGCCGCCGCGGCCAGCCAGGCCAACGCCAGAAGAAGCAGAATCTTGCGCATGACCGGTTATACCACGCGAGGGCCGGCAGCCAAGCCCGCGTCGTCGGCGCCCCGGGCCCCCGCCCGAAGTGCCGCGCGTCTGGCTTTCCGGTGTCCAGGCTTGTGGTTGCCGCTACCGTTTGTAGCCGATCATGCGCAGGAAGGCGCGCCGCTTTTCGGTATCTTCGGCGGTCTCCACGCCCTTGGGCCTCTCGCCGTCGATGACGCCCAGTACGCCGCGGCCCTGCTCGCTCTCCGCCACCACCACCTGCGCCGGGTTAGCCGTTGCGCAGTAGATGCCGCAGACCTCAGGGACCTCTTTGATGCGTCCGAGCACGTTGATGGGATAGCCTTCCCGCATGGCCACCACGAACGTGTGGCCCGCACCCACGGCCGTGGCGTTGCGTACCGCCAGGGCCTTGAGTCCGTCGTCATTGCCATCCACGCGCACCAGGCACGGCCCGGAGGCTTCGTTGAACGCCACGCCGAATTTCATTTGCGGCACACCGGTGACGATGGCTTCGTAAATGTCTTCCACGGTTTTGATGAAGTGCGACTGGCCGAGGATCAGGTTCCCGCCCTCGGGGATTTCGAGCGCCACGAGCTTGAGTTCCATAAGAATCCCCAGGATAGCGCGTTGTGAACTCGGGCCACGGTACGTTATGGGATTCAAGTGCGGCGGGCCTATCGCGAGGAAGGCGCGGAGTCCCCGGCCTTGACCCAGTCTTCATCGAACCGCACGTGTTTGATGGTTTGGCCGGCCGGCGTGTAGTAGCTGTAAGTCACGTGGATGGCGCCGTCTTTGGCCTGGATCACGGAGGGATAGTGGTACTGATCGGTGCTCTGGCGGCCGGGGCGGCCCTCCAGGTGGCGTTTCCACCTCCAGTTGGAGCCTTCGTCATCGGAGATCGCGGCAGCCAAAGAGAAACGGCCGCTTTCAATATCGTTGTAGACCATAATCCAGTGGCCATCGTTCAGCCGCACCACCTCCAGGCTCGTGCCGGGGTTGGGGATATCCGTGTCGCGCGCGGTGGTCCAGGTGACGCCGTCGTCGCGCGATTCGCTCTCGAGGGCGCGCTTCGGCGGCGGCCCGTTGTCGCGAAGATAGGCCACCAAAACCCCATCGTCCTTGCGAACCACCGTGGGTTGCACTCCGCCCGCGCCCACAATCGGTTCGCTGGCCGTCCAGGTGTAGCCGCGGTCGTCGCTGATGGCCATGATGCCGAACGAGAAGCCATCCGAGTACAGGGGAACCAGGATGCGACCGGAGGGTAGTTCCAGCGGATGCGTGCGAGTGAACCAGCCCATGCGGGAAAGTATTCGTCGCCGGCATGTTGGATGAGACGCTGGGCACGCTCGGCCACGGGGCCGGTCCCGGCGGCGGCCTGGCCGGCGAATTCGCGGGTGCGGGCGGCGATATTGCGTGGGATGAGGATGATGTTGTCCTGGAACTCCCAGCGCGGCGGCCCCTCCGCCTGCTGATAGTCGGTCGAGATGCGGTACTTCATCAGCGCGGTCTCCCACTGGTGGGCGACGATCACGGGCCAGAAGAAGAAGAGGCGCCGGCGCGAATCGAGGAAGAGCACCGGATTGGTGTCCGGAAAGCCGGGAGTATCAGCCATCAGAAACGGCGCGGTCCACTGGCGGGTGACATGGTTCCACCGTGCCCCCTGGATCAGCACGTCGTCCGCGGTGCGTTCTCCGGAGCCGTGATACCAGCACACCAGGAGATCGCCGTTGGGAAGCTCGACCACCGACGACGAGTGGTTGTGCCAGCTTTCGGGCGGAAAAATCACTTCCCCGGAGTATTGGGGCGCGGCCCCGGCGGCGGCGGCGAGCACGATCAGGGCGGCGAGGGAGCGCACGTAACACAGTGTAAACCCGGGGCCGGCCGGCGGCGTCTGGGAGTATAGGAAAATAACAACAGAGGTCCGTGGCCTGGCGCCGATCGAAGCGGGCGGGCCCAACGGAGTGGAACAGATATGCTCGGGCGAATCATAATCATCGCAGTGGTCTTGGCAGTCTCGGGGAATGCCGATACGTTGCGCATGCGCGACGGGTCGGTGGTGAACGGAACCTTCCTGGGCGGCACGTCCTACGACATTCGCTTCCTGGTCAACGATGAAGTGCAGCACTATGCGCGCGCCAACGTGGCGGAGATCGTTTTCGGTACGGGCGCCGCGTCCTCCGCCGCTCCCGAGGCGCCCAGAGCCGCTGCCCCCGCGCCCCCGGTTGACCCCGGGCCGGACATCGCGGGCGCGCCCTTTCTGCGCGGTTCCAACGGTTACATCCCGCTCGAAAGGGAAATTGGGACGATGTCCCGCGGCGGCGGATTCTACGGCATGGGAGCGCCGGTCTACCGCATTCAAGGTTCGCGTTCGCCGGTGCGGGTCCGGCAGGGCGACCGGCTCGTATTCGTGGTGCGATTGTCCTCCGGCGGCGACCCGCGTCAGTTCCAACTGTACCCTCTGGTCTCGAGAATGGGCTACCGGCAAACGCAGCCCGGGATGGGCGGCACGCCCCAGCCGCTGCCGGTGAACATCAGGAAAATCAGCGACTCGGTTTACGAGATTACTCCCGCGCGCGCCCTGTATCCGGGTGAATACGCGGTCAGCCCGGCGTCTTCCAACGAAAGTTATTGTTTCGGCGTCGATTATTGACCGAAGACCAGGTGCGCGCGAGAGATGGCGGAAGACCTAGACTGGGTCTTCGACCGCGTGATTTAGTTCTTCCGCTTGGTGGGGTAGGCCTTCAGCCTGCCCTGGACAGGCTGAAGGCCTGTCCCACCAATGCCTCAGTCTTCAGGGAAGCGAATCATGCGGTCGGGGACCTGGATCACGCGGCGGAAGAACTTCGGCTCCTCGCTCCGTAGTACCGCTGTAGTACCGTCGTACCTCTTGCATTTGCGATCAAAAGGTTTGATTATAGGAATTGGGAACATAGCCACCACCGGAGGGAGGTGCCTCTAGGCCACCATGACCAATTCCTATCACTCCCGGCTGACCACCGCCGCGGGCGCCGTCGAGGCAGTGCAATCCGGACAGCGCGTCTACATTCACAACGGCTGCGCCGAACCGGTGGAACTGGTCGCGGCGCTGACCGCGCGCGGGCCGCGGCTGCGGGACGTGGAAATCCTGCACATGGCCACCATGGGAATCGCCGATTATACCCGCCCCGAGTTCGAAGGACACTTCCGGCACAATTCCCTGTTCACCGGCTGCAATGTTCG
>JASHSS010000565.1 GCA_030038565.1 Bryobacteraceae bacterium
ATCCAGGCCTTCGTGCGCGATTACGGCGCGGACATCTATCTGGCCGAGCCCAACGCCTGGGGCTGGATTGTGCCCTATCTTTCGGTGGGCGCCGGGCTGGTGATCGTGTGGCTGTTCATCCGGAAATACCGCAAGCCCCGGCCGATCCCCGAACTGGGGCCGATCCAACTGGACGACCCGGCTCTGGAAAAGTACAAGGAGCAGATCGAAAAAGATCTCGCGAACCTGGAATGATCATCGTCATCACGTGTGTGATTGCGATCGCCGTCATCGCATTCGTCCTGGGCGTGAGGCCCAAGGACCTGCCGGCCGCCGAACCGGAATCTCCCTTCCGCCATCTGGACGAGCGCAAGGCCGCAATTTACGAGAACCTGCGCGACTTACAATTCGAGTACCGCGTGGGTAAGCTTTCCGACCAGGACTATCAGGCCACCAAGACCGACCTGCAGAAAGAACTCGCGGCGGTGCTGGCCGAAGTGGACCGGTTGAAGGCCGCGCTCAGCCAGGGAGGCCCTCAACCCGTGCCGCCAAGCCCCCAGCCGTCCGCCAAGCCGGCGCCGTCGAATCGCTGCCCGCACTGCGGCGCCAGGTTCGAACGGGCCCTGAAATTCTGCGGCGAATGCGGCAAGCCCATGAAGGAGGCCACCGCATGAAATCCTTCACGATCTCCCGGGCAGGCGAATCGCCTGCCCCACCAGTGAAGCATCAACCTGCCCAGAGCTTTGGCCGCCGTCTCGTGCGGCCCCTCGCCGTCTTCTTCCTCTCCGCCAGCGCCGCCATGGCCGCCATCAGCGGCACGGTGATCAACCGCTCCACAGGCAAACCGCAAGCCGGCGCTACCGTGG
The DNA here is from genome assembly GCA_030038565.1 of Bryobacteraceae bacterium. Taxonomy (GTDB): domain Bacteria; phylum Acidobacteriota; class Terriglobia; order Bryobacterales; family Bryobacteraceae; genus JOPF133. Next base: position 846 of record JASHSS010000565.1, read on the forward strand.
TGCTCAATCTTCTGGCCCAACAGGGCATCACCATGATCGACCAGGCCAAGAGCGATGCCCAAGGCCATTTCAGCATCAACCAGGATCTTCCGCCCGGCGGACCTTCCCTGCTCCGCACGGCTTTCGACGGCGTGACTTACAACCACATGATGCCGCCCGGCTCGGCCACTTCGGGAATCACCATCGATGTCTATAACTCGAGCCCCAATCCCGGCGCCGCCAAGGTCTCCAAGCATATGATCCTGTTCGAGCCGTCGGGCGGCCAGATGGTGGTCAACGAGACTTATCTTTACACCAATAACGGGACCATCGCCTGGAACGATTCGGACCACGGCACGCTGCGGTTCTCTCTTCCCGCGGGCGCCAACGGCAAGGTGCAAGTGAATGCCACCGCGCCGGGCGGCATGCCGATTCCCGCCGCGGTCACCAAGTCCGGCACGCCCGGTACTTTCGCCGTGGATTTTCCGGTCAAGCCGGGCGACACCCGCTTCGACCTGACTTACACTACCCCCTATAACTCGGGCGACGAATACACCGGCAAGGTCCTGACCAAGGACGACAATACTTACCTGATCGCGCCCAATGGCATCACCCTCAAAGGCGACCACCTGGCCGACCTGGGCACCGAGCCGCGCACCCAGGCGCACATCTGGGGCATGGAAGGCAATAGTTACAAAATCACCTTGACCGGCGCGGAGGCCGCCGCCCCCGCGGATGCGGCTGCCGGAGCGCAGCCCGACGCGTCCGACAGCGGCCCGCAGATCGAAGAGATCATGCCGCGCCTGTACTCCAAGACTATTTGGATTCTGGCGCTGGCGCTGGGTATGCTGGCGATCGGTTTTGCGCTGCTCTACCGGGCCCAGGGAGGGATGCCTGCGGGTCCCAAGGAATCGAATGAGCGCGGTCGCGGTTGATGGCGTCTGGAAGTTCTACGGCGACTATCCCGCGCTGCGCGACGTACGCCTTTCGGCCGAGCCGGGATGCTGCCTGGCGCTGATCGGCCGCAATGGCGCCGGCAAGACCACCCTGCTGCGCATTATCGCGGGCTTCTCCCGCCCCGGCCGCGGGCACGTGCGCATCTTCGGCCAGGAGCCGCGCGAAACCTCGACCCGCGCCAGGATGGGCTTCATCGGCCACGGTATCTCGGTGTACGACGAGCTTTCGGCGCTTGAAAACCTGATCCTGTTCGGCAAGCTCTACAGCCTGCCGGACCCCCGCCGCTCGGCCATGGAATGGCTGGAGCGCACCGGCCTGGAGCGCGTCCGCAACGGGCTGGTGCGCGAGTTTTCCCGCGGCATGCGGCAGCGCCTGGCGGTGGCCCGCGCCTTCCTGCACGATCCCGGCGTGCTGCTGCTGGACGAGCCTTTCACGGCCCTGGATGATCGCGCCATCGCCGTGCTCCAGCGCCTCTTGCGCGAGGCCCTGGCCGCCCGGAAAACCATCGTCATGTCCACCCACCAGTTGCGGGAAGCCCTGGAATTGGCCTCGCACGTCGCGCTGCTCACGCGCGGCCAGGTGTCCTTTCACGGACCCGCCACGCCGGAAATGGTCGCCGACCCCGGTTACGTCTATGCGCGATACGGCGAGGCGGGATAAGCGTGATCGCCTTTTTCCGGCAGGTGCTGGTGGTCACCGTCAAAGATCTGCGCGCTGAGCTTCGCACCAAGGAAGCCGTGAATGCGTCGCTCGCGTTCGCCCTGGTGATCCTGCTGATGTTCAGCTTCGCCTTCGATCCGCTGGAAGAGACCACCCGCGAAATTTCGGGCGGCCTGCTGTGGATTGTCTTCGCCTTCGCCGGCACCCTGGTGCTGAACCGCAGCTTCGCCCGCGAGCAGCCCAACGATTGCCTGGATGCCCTGATTGCCGCCCCCATTTCGGGCGCCGCGCTGTTTCTGGGCAAGGCGCTGGCGAACTATGTATTAGTGCTGGCCGTGGAGTTAGTGGCGCTGCCGGTATTCGGGATTTTCTACGGCGTGCATTGGACCGCGCAGTTCCCCCAACTGATGCTGGTGCTCCTGCTGGGCGCCTGGGCCCTGACCGTGGTGGGCACCATCTTCAGCGCCCTCACGGTGAATATCCGGCTGCGCGAAGTCATGCTGCCGATGCTCACTTACCCCATCCTGGTGCCCGCTCTGATGGGCGCCATGCAACTGACCGCCGGCCTGGTGAACGGCAAGCCGATCTCCGGCGATACCGTCTCCTGGCTGAAAATGTTAATCGGCTTCGACGTGATCTTTACGGCCGTCTCCCTGGTGTTAGTGGAAACGGTATTAGTAGGTTGACTTATGCGCGATAAACTCCTCTTCGTACTGGGCGCGGCAGCCATGGTGCTGCTGGCCCGCAATATCCTGGTGATCGCCGGCTTCCCCAACGAGGCCAATCAAGGCGCCATCTTCAAAATCATCTTCTTCCACGTCCCCGTGGCCATGGCCGCCATGGGGTGCGCCGCCGCCGCGCTGGTGGGCAGCGTGATGTTCCTGCTCACGCGCAATTTCAAGTACGATGCGCTGGCCGTTTCGGTGACCGAAGTCGGGCTGGCGTTCCTGGCCGCCAACCTGGTGACCGGCTCCATCTGGGGCCGCGTAATCTGGGGCATCTGGTGGACCTGGGACGCGCGCCTCACCTCCGCGCTGGTCTGCTGGCTGCTGTATGCCGGCTACCTGATGCTGCGCCACGCCATCGAAGAGCCGACCCAGCGCGCCACCTTCGCGGCGGTGTTCTCGATTTTCGCCTTCATCGACGTGCCCATCGTGATCTTCTCCATCAAGTGGTGGCGCACGCAGCATCCCCAGCCGGTCTTCTGGGGCGGCGGCAGCATCCCCGGGGATTGGTACCTGGCCGCTGTGTTGAATCTGCTCGCGATGGTGCTGCTGGGCATCGTCCTGACGGTGGCGCGCCTGCGCCAGGAAGAGGCCCAGCGCGAGATCGATTCCCTGCGCCGCACGGCGCACGCATTTTAAGGAGTTTTTACATATGTTGCAACTATCTCCCGATGACATCGCCCGCGAGGCGCAGCGCCTCCAGCACAATTACGAATTCCTGAGCTACGGCCTCACCGCCGCCTGGCTGATCCTGGTGGCCTACGTCCTGATGCTGGTGAGCCGCCATCGCAAGTTGCAGGAAGAAATCGCCAGCCTGCGGGCCATGATCGAAGACCGGCCCGCGCGATAGCGCACGGGAATCTCAATTTTCGGTCGGCCGCTCCACGTGGTCGATCACCAGGGTCTCGGCGGGACCTTTGCCCGGCTCGAGCGTCAATCCGAGCTTATGTAGGGCGTCGAAGATCGTGGGCGCATCCGTTTCCGCCGTGCCTTCCGGCGCGAACTCCATCTGAATCTCGTAGCGCCCGGTGAGGCCCGTCTTATCGATCACCAGGCGGCCCAGCATTCGATTGAGCATGACGGACGCCAACAAGTCCATCCCGGCCCCGTGCGAAGTCATGCGGATCACCGGTCCGTTGTTCTGCACCATCACCCTCCCGCAATACCTGGGAGCAGGCTGGCCCGGCGTGGGTGAAGGCAATTGCGGGTGCTCCTGGTCGATCAGAATACAGCTTCCTTCCCTGGTTTCCTCCAGCCTGGGGCCGTTCTTCGCCACCGTTAGAAAGTAGACCGGGACCTCTTTGGTTTCCCGGTGGACCTTCAGTTGGAAACGATCTTCCAGAAGGGCCCGCAGCATCGGTCCGGCCATCCGCGGAAACGGCGCATCGCCTTCAGCCTTGGCGGTAATGTCGTAAGTGTCGGAAGCGGCCCAGGCGGGCGCGCCGGTGATTTCGGGCAGTCGCGGATTGATGGTCGCGCCGTTCGCGTAAACGCCATACGCGCTCAGCACGGCACTTTGGAGGGTAATACATTCCATGGTAATGCGGCCGGAACCGAGTGGCGCGCTCCCACCGCGCCGCGCACTGCAGGCCGTATTTCGTTTGACTGATGTGACTTCGAATTTTGGCGACGGGGCGCTGGACTGTGCCCGGACCCCGGAAACGGCGAGAACGCCGACGCCGAGGATCGCCGACCAATAGCGGTTCATACGGCCATTCTAGCTCCCGGCGCGCATCCAGCTTTTCCAGATCTCCGCGGCCAGCGCCTCCGGCTGCTCGACCCTCCGGAACCGGTACGTGCGCACGGGATTGGTAGCCAACTCCACTTCCATCTCCCGCGTCTCGCCTTCATGCACGATCTTCAATTTCAACCGGTCTCCGGGCTTGCGGGCCGCCAGTGCGTCGGTCAGCGATTTCACCGTGGCTTTGGCGCCTTCCACTTCCGCAATCTCCTCGCCCGCGAGGAGACCCGCCTTCTCGGCGGGCGACCCGGCCTGCGCCGTCACCACCAGCAGCTTGCCATCCTCGAAATGCGTGTTGACCCCCAGGTACGCGCCCTTCCCGTCCGCGGACGAGGCATCCAGCGCCAGCCCGGCGTAGGCGAAGTAATGCGCGTAATCGGGGTCGCGCGTGGTCGCGGCATACGAGAAGACCTCCTCCAGGCTGCCGCCCGCGGCCTTCTCGCACTCGGCCCGGAATTCGGCGTCGGTGAACCCGCGCCCCCGCTCCTGGTAGTACTGGCGGTAGAGCGCGCGCATCACGTCGTCCAGCGATTGGCGGTTGCCGCTCTCGTGGCGGATTTTCAAATCCAGCATGGCCCCCAGCATCGCGCCGTTGTCGTAATACGAGATGGTGGTATTGCGGTCGTTGCCCACGCCCGAAGTGCCCCACGTGTTCCAGCTCGATTCGGTGGCCGATTGGTAATGCCGGCCCAGGGCGCTCTCGAAACTGCCCATGGACGCCTGCAACTTTTCCAGGTACTGCTCCGGCGTAATCAGCCCGGCGCGCACCAGGAGCAGGTCCTGGTAGTAAACCGAAAGGCCCTCGGAGACCCACAGCATGTTGGTCAGGTTTTCGGTGTCGTAATCGAAGGGGCCGAGCGCCAGCGGACGGATGCGCTTGACGTTGAAATTGTGGAAGTACTCGTGGGCCACGTAGCTCAGCCAGCGGCGATAGCCGTTCTCCGTGGTGAGGCTGTTGCCGTTGAACGAAATGGAGGCCGAATCCAGGTGCTCGATTCCGCCGTTGCCGATTCCCATCATCAGAAAGGTGTAGTGCTTGTAGGGGATATCGCCCATCATCCCGGTGGCCGCTTCCACGATGCGCTTCAAGTCGGCCAGCATTTTGGGCCGGTCCACCGATTCGGGCACGTTTTCCAGCGCCACGAAATGCGGCACGCCGCGCAGCTCGAACTGCAGCGCCTCCTGGTTGCCCAGGAGCGTCGGGCAGTCGTAGAGGAGGTCGAAATCGGGCGCGGAAAAGACCGTGCCCTGGCCGTCCAGGCCGCTCGCAATCCGGGTCCATCCGGGCGGCAACTGGAAGGCCACCTGGGCGGGGCGCTGAAGCTGCCCGCCGAGGTGCAGGTAAAATCCCGGCGGCGAAATGTAGGCCCGGTTGGGGTCCAGGAAATTCTGCGCGCCGAAGCGGGTGGCGCCGTAGACATCGTAATCCACGGTCACCGAGGACGCTCCCGCGGTCACGATGCGCCAGGTATTGCGGGTGGTCTTTTCCCACCCCAACTCGTGGCCGGCCGCGTCGCGGGCGTGCAGGTTCGACAGGTTCTTAGCGTAGTCGATCACCCGGTAATACCCGGGCGTCCACACCGGCATCTTCAAATCCTGGGTTTGGCCGGCCAGCCCCGAGACCTGCATCCGGACGTGGAAAATATGGCCGGCCGGCTGCGGCATGGAGACCGTAAACACCACCGGCGCGCCGGTCTCGGCGGCCAGGCGGAACAGGGCCACCCATAGGGCGGCGGCAACCATCCGGGAACGGCAAAGCATGGGCTCGATTATCGCGCAGAAGCGGCCTGGCGGCAGGCGAATCGCCTGCCCCACCAACCAGCGATCAACCAAGCATTCAGCCTGCCGAGGCCTCTTTCAGGAACCTGCTGATGTCCTGCTTTCAGATTTCCAGTTCCTTGCCGACGAATTGGGAAAGATCGGCGGCCGAGAACTGGCTCACCAAGTGCGCGCCGGAGGGCACCCGCTCAAGCAGAACCTCCAGCGGTTCGCCTTCCACCGCGGGCGCGGCGCGGAATCCCAGCGCTTGCGCCAGGGCGCAGGAGCACGCCACCAGGTCGGCGCTGTCGCGGACCGCGCCATCGACCGGGCGGTGGTGCGTTCCGGCGGTTTCCTGAAACTCCCGGGGCAGGCCGCAAGTCCTGGTCAGCCACTCGCCGGCTTCGCAGTGATCCAGGGCGAACAGGATGCGCTCCGCATCCATCAGGGTTTGATTGGTTCCCGACACCCGCGCCAACAGCTCCGCGTAGGGGCGGCCGTGAGCCGAGAGCAGGCCCAGGCGGCCGATATCGTGCATCAGCGCCACGGTGTAAGCGCGGTCCGGATGAAGCTGGTACTGGGGCGCGAGCCAGGCCGCCAGCGCGGCGGAGGCGCGGCTGTGGATCCAGCAGTTCTGAACCGAGGCGTCCGCTTCCATTCCCCGCACCATGCCTTCGAGCGCGGTCCGCGCCACCAGCCGCCTGGTGCGTTCGGTGCCCAGAATCATGACCGCCTTGTGCACGGTATCCACGCGGCTGTGCAGGGCGAACGCCGCCGAATTCGACATGGTGAGGACTTCGGCGCTGAATCCGGGGTCGGAGGCGATCAGGTCCGCGACTTCCAGGATGTCCGGGTCCGCTTTGGTCAGCAACGACAACAACCGGATGGCCACCGGACGGAAGACCAGAATTTTGCACAGGGATTTCTCTCGCGGGACGCGACGAGGCTCCTTCGCCTGGACCGTAGACTTCATACGGTCCATATCGGCTCGGGCGGCGCTTTTTTTCGTTGGGAGATTGCCGCAGGCGGAGATGGTTCCCGGCGCGGCCGCCGCTGCCCCGCACCAAACCCCTCCGATACCCCCTCCTGCGGGGCATATCCCTTCCGGCGCCCACGATATACTGGGATTTAAGAGTTTCCGTTACCGGATCGCCCCATGGATGAAATGAGCGTCATCTGGCTGCGGGTGGCCGTCGCGCTGTACTCCTTAGGCCTGCTGCACGCCATTCTGACCCTGGTACGCCGCCGCGAGCATCTGTTCCGGGTGGCGCTGGGGGCGTTCTCCATCGGGGCGGTTTTCCACTTCGTCTCGGTGGTGGAAGAGGGCATCCGCAATAATCGCTGCCCCATCGGCAACCTCTACGAAACCCTCTCCATGGGCGCCTTTCTGATCGTCCTGTTGTATCTTTTCATCCATTGGCGCTACAAGGTCGAGAGCCTCAGCGTGTTCATTTTCCCGCTGGTTTTCGTGATGTCGCTGGTGGCCACCATGGGCAATCCGGTGAGCGCCTGGTCGAGCCCGCTGGTGCGCAACGTCTGGCTCACGGTGCACATCGTGCTGGTGCTGCTGGGGATTGCGGCGCTGCTGTTCACCGCCGCGGCGTCGCTGCTGTACCTCTTCCAGGAGCGCGAATTGAAGTCCAAAAAGCCGCGCAAGTTCTATTACCGGCTGCCCCCTTTGGGCACCCTGGACGACCTGATCTCGCGGTCGATGGCGCTGGGCTTCGTGCTGATGACCCTGGCGGTGATCGCCGCCAGCACCTGGGCGTTTATCGAGCACAAGAGCGCCGCCTGGATTTACCAGCCTGCCATTGCCATCAGCTTCATGACCTGGGGAATTTACATGGTCCTGCTCTTCCTGCGGACCGCGGCGGGCTGGCGCGGGAAGAAAGCCGCCATCATGACCGTCACAGTGCTTGGATTTTCGGCTCTCACGTGGGTCGCGCACGCGCGCCTGGGACTTCTGTTAAAGCGATGAAGCTCCTGGTCACCGGCGTGAGTCACAAGACCGCACCCGTCGAGGTGCGCGAATGTCTCGCGTTCCGGCAAGAGACTCTCGGTCCGGCGCTGGCCGATTTGAAATCCCGCGAAGGGGTCGCCGAAGCGCTGATTCTTTCCACCTGCAACCGCGTGGAGGTGATCGTCACCACCGAGGATTCGGCCGACCCGCAAGCCATCGTGGACGCTTTTCTGGCCGAAGTGAAAGGCCTGAGCACGGAAACCCTGGCTCCGCACGTTTACCGTCACGAAGGGCGCGAAGCCATCCATCATCTCTTCCGGGTGGCCGCCAGCCTGGATTCCATGGTGATCGGCGAGCCGCAGATCCTGGGGCAGCTCAAAGACGCCTACGCCGCGGCCAAGGATGCCGGCGCGGTGTGCGGCTGGCTGGAAGGGCTGCTCACCCGCGCGTTCAGCGTGGCCAAGCGGGTGCGCTCGGAAACCGGCATCGGCCAGATGGCCGTCTCCATCAGCTATGCGGCGGTGGAGCTGGCGCGCAAGATTTTCGGCTCGCTGAACAACCGCACGGTGATGATCGTGGGGGCGGGCAAAATGTCGGAGCTGGCCGCGCGCCACCTGCGGCGCTCCGGCGCGGCGCACGTCTTCGTCACCAATCGCACCCACGAGCGCGCCATCGAGATGGCCCGCCTGTTTCAAGGCACGCCGGTGGAATATACGCGCTTCGTGGCCATGCTGCCGGAGGTGGATATCGTGATCGCCTCCTCCGGCGCGCCGCACTACATCCTGCGCAAGGAGGACATGACGCGGGTGATCTCGGCGCGCCGCAACCGGCCCATGTTCCTCATCGATATCGCGGTGCCGCGCAATATCGAGCCGGCCGTCAACGCCATCGACAACGTCTTCCTGTACGACATCGACGACTTGCAGGAAGTGGTCAACGCCAACCTGCGCGAGCGCATGAAGGAAGCCGACCACGCCGAGGCCATGGTGGGCGAGGAAGTGGAGCGCATGATGGCGCGGCTGAAGGTGGCCGAGGTGACCCCCACCATCGTCGGGCTGCAGGGGCAACTGGAACAGATCCGCGCGGGCGAACTGGAAAAAGTGCGCCGCAAGTTCGGCCCGTTCACGCCCGAGCAGGAGCAGGCCCTGGAAGCGCTCACTCGCGGGATCGTGAACAAAATCGCGCACGGCCCCATTTCCGAATTGCGCCACCACGCCGCGGCGGGCAACCCCGAGGGCGCGCAGGTGGTGGCGTTCATCCGAAAGGCATTCCATCTTCAGGACTGATTCATGCTGGTAATCGCATCGCGCGGTTCGCAGCTTGCCCTGTGGCAGGCCCGGTGGGTGCAGGCGCAACTGGGGTCCCTGGGGCGCGACAGCGTCATTGAGATCATCAAAACTACCGGCGACAAGATTACCGATGTGCCGCTGGCCAAGGTGGGGGGCAAGGGGCTGTTCACCAAGGAAATTGAAGAGGCCCTGCTGGATGGGCGCGCGGACCTGGCCGTCCACAGCCTGAAAGACCTGCCCACGGAGCTGCCCGCCGGCCTGGCGCTGGCCGCCGTGCCGGAGCGCGAGGACCCGCACGACGCCATCGTGGGCAAGCGCCTGGCCGAGCTGCCCGCGGGCGCGCGCGTGGGCACCAGCTCGCTGCGCCGCGCCGCGCAATTGCGCAACCTGCGGCCGGACCTGGTGCTGGAATCGGTGCGGGGCAACCTGGACACGCGCCTGCGCAAGCTGGACGAAGGCCAATACGATGCGGTGGTGCTGGCGGCGGCCGGTTTGAAGCGGCTGGGATGGGCCAAGCGGATTGCGGAAATTCTGCCCAGTTCGGTGATGTGTCCGGCGGTGGGGCAGGGCGCGCTGGCCATTGAGACGCGCGCGGAAGGCGCCGGCCGCACGGCCTGCGCGGACCTGGATCACGCGGAAACGCATCAATCCGTGACCGCCGAGCGGGGATTGCTGGCGGCTTTGGGCGGCGGATGCCAGGTGCCCATCGGGGCGCACGCCGCGGTGCGCGAAGGCTGCCTGAAGCTGGTGGCGCTGGTGGCTTCGCCGGATGGCTCCGAAGTGGTGCGCGGGGAGCGGGAGGGCGCCGTGGCGGAAGCCGAATCGCTTGGCCGCGCGCTGGGCGCAGACCTGCTGGCCCGCGGAGCGCGGCGCATTCTGGAAGCGGTGGAAGGGGCATGAGCGCAGCGGGTGGGGCGGAAAGCCTGCCCAAGCCCGGCACGGTTTACCTGGTGGGCGCGGGGCCGGGCGACCCCGACCTGCTGACCATCCGCGCGCGGCGCATCCTGGAACGGGCCGGCGCGGTGCTCTACGATCACCTGGCGCCCGAAGCCCTGCTGGCGCTGGCGCCGGCGGCCGCCGAGCGGCTCTACGTGGGCAAGAAGAAAGCGGCCCACGCCTTCACCCAGGAAGAAATCTGCGCCATGCTGATTGAACGGGCGCGCCGCGGCCAAACCGTGGTGCGGCTGAAGGGCGGCGACCCGTACCTGTTCGGCCGCGGAGGCGAGGAGGCCGAAGCGCTGGCGGATGCCGGCATCCCCTTCGAAGTGGTCCCGGGCGTCACCACTCCGCTGGGCATGGCGGCTTACACTGGCGTGCCGTTGACGCACCGTGAGCACACCTCCGCGGTGACTTTCGTCACCGGGCACGCGGTGGCGGAGATCGATTGGGGCAGGGTGGGGCACGCCGAGACGCTGGTGATTTTCATGGGCCTGACGACGTTCTCCGATATCGCCCGCGAGCTGATGGCGCACGGCCGCGCGGCCGAAACTCCGGCCATGGCGGTGCGCTGGGCCACCCGGCCCGACCAGGAGACCGTCACCGGCACCCTGGCTACGCTGCCAAGCCTGATCGCCGAACGGCGCATGAAGCCTCCGGCGACGATTGTGGTGGGAGAAGTGGTGCGCCTGCGCGACAAGCTGGATTGGTTCGGGCGGCTGCCGCTGCGCTCCAGGCGCATCGT
>JASHSS010000566.1 GCA_030038565.1 Bryobacteraceae bacterium
AGCGTAGCCGCCGACCCGTTCCATTGGGAGCCGCGCAGGCCCCTTCGCGCCATGCGTATCGGCGTGCTGCAATCGGCCTTCGACCGCATGCAGGGCGCCAACAAAGACATCTACACCCAGGCCCTGGCGGACTTGAAAGGGGCCGGCGTCGAGATGAAGCCGGTGGACTACCAGGAGGACATGACCCAGATCCGCTTCCTCCTGGAGGCCGAGGGGGCCGCGGCCTTCGACGACATCACCCGCGATGGCCAGGTTCGCACCCTCAAGGGCCAGGCCGCCGGAGATTGGCCCAACACCTTCCGCAGCTCGCGCCTGATTCCGGCCGTGGAATACATTCGCGCCCAGCGCGTCCGCACGCTGCTGGTGAAGAAGTTCGAGGCCTTCATGTCCGAGTGGGACGTGATTGTCATTCCCCCCAACGCCCTGCTCACCACCACCAACCTGACCGGAAATCCGCAGGTGGTCCTGAAGTGCGGGTTTGCCGAAGCCACCCTGCAGGATGGCGCCACCAAGGTCAAGGTGCCCCGGAATATCGGTTTCCTGGGCCGCATTTACGACGAGGGTTCGCCCTTGCGGGTGGCCCTGGCCTTCGAACAGGCCACCCAGTGGCACAAACAGAATCCGCCTATGAATTTCACGGCCATGGCGGTGCCGACGGTATGAACCGACGGCTCTTCCTAGTTACGGCCGCGGCGGGGGCCGGATGCCTGGGTGCGCAGGACCAGGCCAGCCTGCCCGAGCCCATCCGCAAGTTGCGCCCGATGCTCGACGGCGTGAAGCCCATCACCGGCGAGGAGCGCCGCTCGCGCGTGGAGAAGGCCCGCCGCCTCATGAGCCGCCAGGACCTGGGCGCCATCGTGCTGGAAGGCGGCAGCAGCCTGTTCTACTTCACCGGGGTGCGCCGGGCCCAGACCGATCGCCTCTTCGCGTGGGTTCTGCCCGCGAAAGGCGAACCCCGCTGGATCGTCTCCGAAGCCGATGCCCCCAAGGACAACACCGCCGTTCCTATGGACGGCGCATTCTACATCTGGGGCCCCGGCGACGATCCCTACCCGAAGCTCGCCCTGGCCCTCAAAGATGGCGGCGCTTCCTCGCGCGTGGGCATCGAGGAGCGCGTGCGCTTCGCCGTGTTCGACGGCCTGCGCAAGCAGATGCCGGCGTGCGAATTCTCAAGCGCCGACGCCGTGACGGCCGGCTGCCGCATGATCAAATCGCCCGCCGAGATCGCGCTGCTTCAGCGCGCCAACGATATCACCATCGAGTGTTACCGGGCGGCCTTCGCCACCCTTCGCGACGGCATGACCCAGCGGGAGCTGAGCGCCAACATTGCAGCCGCCCACCGCGCCCTGGGCGTTTCCGGCAACGCCATGGCCATCTTCGGCAAGTACACGGCCTACCCGCACGGCAGCATCGAGCCGCAGACGCTGCGCGAAGGCGACCTCGTGCTGGTGGACGATGGCTGCAGCGTGGAGGGCTACCAGTCAGACATCACCCGCACCGTTATTTTCGGCAAGCCCACGGCCCGGCAAGTCCAGGTGTGGAACCTGGAGCGCAAGGCGCAGGATGCCGCCCTCGCCGCGGCGCGGCCGGGAGCCTCCTGCGAATCGGTGGACGCGGCCGCGCGCAAAGTAATCACCGATGCCGGCTTCGGCCCCGGCTACAAGGTGCCCGGACTGCCGCACCGCACCGGCCACGGGATCGGCCTGGACGGCCATGAATGGACCTACCTCGTGAAAGGCAACAAGACGCCTCTCGATCCTGGAATGTGCTTCAGCGACGAGCCGACCATCGCCATCTACGGGGAATTCGGCGTGCGCCTGGAAGACTGTATGTATATTACCGGGGCCGGCGCGCGCATGTTCACCAGGCAAAGCCCCGCCATCGACCAGCCGTTCGGATAGAACTCATGCCACAGAACCCCGCTACCCCCACCGCCGCGTATCGCCAGCGCATCGCGAAGTTACAGGACGCCATGAAGGAATTCGGTCTGCAAGCGGTGGTGCTCGAGCCCGGGCCGGCCATGCAGTATCTCACTGGCGTCCGTTGGGGCAAGAGCGAGCGAACCTTTGCCGTGGTCCTGCCGGCCAAGGGCGAACCGGTCTGGGTGCTGCCCGGTTTCGAAGAGATGCGGGCCCGCGAGCTGATTCACCTCGGCAACGACGACATCCGCATCTGGCAGGAAGACGAAAGCCCCTACGCGCGCATCGTCGAAGGCCTCCGCGACCGCGGCGCAGGTGTACCCGGCAGCCGGATCGGCATCGATGAGGCGGCACGTTTCTTTGTATTCGACGGAATCCGCAAACTGGCCCCGAAACTCGAATATCTGGGCGCGCGCGAGGTATTGCACGCGGCCGGGGCCGATGCGGCACAGCCCGCCGGCGGCCGCAAATAGCCGCTGAAATCTTCAACAGCATTCAGCACAACCTGCAGGTGGGGCATCTCGCGCTGGGATTGCCCCACATTCTGCGCCCTCATCATTTTCAATAGTAGAGAAAAACCTCCTTTTATTCTTGAAATCATCTGAGATTAGTGTCATACTTCCCCCAAGTCTCACTCTTGGTGAGTCTCCGATTCTGGATGTCAGGCCAGAAGGAGACGTGTATCGTAACGGGCCCTCGCGGGTCTCATTTACACATTTCCCTTGGGAGCCGACTTTAAGAAGACGTTCGCATTTCTGCGTCACCGGCCCGCCAAGGCTCCGATTAGAGGTTAGAAATGGCGACCAAATTCCGCAGCTCGTTTCGCATTGTTTCCGCTGCCGCTTTTCTGGCGGTGGCCTGTTTTGCCCAAACTCAGACGGCCCGTCTGGTAGGGACCATTCACGATTCCACCGGCGCGGTGGTGCCGAACGCCAAGGTCACGGTAATGGACACGGCCACCAGGCTCAAAACCGAAGCCACCAGCAACGCCAGCGGCGATTATGTGTTGCCGGCCCTGCAACCGGGTACTTACTCGCTGACCGTGGAGGCGAGCGGTTTTCGCAAGGCCGTCATCGAGAGCCTGGAATTGGATGCCGCGGCCAATGTGTCGCAGGGAGTCACCCTGGAGGTCGGGCAGATGACCGAGGTGGTCGAAGTGACCGCCAACACCATGAACGTGCAGACCGCCGACGCGCAGGTGGCCAATTCCGTAACTATTAAGGATATCGATACGCTGCCGCAGTTGGGCCGCACGCCTATAACTCTGGCGATTTTCCAGCCCGGCGTGCAGATCAACCCGCAAGCCGACGGGTCGTCGAGCGGGGCCGACTACAGCTTCGCCCATGTTAACGGCCTGCGCCAGGGCAGTAACAATAATACCCTCGACGGCATCGACGTGAACGATTCCGTGGCGCCGCGCATCGGCCTTTCGCTCACCGCCAACAACACCGATTCCGTGGAAGAGGCGCGCGTGGTGACCGACGGCGGCAAGGCGGAGTACGGACGCTCGGGTGGCGCCCAGAACCAGCTCATCACCCGCTCCGGCAGCAACCACCTTCATGGCAACGCCTTCGATTACCTCCGCAACCGCGACCTCAACGCCAACGATTTCTTCGATAACGGAGCCGGCGTTCCGATTCCGGTGCTGATCCAGAATATTTTCGGAGGTTCGGTGGGCGGGCCCATCCGCCACAATAAGATTTTCTTCTTTGGCAACTACCAGGGCATCCGCACGCACGCCCAGGGAATTCAGAACACGGTGGTCCCCACCGCCACGGCGGACCAGGGAATTTTCCAGTGGGTCTCGGGTGGAACTACCCAGCAATACAACATTATTAGTAACGATCCGCTGCACAAGGGCATCGACCCCACCGTAGCCGCACTGCTGAAGCTCTATCCCGCGCCGAACAGCAACGTCAACTGCTCCACCGCCGACAACCTGAACTCCTCCTGCTACACCTTCAACTTCTACAACGGCAGCCTCTCCGATCAGTTCACTATCAAGATGGACTACAACATCAACGACCGGATGCACATCTTCGAGCGCACCAGTTGGCAGCGCAACACGGCCATCGATTCGCTCAACGGCGCGCAGAACGTAATCCCCGGCCAGGCGCCTGGGACACAGGGCGGCAAGCGCTGGGGCTTGGCCGGCGGTTGGGACTGGACCATCTCCGCCAGCATTGTGAACGAGTTCCGCTATGGCCACCA
>JASHSS010000567.1 GCA_030038565.1 Bryobacteraceae bacterium
GATGCGGCATGGCGCTCTGCGGCGCCTGCACCGTGCACCTCAACGGATCGCCCGTGCGCTCCTGCATCCTTCCGGTTTACGAGGTCGCCGGCAAGAACGTGGTCACCATCGAGGGGCTTTCCCCGGACCGCAGCCACCCCTGCCAGCGGGCCTGGATCGAAGAGGATGTGCCGCAGTGCGGCTATTGCCAATCGGGCCAGATTATGACCGCGGCCGTGCTGCTCGCCAAAACCTCCCATCCGAGCGACTCCGATATCGACGAGGCCATGCGCGGCAACATCTGCCGCTGCGGCGCCTACGACGGCATCCGCCGCGCGATTCACCGCGCCGCCGAGTTGACGCGGACTGGAGGTGCGCGATGAGCGCGGCAGCCATGAACCGGCGCGCTTTTTTGAGCGCCGCCGCGGCCGCCGCCGGCGGGCTTCTGGTGCGCTTCCGCCTGTCCGCCGCCCCGGCCCCCGCGCGCTCCAAACTGGATGCCTTCGTATACGTGGGCGCGGACGATTCGGTGCTGCTTTACATTCATAAGGCCGAGATGGGGCAGGGAACCGTGACCTCCCTTTCCATGCTCCTGGCCGAGGAACTGGAGTGCGACTGGCGCCAGATCCGCACGGATTTTCCGGGCGTCTCCCGCGAGTTCGGCGGCAACCAGGGCGTCGTGGGCAGCGCCAGTATCCGCACTTCCTGGGAGCCGCTGCGCCGCGCCGGGGCCACCGCCCGCGAGATGCTCAAGGAAGCCGCCGCCCGCCAGTGGAGCGTCGATCGCGCTTCGCTGCGCGCTGAAAACAGCTTCATCGTGAATCCCTCGAACGGAGCCCGGCTGAGCTATGGCAGCCTGGCGGAGTCCGCTTCCCAAGTCCCTCCGCCCACCGGCATCACCCTCAAGGACCCCAGCCAGTTCCACATCATCGGCAAGCCCACCCGGCGCCTCGACACTCCCGCCAAGGTGGATGGCAGCGCCGTCTTCGGAATCGACATACGGCTCCCCGGAATGCAATACGCCGTGGTGGCGCGCTGCCCCGTGTTCGGCGGCAAGGCGGCGCGCTTCGATGCCTCCAAAGCCAAGGCCGTTCCGGGCGTGAAGAATGTCATCGCGATTCCCAGTGGTGTGGCCGTGCTGGCCGATAATACCTGGTCCGCTATGGAAGGCCGGCGCAAGCTGGAAATCGACTGGGACGAAGGCCCCGTGGCGGCGATCAGCACCGCCAGCCTTACCCAGACCTTCGCCGGGCTGATGTCGCAGCCGGGCCAGACCGCGCGCAAGGTGGGAGATGCCGAAGCCGCCTTGTCCGGCGCCGCCCGCAAAGTGGAAGCCATCTACCAGGTGCCCTTCCTGGCTCACGCGCCCATGGAGCCGCTCAACGCCACCGCTCACGTCCGCCCGGATGGCTGCGAGGTGTGGGCCTCCACGCAGGGCCAGACGGCCGCCCACAACGAGGCGCGCCGCATCACCGGCCTCCCGCCCGAGGCGGTCAAAATCTATACCGAGTACATGGGCGGCGGATTCGGACGCCGGGCCCGCTCCGATTACATCGGAGAAGCCGTGGAAGTCTCCAAAGCCGCCGGCGTGCCGGTGAAGCTGACCTGGTCGCGCGAAGACGATCTGCAGCAAGACTGGTATCGTCCGGCATCCTATGGACATTTCGTGGGCGGTCTGGATGCGGACGGCTGGCCGGTGGCCTGGACCACCCGCATCGCCTGTCCTCCGTTCGGCGGCGGAGGCACGGCCACCGAAGGCATCGCCAACATGCCCTACGCCATTCCGAATATCCTGGTCGATTACCATCCTGTAGACAAGGGCATTCCGGTGAGTTACTGGCGCTCGGTGGGCTATTCGCAGAATGTCTTCTTCGCCGAGTCGTTCCTGGACGAACTGGCCGCGCAAGGCAAAAAGGATCCCGTGGAATTGCGCCTGCGCCTGCTGGAGAACGTGCCGCGCCTCAAAGCCGCGCTGGAACTGGCCGCCGATCAAGCCGGCTGGGGCAAACCGCTGCCGCCCGGCCACGCCCGCGGCGTGGGGCTTTCCAATAACGTCGGCAGCAACACCGTGCAGATCGCCGAGGTCTCCGTGGAGCGAGGCAAGGTGCGGGTGCACCGCGTGGTCTGCGCGGTGGATTGCGGCCACGTGGTCAACCCGTCGGGTGTCGGGCAGCAGATCCAGAGCGGCATCGTGTTCGGATTGACGGCCGCGCTGAAGGGCGGAATCACCCTGGAGGGCGGGCGCGTCCAGCAGAGCAACTTCCACCAGTACGACATGCTGCGCATCGATGAGATGCCCAAGGTGGAGGTGCACATTGTGCCCAGCCAGGCAGCGCCCGGCGGAATCGGCGAGGCCAGCACCCCCGGAATCGCGCCGGCCATGTGCAACGCCCTATACGCTCTCACCGGCAAGCGCGTGCGCAAGCTCCCCGTGAAACTGGAAGAACTGGGATAGTCCGGCGCCCGTTCTGTGCGGCGGCCTCGGTCAACCCGGAAGCCGCTCCCCAGGCTGCACAGCCATAGTTCCGCCGGTTGTCGGCGCACCGGCATCCGGACCGCGTTCACGGCGGGCTTTTACTACGCCGCGACCTCGATCTCCCAGCCGAATCCGGGCCGCTCCGAAGGACGCATGTAGATTCCTTCCGGCCCGCGGCTGATCTGGTTGTCCTCTTCAAACCGCCGGTAGACCTCCGCGGGGCCGCCCGGCGGCGGCATGAACATCTCCGACCAGGGAGCGTTGGGCGTGGCCATGGTGAAGTGCACGCAATCCTGCACCCCGCCCGCATGGGGGATCACGGGAATGTCATAAGCCGAGGCCAGCGCCGCGATCCGCCGCAATTCCGTCAGGCCGCCGCACCAGTGAATGTCCGGCTGCCAGATGGCGGCCGCATCGTGCTCCAGCAAGTGCCGGAATCCGTAGCGGAAATAAACATGCTCGCCGGTGGCGATGCGCGTGGATTTGATGGCGGCCCTCAACCGCCCGAAGCCTTCGAAATCGTGCGGCGGCAGGCATTCCTCCATCCAATACACCCGGAAGGGCGCCACCATCTCCGCGAATTCGATGGTGTACTGCTCGTTCAAGGCCATCCAGCAATCGAGCATGATGTCGCCGTCGGGGCCCAGCAGGTCGCGCGTGTGCTTCACCAGGTCGGTGTTCTTCCGCATGCCCTCACGGCCGTCCGCCGGCCCGTACGGCACGGCCAGTTTCAGCCGGTGGTAACCAAACTGGATGTGCTGCTCGAGGTCGTTTCCCGTGCAGTAAGTCGGAATGCGCGATTTGGTCTCCCCTCCCAGCAGTTTGTATACCGGCATCTCCAGCGCATTGCCCACCAGGTCCCATAGCGCCAGGTCCACGCCGCTGATGGCGTTCGGCACCACGCCCGCCTGCCCGTAGTACATGCTGGAGCGGAAAAGGATATCCCAGATACGCTCGATGTTGAAGGGGTCCTCGCCGATCAGCAGCTTGCTGAAATGCCCCATCACCACCTCGCCGCCGGCGATGCCGCCGCTGCCGTAGCCTTTCACGCCCTTGTCGGTGGCGATCTCCACCGTGAACCCCTCCAGCTTTCCGGGGTCCGGCATGAACAGCGAACGCTGCGCCTTGTACTCCGGGTAGATGGACATGGGGTTGGCCACTTCGACCCCCCCGGTAGACCACGAACCCGGCGCCGGCTGATACGTAGGAACCGGCCGCTTCGGCCGCGTGCGGACCAGCCGCACGCTGTCGATCTTTAATTTGCTTTTTTCGCCTTGAAACGGCAGCGGCGCAGTCCTGGCGCGACCGGCCAGTCCCAGAGCCGCCATGCTGCCGAGTCCCAGAAAATTCCGCCGCCGCATCATTTGATTCGATCTCCAGTAAATCCTCTTTGGCGGTAATTTGCGCCTGGCGCCTTTCGCAAGAGCCGCCCTCGCGCCCGTTGTCATCTTCCCGCTTGCGGCGCGGCTCTCCCGAAGGCTTTCCGATTATTGGGGAATCCCCAGGGGTTGTCAACCATCCCTCGCGGCACCACCATCCCCCGCGGCGGGCGTGGGCGTGCGGCATGTGCGGGGGTGCGGCGGGCGCAGAAGCGCGCAGGCGCGGCGTGAGCGGCGGACGCGTTGGGAACGGGGGTGCGGCGCACGCGCCTGAACGGCGGGTCGCTGTGGGCACTGGTAGGCGCAGAAGCGCGCAGGCGCGCCGGGTCGCGGCGGGCACGCGTGTGCGGTGGGCGCCGGGGGTTGGGGGGTGCGGAGTACGCGGGAGCGCGGGCGCGTTGGGAACGGGGGCGCGGCGCACGCGCGTGAGCGGCGGGTCGCGGTGGGCACGGTAAGCGCAGAAGCGCGCGGGCGCGCCTGGCAGTTCGCGAAGCGCGCTCCTCGGGAGTATTCTGGAGGGCAGGATTCGCTTCGAATCAGGAGGACCAGGATGCGGCGCAGGACATTCATTTCTGCTTCCACTCTCGCCGGACTTTCGTTGCCGGCCGCTCCGGCTGCCCGCGCTGCCGGCACGGAGATTCCCCGCCGGGTGTTCGGCAGGACCGGCGAAAAATTGACCATCATCGGGCAGGCCGGCGGCCGTTTTCCGCTGTGCAGCTTTGAAGACGCCAAAGCCGTCACCCGGCGCGCCTACGAACTCGGCATCAACTACTTCGACTGCGCCCGCATTTATTGGGACGGCAAGTCGGAGGAAGTCTACGGCGCGGTTCTGCCGCCCTTCCGCAAGCACATCTTCCTCACCACCAAATCGCCCCAGCGCAGCCGCGCGGGAGCGGCGGCCGACCTCGATAAATCGCTCCGCGCGTTGAAAACGGATTACGTGGATCTCTGGCAGATTCACCAGGTCAGCACCATGGAGGAAGTCCGCCAGATCTTCGCTCCGGGCGGCGCCATAGAAGCCTTCGAGGCCGCCAGGAAGGCGGGAAAATGCCGGTTCATGGGTTTCACCGGCCATCACGACCCGGAGGTCCATCTGGCGATGCTCAAGAATTACCAGCACTATGACACCATCCTGATGCCGCTGAATCCGGCCGATCCGACCTACCTCAGCTTCGAGAAGATGGTCCTGCCCGTGGCCGTCGAGCGTGGGATGGGGATCCAAGCCATGAAGAGTACCGCCAATGCCGGGCTGCTGGCCAATCTCCACCTGAAGGACTGCCTCACCTACGTGCTCAGTCTGCCCGTTCACTGCCTCGCGCTCGGGTGCACGACGATCGGCCAGATCGAAGACGATGTGCGGATCGCACAGCAGTTCCATCCGATGGCCGAAGCGCAAATGGCGGAAATCCGGAAACGCGTCGCCGGATTGGCCGGTCCGCGCCTGGAGAATTGGAAGCGCGACCTGGACCAGAAGGCCTCCGGTCCCCGGTATTGGGACGGCGTGCCGGTCTGACGTGGGCGGCCGGGTGCTCGCCGGCCCCGAAAACTGCAGCGGAGAGGCGGTTCTCGCACCGGCAAGTTCCGCCACTGCCCGCTGCGCGCCTTCCGGGTGCCTCACCCCTTTTTACCCTTCGGCCGCGCCCGTCCCACAACCCACCCTTGCCATGGCGGCGCTGCCGGAAACGGGAAGTCCAAAAAAAACGCGGCGCCCTACGAGCGGCGCCGCGTGGGTTGTACGTCCAACCCATTCAGGGAGGGGATCGTCAATCCGTTCTGGTCAACCCGATGGTCACCACCGCCAGCCGTTCCTTCTGTTCGGGGCGCAGCCTGTGGGCCGGGAGTTGGTACTGGTAGTCGTCCTTCCCATTCCACACCGTGCGCAGCGTGCAATTGCCGTCCAGGCACTCCAAGGTGATCTTGGGGCTGCCTTCGTCGCGCCACGCCGTGGGCGCATCCGATCCATGGAACGGGAACAGCAATGCCTGGCGGCTGGTCGCGCGGTTGCGAACCGTGAGGACCGGGTGGCCGACAGAGTTCGTTTCCACGTTGAAATCGTAGTTGCCGGGCGTCATCAGCCTGCCGCCCGCGCTGAACGCCATGGGGATTTCCGCCGTGAGAGTCTGTGCCGAAGCACTACCGGCAGCGACCGCCAGGGCAGCCGCCGCGATCATCGAAAGTATCGTGAAGCTCTTCATCGTCTTACCCTCCTTCGGGCTGCCTTGCCTGGCTCCCGACTCACGGGCCTGCATGAATGCAATCCGCGAGCCACATTCTAAGTTGTTGCAGCGCTTGTAAATCGACGATAACCCCGGGCTGTGGATGAACCCTCCGGCTCATCCCGGTGAACCGTGGGGCTCACCGCCGCAACCTGCAGCGCCGCACCCGCCGGCGCGCGCCCGCCCAGCTGGAATGCGCGGCACAGCGGAAGCCGTGTTAGCCTGGAGCCCGCAGGCAATGACCCTTACACGATGGCTGCTCCTCGCGCCGGTGTTGGTCCTGGTAAGTTGGGGTCAGGCGCCCGGCGCAAGTCCCGGACCGGCAGTGGGTGCGCAGGCGCCCAGGTTTCAGCTTCGCGATCAGAACGGGCAGAGCCGCGACCTCGAAAGCCTCTTCGGGCCGAAAGGCCTGATGCTGGTTTTCTTCCGCTCGGCCGATTGGTGACCGTACTGCAAAGGCCAGCTCGTGGAGCTGCAACAACACCTGGAGCAACTTCGCAAGCGCGGCTTGGGCCTCGCCGCGGTGAGCTACGATAGTGTGGCCGTACTCAAGAATTTCTCGGAGCGAAAGGGCATCGCCTATCCGTTGCTTTCGGACTCTGATTCCAGTGTCATCCGTAGCTACGGCCTGCTCAACGAATCGGTAGCTAAAGGCTCTCCGCAATTTGGTATTCCGTATCCCGGGACCTTCATCCTGGATAAACGCGGCGTGGTGGCCGGGAAGTACTTTGAGGCCGATTTCCGCCAGCGTTACACGGCTTCGGAGATCCTGGTACGGCAATACGGCGGCGCCGCCGATGGGGCCAGTCAGGTGATCTATACCAGGCACCTGCGCCTGACTTCCTCCGCCAGCCTGGCCACGGTGCACTGGGGGCAGCGCCTGGCGCTGGTGGCCGATATCCAGCTCAAGCCCGGCATGCACGTCTACGCCCCTGGAGTTGAGGGCTACATTCCGATCGACTTTAAATTGACTCCCAGCCCGGCCTTCCAGCCGCACCCACCGGGCTACCCGCCCGCGCGCCAACTGCACCTCAAGGCCATCGGCGAGACCGTGCCCGGGTATCAGGGCCATTTCCG
>JASHSS010000568.1 GCA_030038565.1 Bryobacteraceae bacterium
GCGCGGAATCGAAAGCCAGGCCGTACCAGACCGTCTCCGGCGCCGGTTGGCCGCAGGCGGCCCAGGAACGGCCGCCATCCAGGCTGCGAAAAGCGCCCGCCGCGGTGAGCGCGGCCAGCGCTCCGCCAGGAGAGGTTTGCAATTCGTCGATGGCGGCGCGCGCCGGAAGAGCCACCGCGGTCCAGGCGTTCCGCGAAAAGGCGAACAGGCCGTCCGCCGTGCCTGCCAGAAGCCTCGCACCCGCCAGGGGAGCCAGCGCTTTAATCGAACCGCCTTCCGGAGCGGCGATGGGCTTGGCCCAGGTATTGCCTCCGTCGGTGGAGCGGAACAGGCCGCGGTAGCCGGCGGCGAACAGCAGCTTGGGATCGTCCGGCGCGGCCGCCAGATGCAGGATGTTCTCGCCCGGGGGACCCGCTACGCGCTCCCAGCGCAGGCCCCGGTTGAGGGAACGGAAGATGCCGCCCGAGCCGGGTTCGTAGACGCTGGCCGCATAAAGCGCCGGGCCCGCAGCCGCCACGGCCGTGAAATTCCGGTTGACGAAGCCAGTATTGAACTCCGCCACCGTGCGCCCGCCGTCGCGGCTGATCAGCAGCCCGGCGGTCGAGGAGGCCAGAAAGATCTTCTCCGGGTGGGCCGGATCGAAGGCTATCGACCGGACCACCTGGGGCGTGACGGTAGTCCAGGCGGCGCCGCGGTCGCGAGACCGCAGCAGTCCCGCGCTGGTGGCGGCGAAGACCACCTCGGGATGGGCCGGGTCGACGGCTACCAGGTAGGCGCGGAAGGCGCCCCGCGGAGTGTTCAGGCGGGTCCACGAGGCGCCGCCGTTGGCGCTGCGATAGACGCCGCTGCACGCGCTGGCGAAAACGGATTCGCGGGATCCCGGGGGGATGGCGATGCTGAAAACGTCGGAATCGTCGATCATGCCGGAATGGATGGACTCCCAATCCGCGCCGCCGTCGCGGGTGCGCCAGGGCAGGTGCAAGGTGCCGGCGTAGAGGATTCCGCGGTCGGCGGGATCGAAAGCCAGGGACACCACCGGGCGCAATTCGTGGTTGGACTCGGGCGAGATTCGCCGCCAGGAAGCTCCCGCATCGCCCGAGAGGAAGACTCCTGCGGCGGTGCCGGCGGCGATCCAGCGCGGGTCGCCCGGCCACAGAGCGAGGGCCCAGACGGATTGGCCCTGGAGGCCCGCCAGCGGCTGCCAGGTGGCGCCGGCATCCTGGGTTTTGTACACTCCGGCGATGGCGGGGTTCTGGCTTTCCATACCGGCATACCATGTTCCGCTCGAACGCGGATCCACTTCCAGAGCGTGCAGGGTTCCCGCGAACTGCGGCGGAAAGGGCAGCCTGGTCCAGGACGCGCCGCCGTTGCGCGACTGGTAGAGCAGTCCGTTAGCGGTGGCCGCCAGCACCAGGCCGGGCGCCCGGGGCACCACGCGGACGATTTCCGCGGATCCGCCGAAAGGCCCGCTGGAGATCCACTCGGCCCGCGCCAGGCCGGGCATACCCGCCACCCCGGCCGCCCATGCCACGACCATTAAACACAGGGACTGATGGAATTGATGGAACCTTCCCTCTAAGGCTGCCGGTCTCATCTCATCTTATAGATTTTGCCACACTTTTATCGCTAATGGCACATTTGTAAACCGGCCCGGGCGGGAACCCGCTGGCGGCGGATGGCCTGAACCCGGCTGGCCGAACCGCGCCGCGGAAGAAGAATACGGCGCTTGGGCGCATTTTACTTTTCTCTCCCGGCCGATGGAGGAAAATAACAGGATGCCCGCAGAGGCACATAGACGGCCTGCGGCCGAGCCAGCCGCGGTGCTGATCGTCGAGGATTCCGAGAACAGCGCCGCGATGCTCGAAATCGCGCTTCTCGGAATCCCCGGAATCGCGGTGCTGCTGGCTTCCTCGGCCTTTGAAGCCCTCAGAATCCTGAATGGCCGGGACTCGCCCGTACGCGCCATCGTCACCGATCTCAACATGCCGCGCATGGACGGATTCGAGCTGATCCGGCGGGTCCGCGGAGACGCCCGTTTTTCGGGCACACCCATCATCGTGGTGAGCGCCGACACGGACCCCGCCACTCCGCAGCGCGTGGCCGCCCTGGGCGTAAGCGCCTTCTTTCCCAAACCTTATTCCCCCACCCAAGTTCGACGGAAACTGGAGCAGATTCTCGATGGCGCGACTCAGTAGATGGTTCAGGGCACTGCCGGTGGTTTTTCTGGTAGCGCCGATTGGTTTGGAAGCCCAGGCTCCCGGGCCGCCGGAACTGGCCCCCATCCTGGCGCGCCTGGACCGGTTGGAGCGCGAGAACCGGGAACTGGCCGACGAGGTCAAGGCGCTGCGCGCGCGTCTGGATGGGACCTCGACGGAAATGGCCGGGCCGGTTGCCGCGCCCGGGGCGGCCTCGGCCCCTGCCCCTGCCAGCCCTCAAGCCGCCGTCCCCCAGTCGTTGGACGAAAAGGTGGCCATCGATCAGCAGCGCATCGAGGAAATGGCCCAGACCAAAGTGGAAGCCTCCGAGCGCTTCCCCATCCGCCTGACCGGGATGATGCTGTTCAACGCCTTTCTCGATTCCAGCGAGAGCGGCGGCGTGGAATACCCGGTAACGGCCGTCGCCCCCGGTCCGGGCGAGGCCGGCGCCACTTTGCGCCAGACCATCATCGGACTGGATTTCCGCGGTCCCACGACCTTCTGGGGCGGTTCCGTGCACGGCAACGTGTACATGGATTTCTTCGGCACGGGCAACGTCGTACGCATGCGCACCGGGGAGATTGAAGTGGACTGGCTCAGCCGGAGCATTATGGTGGGAGTGGAGAAACCCATCTTTAATCCGCGCGAACCCAGTTCGCTGGCCCAAGTGGGTGTTTCGCCGCTGACCGGGGCGGGCAACCTGTGGCTCTGGCTGCCGCAAGTCCGCCTGGAACAGGATTTCCGCTTCGGCGACAACACCGGGCTGCGGGCCCAGATGGGGGTGATCGAGACGCGCGAGGCCGGCCCTTACGCCGGCAGCACGTTCACCGGAACGGTGGAAGCCGCGCGGCCGGGCCTGGAGGGCCGCTACGAATTCTTCCACAACCTGGACAGCGACCGGCATCTGGAAGTGGCGGCCGGGTTCCACTCCAGCGTGACCCACGCCGGCGGCGCCTCCATCCCCTCCAACCTGTTTTCGCTGGACTGGGGCCTCAATCCGCTGCGCAAGATCGAGTTCACCGGGGCGTTCTACGACGGGAAGAATGTTGCGCCGCTGGGCGAAGGCTACCAGCAAGGCTTCGGCTTCTACGATGGCGAGGCGGAAGCCGTTCACAGCCGCGGAGGGTGGGGGCAGCTCACCTGGCACTTGCTGCCGCGGGTGGACGTGCACGTGTTCAGCGGGCAGCAGAACGATCAGGCCAGCGACCTGATGGCCGGGCGCATCGCCCGGAACCTGCTCTACGGCGGGAATGTTTTCTTCCGCCTGGCGCCCAACGTGT
The DNA here is from genome assembly GCA_030038565.1 of Bryobacteraceae bacterium. Classification (GTDB taxonomy): domain Bacteria; phylum Acidobacteriota; class Terriglobia; order Bryobacterales; family Bryobacteraceae; genus JOPF133. The sequence continues at coordinate 3,476 of JASHSS010000568.1, forward strand.
TACTGGGTCCGGAAATCACCCAACTGCGCACCGTGTACCTGGCGCAGGGTGTACGCATCAATAATCATTATGACCTGGCGCTGGCTTATCTATTTTAGTCTGGGCTTCGCAATGGCCCCGCCCCAGCCGCCGGCGTCAGGCGGGGTGCACGGCGAAGTGGAGCTGACCAACTCGCGGGAGGCCGCCGTGCGCCGCAACAAAGACTATTCCGGCGTGGTGATCTGGCTGGAGCCGGTGGACCACGCGGCCCCCGCGGTGGCGCCACGGCGGGTCGAGATCCTCCAGAAGGACCGTCATTTCCTGCCGCACGTGACGGCCGTTCCGCTGGGGAGCACGGTGGATTTTCCCAACCTGGATCCGATCTACCACAACGCTTTTTCGAACTTCGAAGGCGAGCAGTTCGACCTGGGCCTCTACAAGCCGGGAACCAGCAAGGGCTGGAGCTTCCACCACCCCGGAATCGTGCGCGTATTCTGCAACATTCACCCCACCATGAGCGCCATCATCGCCGTGCTGCCGGTGCCGTGGTATGCCCTGACGCCCTCCACGGGCAAGTACAATATACCCGACGTGCCGCCCGGCGATTACCAGTTGCGCATTTTCCACGAACGCGCGCTCCCCGACAATCTGCGCTTTCTGGAGCGGCGCATCACGGTGCCCGAAGGAGGGCTGGCGCTGCCCCTGATCTCGATCTCCGAGACGGGCTTTCTGCCGGCTTCGCACCTGAATAAGTACGGCCGGGAATATCCGCCGGTCAGCAACAACAGCACTTATCCGGGAGCCATCAAATGAGGCCGCTGGGTTTTTCCAGGCTGTCGCTGTTGTGGAAGATCCTGCTCTCCACTTCGGTGGCGGTAACGGCCTTGTTCGCGGTGACCGGCCTGATCGTGCTGGGCAATATCTCCCGCACCGTGTCGGACAGCCTGGAGCAGGAGGTGAAGACCAGTTTTCAAGCCTACCAGTCGCTGTGGAATTCGCGCGCCAAGTGGCTGGGGTCGGTCAGCCTGCTGCTGAGCACCATGCCCAACGTGCGGGCGGCGTTTTCGACCGGCGACCGGGCCACCATCCAGGATGCGGCCGGGGATCTGTGGTCGAAGATCTCGACCGAAGACGCCATCTTCCTGGTGACCACCCCAAGCGGCAAGATCGTCGCCTCGCTGGGCGGCAAGACATCGCTCTCCCTGGATCAGAATCTGGGGGTGGTGGAGGCCGCTGCGCCGCGCTTCCCCGAACAATCGTCCGGCTTTTTCCTGGAAAATGGCGAGCTCTACGATATTGTGGTGACGCCGGTGTACGTGGATTCCACCGGGGGCCAGGCGCTTCTGGATGTGCTGGTGGCGGGTTATCCGGTGGACGCGGGGGTGGCCCAGGAGTTGACGGGAGCCACCGGCGGCAGCGAGTTTCTGTTCCTTGCCGAGGGGCGGGTGATCGCCTCCACGCTGAACCCGCGGGCCACCGCGGCGGTGGTGGCCCGTATGGCCGGGGCGCGCGCGACCGGGCAGGTGAGCGACGGAGTGGTGGAATACGCCCGCCTGGAAACCCCGCTGCTGGATATCAACCGCAAGCCGGTGGGTGAAATCTGCATTCTGCGCTCGTTTGAGGACGCGCGGCAGCGCATCTCCGCGATGAAGACCAACATCGTGCTGCTGTGGCTGGTGGCCGTCTCATTGGGATTGCTGCTCACGTATTTCCTGGCGCGGCGGATTGTGGAGCCGGTGAAGCAACTGGACCGCGCCGCCGCCGAGGTGGCCCGCCAGAACTACGCCATCCAGGTGGAGGTGAACAGCCAGGACGAGATGGGGCGGCTGGCGCGCACCTTCAACACCATGTGCGCCTCGATCCGCCAGGCGCGCGAGGAGTTGATCCGGCAGGAACGCATTTCGACCATCGGGCGCCTCTCCGGCTCGATCGTGCACGACCTGCGCAACCCGCTGGCGGCGATTTACGGCGGGTCGGAGATGCTGGTGGATGCCGACCTTCCGCCGGCGCACGTGAAGCGGCTGGCGGGCAACATCTATAGGGCTTCGCGGCGCATTCAGGAACTGCTGCAGGACCTGCTGAACGTTTCGCGCGGCAAGACCCAGGCTGCCGAGATGTGCCGCTTGCGGGAAGTGGCCCTGGCGGCGTGCGATTCGCTGGGGGCGGTGGCCGGCGCGCAGGGCGTCGCCATCGGGCTCGAAATCCCGGCGGAAATCGAGCTGCCGCTGGAGCGCAACCGCATGGAGCGAGCCTTTGTGAACCTGATCGGCAACGCCCTGGAGGCCATGCCGGAAGGCGGCGAGGTGCGTCTCGCGGCGCGTCTGGAGAACGGCATGGCGCTGGTGGAAGTGGCCGACAACGGCCCCGGCATCGCGGCGGAGATCCGCCACCAGCTCTTCCAGCCCTTTGTCAGCGCGGGCAAGCGCAACGGCTTGGGCCTGGGGCTGGCGCTCACCCGGCAGACGGTCCTCGATCACGGCGGCGACCTGTGGGTGGAATCGGAACCCGGACGGGGCGCCAGGTTCCTGTTCCGTCTCCCCGGCGCGCACGCGGCGCAGCCCATGGGACAGCACGTATAGCACGGCCGCCGAGATGGCAGGCTGAGGGCCTGCCCACCACTAACCGTAATTGTTTGTTGGGCAGGCGATTCGCCTGCCGGGCAATCGACATCCACATTCGCGGCCGGCCGAGCGTCTATACTGGCGAGCAATGGCGGGATGGCGGATCCACGCGGCGGTCTGGGTGCTGGCGGCCATCTCCGCGCACGGGCAGCCGCCGGCGTTTGAAGTGGCCTCCATCAAGCCGGCCGACCCCGCTGCGCGCAGCAGTTCTT
>JASHSS010000054.1 GCA_030038565.1 Bryobacteraceae bacterium
CTACGGCGAAGACACGTTTTATTACGGGTGGGGCGCGGGGCATCCCACGGGCGTGGCGGTGGTGAGCGACCTGATGCGGGTGGCGCGCGAGATTCGCAGCGGCAGCCCGGAGCGCGTTTCGCCTTTCGCCCACGAGCGCCTGGGCGAGAACCGGCCGGTGCCCGTCACCTTGCAGAAGCGGGCCTATTACCTGCGCTTCCGGGTGAGCGACCGGCCCGGCATCATCGCCCGCCTGGCCGGCATCCTGGCCAGCAAGAATATCAGCCTGGAAGCCGTTCTCCAGGAACCGTGCGAAACCAAGCACGACCTTCCGTTCGTGATTACCGTCGAGCCGACTTCGGAGCAATCCATTCGCGAAGCGGCAGCCGAAATGGCGCGGCTCGATTTCATGCTCGAGGCGCCCCTGGCGCTGCCCATGGAGACCGCTCTATGAAGACGATCGTACGGCGCCCGCGGGCGCTCGCGCTGTGTGCGGCGGTGTTGGCGCTGGCCACCGCGCTGGATGCCCAGGTGGCCACGCAGGCCAACTCCACTTACCAGACTCCCGAAGGACGGCAGGCGGTGGCCAAGGGACTCGCCGACCCGGCCCGCGACGAACGCCAGAAACCGCAGGAACTGGTGGCGGCCATGGGGCTCCAGCGCGGCATGACGGTGGCCGATGTGGGCACTGGGGTAGGCTACATGCTGCCGTTTTTAAGCCGCGCCGTGGGTCCCGCCGGACGGGTCATCGGCGAAGATATTTTCGACGATTTCCTGGCGTCCGCCAAACAGGCGGTGGCCAACGCGGGACTCCATAACGTGCTTCTGATCAAGGGCACGGAAACCGATCCGAACCTGCCGGAAGGCCAGATCGACGAGATCCTGGTGCTGGATGCCTACCACCATTTCAATTACCCCGAAAAGATGCTGGCCGCGCTGCATAAGGATTTGAAACCCGCCGGCAAGCTCATCATCGTGGAGTATTACAAGTCCAAGGACGCCATGCCGAACGGCCGGGCGCTCACCCATATCCGGCTGGACAAGCCGGACGTCATCAGGGAAATCGAAGCCAACCATTTCCGGCTGGTTTCGGAGCGGGAGCACATCCCCGGCAGCCAATACATGCTGACCCTGGAGAGGAATTAAGAAGACCATGACCAAGTTATTCGCGTACGCGAAGCATATGGCCCTGCTGGCGGTGGTGCCGCTCATGGCTCCGCTGGTGGCGCCACTGGCGGCTCAGGAGCAGGGGATCACCCGGCAGCAGGCGGACCAGATCCTGGACGAGTTGCGGCAGATCCGGCAGTTGCTGGAGAAGCAGGCGGCCGCCAAGCAGGGACCGGCCGAGCCCACCCGCGCCACGCTGAACCTGGAAGGCACCCAGATGCTGGGGTCGAAGGACGCGCCCGTCACCATGGTGGAGTTTACCGACTATCAGTGCCCCTTCTGCCGGCAATTCCACCTGACTGTCTTCAACGATCTGAAGAAGAACTTCATCGACACCGGCAAGGTACGCTTTTACAGCCGCGATCTGCCGCTGGACGCGCTGCACCCCAACGCCACGCGGGCGGCCCAGGCGGCGCGCTGCGCGGCCGACCAGGGACAGTTCTGGGCCCTGCGCAACCTGATGGGATCGAACCCCGACAAACTCGATCTGGACCACCTGGCGGGATTCGCGACCGATCTGAAGATGGATACCCTGGCCTTCCGCAACTGCGTGGAGAGCGGGAAATACAAAAGCGCCGTGGAGGCCGACGTGGCGGAAGCGACCAAGATCGGCGCCCAGGCCACTCCCACCTTCGTGATCGGCAAGAGCACCGCCCAGGGGGTGGATGGCGAGTTGGTGGTGGGGGCCCTGCCCTACGCCCAATTCGAGCAGAAGATCAACAAGCTGGAGTTACAGGCGAAATAGCCAAACGGCCAGGCGTGGCCCTTCGCCAAAACTAAGGTCTGCGGAATCAGCCAGTTGCAAAGGCATAAGGGCCACGCTTGGCCGTTCCCGCCGTTCCGGGTTCCTGTGTGCCGAGGCAGGGCCAGGCAGAATGCTGCGGCAATCCACACGTCGACTATGGCCATGACCCACTGCGGAACCGGAACCGTCCGGAGGTTTTCTGCGGCCAGCGGCGGCTCGATGCTCTGCGCAGAATCGGTCAAGCGGTTGATTCAAGCGATGCGCTTCTACGCCTCGCGGAGCCGCCACGCCAGCATCGGCGCAGCCTGCCCCGGTTCGCCCAGGTAACCTCATTCAGCCACAGTTCCGCGCGGCCAGAATGTGCACGCGCGTGCGATGAAACTCGTTGGCCAGTTGTTCCGGCGCGGGAGAATCCATGGGTGTCCCCGTTTGGGTGCCGTTAAGAACTAACACCATTAAGAGCTCACGGTGGCGCCGGGCAGCCGATGATACACTATCCGCAACTGGAGGGTCACCATGCCAAAACGCCCGGTCAAAACGGCCAAGCAGGCCAGCCACGGCTCCGGGGAAAAAACCCGGCCGGCAGCCTCCGCCAGCGGCCAGCCCGTTTTCGCGCAACCGCAGCCTTCCCCCGATCCCACAGGGTTCAAGAATCCGGTCACCGATCAGAACATCAAGGAGCTCACCAACCTCGAACCCGTGCCGGAGCCGGTGGGTAGCGCGGTGGAACCGATTCTGACCCTGGCCCAGGTGTACGGCAGCGCCGGGGCGGCCAAAACGCAGACGATTCAGCAGTCCGGCCAGATTGTGTTCCACTCCGTCGGCGATACGGGAAGCGTCACCGGCCCGTCCACCCAGTCGCTGGTGGCGGACAAGATGGTGAGCGACTTCACCGAAGCCAATCCGGCCGATGTGCCTTCGTTCCTGTATCACCTGGGCGATCTCGTCTATTACTTCGGCGAGGCCACTTACTA
>JASHSS010000569.1 GCA_030038565.1 Bryobacteraceae bacterium
TCGCGGAATCCTGCTCTACCGGCGCAAGGACTGGGTGCGCGCCGAAGACGAATTCTCGAGCGCACTGAACCTGGCCATCTCCGGCCCCCTGCACGCCGATGCCGAGGCCTGGCGTCACCTGGCGGCGGTGGCAGGCGGAGGGTGCGGGGCATCCCGCGATTACCTGGAGAGATCGCTGGAAACGGTGTCGCCTTACTTCCCCAAGGCGGAGGCGCACGCGTTGGCCGCCGCTTGCCTCTCGAGCCGCGCGGGGGTGGGCGGCGCAGCGGAGAATTGAGCGGGCCGGTGTGCAGCGGTTCCGCGCGGGCGTTCCGATCGTTCCTGGCGGCGGGAAGGGCTGCGCCAACTTCCGATCTGTACGCGGAATTGGTGGACACAAACTAACTTTTCGTTCGTGATCCCGCAGCACGGGTCCGGCAAGGATCAGATTCGTGGCCCACATATAATGCGGGCGATGGCGTCGTCACTGGGGACCATCTGCCGCAGGAAAACGCACAACGCCGGGCGGGCCTTTCGCATGGGGCTATAATTGTACTCACGCCAAGCCAGCGCCACTCCAGGAGAATCCGTGGGATCGAATAATCGTCCAATGCCGGTGCGCGGTGGAACCCCTGCCATGGGCGGGCGCATGGCCGACCGTTACTTCGAACTGAAAAGCGAGATCCATCGCAAGCTGCTGGGGGTGCTGAACATGGATCGCGTCTCGTCCATCCCCAAGGACCGCGTGCGCGCCGAGATCGGCCGCGTCGTGGAGCGGTTGCTGGACGAAGAACGGGTGCCCATGACCACGGCCGAGCAGAGCCGCATCGTGGAGGAAGTGCTCGACGAGGTGCTCGGGCTGGGGCCGCTCGAAACCCTGCTCAAAGAGCCGACCATTTCGGATATCCTGGTGAACCGCTACAACAAGGTCTACATCGAGCGCAACGGCAAGCTTTCCGAGACCCCGGTGCGGTTCAAGGACGATGGCCACCTCCTGCACATCATCGAGAAAATCGTCTCGCAGGTGGGCCGGCGCATCGACGAAGCGCAGCCCATCGTGGATGCCCGGCTGCAGGACGGCTCGCGGGTCAACGCCATCATCCCTCCGCTGGCGCTGGATGGGCCGTGCCTGAGTATCCGGCGTTTCGGGCGGCACGTGATCACGCAGGACGAGATGCTGCAGTTCAAGACCCTCACGGCCGGCATGCTGCGCTTCCTGGCGGCGGCGGTCCAGGCCAAGACCACGATCCTGATTTCCGGGGGCACCGGGTCGGGCAAGACCACCATGTTGAACGCGCTCTCACGGTTCATTCCCGAAGAGGAGCGCATCATTACCATCGAAGACACCGCCGAATTGCAGCTCCAGCAGCGGCACGTGGTGAAGTTCGAGACGCGCCCGCCGAATTTGAACAAGGAAGGCGGCATCAACCAGCGCATGCTGCTGCGGACGGCATTGCGGATGCGGCCGGACCGAATTATCGTGGGCGAGTGCCGCGGCGCCGAAGCCCTGGACATGCTTCAGGCGATGAACACGGGCGTGGAGGGGTCCATGAGCACGGTCCACGCCAATACGCCGCGAGACGCCTTTTCGCGCCTGGAGACCATGGTGATGATGGCCGACCTGGAGATTCCCACGCGGGTGATCCTGCAACAGCTCACCAGCGCCATCAAGGTGGTGGTGCAGGTTTCGCGCCTGCAGGACGGCACGCGGAAGATTCTGAGTATTTCGGAGGTGCTGGGGATTCGGGACGACCAGGTGCACTTGCAGGAGATCTTCGCCTTCGAGCGCACTGGGGTGAACGACGCCGGCAAGGTGCAAGGGCGTTTCCGGGCCACCGGGACCAGCCCGCGGATTCTGGAGCGCCTGCGCGTCAGCGGAATCCAGCTGGCGCCGCAGATTTTCGAAGAAGTGGTGAACGTGAACCAGTGAGCGCGCAAAACGCGCGATAATGGACGGTACCCAGAACAGGAGTGCTGCATGTCCGAAAACGATCCTCATCGCCGGGAATTTCTGAAGACCGCGGGAATGGCCGGGCTGGCGCTGAACGCCGCTTCGGCTTTCGGGAAGTCCGCTGCCAAGTCGTCGGGCCGTGTTATCGGCGCCAACGATCGAATCAACGTGGGTGTCATCGGCTACGGCGGGCGCGGAGAATACGTCGCCGGCCAGTTTGCCCGGTACGGGCAGGGGCATAACAATAACTGCCAGATCGTGGCGGTATGCGACGTCTACGAAAAACGCAAGCGTAAGGGTGCGGACCTTTATAAGGTCAAGGGGTACCTGGACTATCGCGAGCTGCTGGCGCAGGCGGATGTGGACGCCGTGATCGTGGCGACGCCGGATCACTGGCATGCCAGATGCGCCCTGGACGCCATGGACGGTGGCAAGGACGTGTACCTGGAAAAGCCCATGGTCCACACCAACGAGGAAGCGCATCAGTTGGTGAACACGGTGAAAGAGACCAAGCGGGTGTTGCAGGTGGGATCGCAAACGACTTCGGCGGACATCTGGTGGAAGGCCAAGAAGGCCATTGCCGACGGGATGATCGGGCAGATGATCATGAGCCAGGGATCGTACCACCGCAATTCCTTCGGCGGCGAATGGAACGACGGCTGGCCGATCGATCCGAATGCCGGCCCGGACGGCAAGGGCGAGGATTTCATCGACTGGAAAATGTGGTTGGGGCCGGCGCCCAAACGGCCCTACAACGCCGACCGCTTCTTCCGCTTCCGCAAGTACTGGGATTATTCGGGCGGCATCGCCACGGACCTGTTCTACCACGTGGTGGCGCCGTTGAACGTGTGCTGGGACGAGCCGCAGTTCCCCAGCCGGGTGATGGCCACGGGCGGCATCTACGTCTTCAAGGACGAACGCGAAGTGCCCGACACTTTCCACCTGATGGCCGATTACGCCAAGGGGCATTCGCTGGTGCTGACCTCGTCGATGGCCAACCGCACCCATATTCCGGGCACGATCCGCGGCCACGCCGGCACCATCGAGCTGGTAAGCCACGGTATGTTCGAGGGCATGGTTCCGTTCATCACGGTGACGCCGCAGGTAGAGCGCAATCCGGCGACGCGGCAGCAGGAGGCGATCGGCGGGCAAACCTACGCCGACAAGTTCGGAACCAAGCCGATCCAGATTCCGATCGACCAGGCCGACCCGATGCAGGCGCACGTGGGCAATTTCCTGGATTGCATGCGCACGCGCCAGAAGCCGCACCTGGATGTGGAGACCGGCGCGCGCGCCGTGGTGGTGATCAACCTGGCGGTGCAATCGTACCGGGAGGGAAGAGTCCTGTACTGGGACGAGAAGAAATGGAAGGCTTCGGATAAGCCAGTGAAGGGATAAAGACCGGGCGCCGGCGGGCGGACGCTGGGGCGGACGCAGGGCGCCGCCACGCCGGCGGGTTCTATCGGTGCATTGGTCAGAGCTTCGCGGGCCTTCGAGCGCAGATTCGCGAGCCGTTGGCGGGGCGGGCCTTTGGCCGGCCCTGGGCAGGCGAATCGCCTGCCCCACCGCTGGGGGCGCAGGCCCATGTGGAGCAAGCGGAAGAACTGTTTACCTCCGGCTACACCACTCCATAAACCTTTAGGTAATGGACAGCGCCTCGCGCCGGGCGGTAGAAGGAGTCATGGTATTGCGCATCGGTGTCCGCACCGTACTCCTTGTCTGCCTGTTTGCTTCGGTGTTACCGGCCCAGCAGGATCGCATCATAGCGCCCATCGATGGCCGCCCGACGACGGTATTGCGGGGCAGCGTTCCTCTCCTGGCGCAGGCGAAGAACGACCTGGGGGCGGTGGAAGCCGATTTCCGGCTGGGCAACGTCACCCTGATGCTGGGGCGGGCGGCTGCCCAGCAGGCGGCACTCGACCAACTGCTGGCGGAGCAGCAGGATTCCACTTCGCCGAACTACCACAAGTGGTTGACGCCGGAGGAGTACGCCGACCGGTTCGGGGTGAGCGCGGGGGACCTGGACAAGATCGCCGGGTGGCTGCGCGCCCAGGGATTCACCGTGCAGTATACGGCGAAAGGCCGCGACTTCATCAGTTTCAGCGGCACGGCCAGCCAGGTGGAGACGGCTCTGGAAACGCAGATCCACCGCTATCGGGTGGGGTCGAAGACGCATTTCGCGAATGCCACGGACGTGTCGCTGCCGGCGGCCGTCGCGCCCCTGGTGACGGCAGTTTTGGGGCTGCACGACTTTCACCCTCGCGCGCCGCGGAAGCGCCTCACCGCGAACTTCACGGCGACGGATGGATCCCACTACCTGCTGCCGGACGATTTCGCGACGATTTACGATCTGATGCCGCTGTACAACTACGGATACACGGGGGCGGGGCAAAACATCGCGATCGTGGGGCAGAGCGACATCGACCTAAGCGACATCGAGGCGTTCCGTGGCGCGTGGGACCTGCCGGGAACGCCGGTTCAACTGTATTCCGTGGGCAGCTACCCGGGGATCACGGAAGACGAAATCGAGGCCGACCTGGATCTGGAATGGGCCGGCGCGGTGGCGCGATTTGCGAACCTGCTGTATGTTTTCAGCGACGATGCGGGCTACTCGGCTTACTTCGCGATCGACAACGACCTGGCGCCCGTGATCAGCGAGAGCTTCGGGCTGTGCGAAGCACAGGCGGCGGCGGAAGGGATCAGCCTTTCGGTGATGGAGACGCAGGCGCAGAAAGGGAATTCCCTGGGGATCACGTGGCTGGCCTCATCGGGGGACTCGGGCGCGGCGGGCTGCGACCCGGATGCCGCGATTGCGGTGAACGGGCTGGCGGTCGGGGTTCCCGCCAGCGTTCCGGAGGTGACGGCGGTAGGGGGCACGGAATTTAACGAGGGAGGAGGGATCTACTGGAGCAGCACGAACGGGCCGTACGGCGGTTCGGCGCTTTCCTATATCCCCGAGATGGCCTGGAACGACACACTGGCGAGCGGGTCGCTTGCAGCTTCGACCGGCGGGCTGAGTTCGGTGTTCAAGAAGCCCTCGTGGCAGACAGGCGCGGGCGTGCCCAACGATGGGGCGCGCGATGTGCCGGATATCTCCCTGAACGCCTCGGACGCCCACGACTCGTACATTATCGTTTCGGGGGGCGAGGCCTTTGGCGTGGGCGGGACATCCGCCTCATCGCCTTCGATGGCCGGAATCCTGGCGGTGCTCAACCAGTTCCTGGTCGCGAACAACGTGCAGGCGAAAGCCGGCCTCGGCAACATCAACACCAAGCTGTATAGCCTGGCGGCGAGCGGGAAATCGGGCGTTTTTCACGATGTGACCACGGGGAACAACATCGTTCCATGCCAGTCAGGCACGCCGGACTGCGTCAACGGTTCCCTCGGGTATACGGCCGGCGTCGGTTATGACCTGGTAACGGGGTTGGGATCGGTAGACGCTTACAACCTGATCGCGACGTGGGCCAATCTTCCGGTGACCGCCACCAGCATGACGCTCGCGGCGAGCGCGGCCACCATCCTGCCCAGCGGTTCGACGGTGCTGACGGCGACGGTGAAGGCGGCCAGCGGCACGGTGTCGCCCACCGGCACGGTATCGTTCACCCTGGGAGGCAGTTTGCTGGGGGCGGGGGTGCTTGCGGGGTCGGGCGGAACGGCGACCGCGTCGATTACGGTTTTCGGCAGCCAGTTGCTGACACCCAACAACACGGTACAGGCTGCTTATGGGGGCAGCCTCACATTCACGGGTTCCTCGGCAAGCGCTACGCTCAACCTGGGAACGCCGACGGCTTCCTCGGCGGTGAGCGTGACGGTAAATCCCAATCCGGTCTACCAGCAGGCGCCGGCGGCCGATGGGGCGATCTTCTCGTTCACCATCCAGTTGAAGGAAACGGCGGGAGTGGCCACCACGGTGACTGGATTTACGTTCGGGGGAGTGAGCTACGCGACTTCGATCGGCAACTTTTTCGGGAGCACCGCGCTTCCGGCGCACGGCACGCTTTCGGCGAATCTGCAATCGGCCACGATTGTCGCGCCGATGACGGCGCCGATCGTTTTCACCGGCCGGGATGCCAGCGGGGCGGCGTGGACCCAGCAGACCTCGGTTTCGTTCCTGCCGAAACAATGAGGGCGCGCGGGCGCGAAGGGCGCCCCGTAAGGTAAGCGCCAGCCCGCAGGCCGGCGGACCACCGGATTCGACGGGGACGCGGCCGGCTGGTAAGCAACCACTTTCCTCGCCTTACCTGGCGGGCCGGCGCCGATGCCGGCACATCGATCACGCCGCTTCCGACGATGGCAGCTCCCTTCCCGTGATGCTAAACTGAGGGTGATCCGGAGGGGAGCGCTGTGAAGTTTTTTCTCGATACCGCGAACCTGGACGAGTTGAAGAAGGGCGCCAGTTGGGGAATCCTGGATGGCGTCACGACCAATCCCTCCCTGATCGCCAAAGAGGGGCGGCCGATTGAAGAACAGGTGCGCCTGATCTGCGACATTGTGGACGGCGATATCAGCGCGGAAGTGGTGGCCACGGAGGCTCCGGCGATGATCCGGGAAGGCCACAACCTGTCCAGGATCCACAAGAACATCGTGGTGAAGTGCCCGTTGACGCGCGACGGAATCATGGCCTGCTCAGCGCTGAGTAAGGAAGGCATCCGCGTAAATGTGACGCTGTGCTTTTCGGCCACGCAGGCGCTGATCGCGGCCAAGGCGGGCGCCTATTTCATCAGCCCGTTCGTCGGGCGGCTGGACGATATCAGCTCGTCGGGCATGGAGTTGATCCAGCATATCGTGCGGATCTATAAGAACTACGGATACTCGACCCAGGTGCTGGCGGCGTCGTTGCGCTCGCCGATGCACGTGATGGACGCGGCGCTGGCGGGGGCGGACATCGGCACGATGCCGTTCAAGGTGATGGACCAGCTTTTCAACCACCCGCTCACCGACAAAGGACTGGAGCAATTTTTGAAAGACTGGGGCAAAGTCTTCCAGGAGGCGCCGGTCGCCGGGTAGGCCGCTTACAAAAGATGCCGGGTGCTCTGGCTTCTCTCTCGGCCGCGGACACGGTCACCCTGATCCTGGCCGGAGTGCTCATAGTTCTGGTCGCTCTGATTGCTCACCGCTCGTGGAAGGCGTCGCGCATTACGCCGGCGGAGCGGGAACGGCGGAGGCGCGCGGCGCTGGCGGCGGGCGGGAAAATGGGGGACGCCACGCTGGTGGAATTGCGCGGCGAGATGCTGTTCTATTCGTATGACGTGCGGGGCGTGGAATACACCGCCTGCCAGGATATCGGTCCCCTGAAAGCCTTCCTGCCGGCCGAGTTTGCGGCGGCGGGGCCGGTTTCGGTGAAGTACAATCCGCACAATCCCGCGAATTCCATCGTGCTGGCGGAGGAGTGGAGCGGGCTGCGGGTGGGCAAGCCGGGTTGAGGACATGCGCAAGAATACCGGGGTGAGAACCGGTGGGTCGAAGGCGGCTTCGCAGGCCATCCCGGCGGTCTCGAAGGGGCCGGCCGGCGGGCGCGGCGGGTGGCGGCGCGGGATCCTGCCGGTGGCGGGGTTATGGCTGATCACGCTGGCGGCGTATTCGAATTCCTTCAGCGGGGCACTGGTGTTCGACAACGCCGCCATCCTGCTGAACGATCCGCGTATCACGGCGGCCACGGCGCATAACCTGCACCTCATCGGGACCACCGAATACTGGTACCCCAACGTGGGCCAGGGGTTGTATCGGCCGCTGACCACGCTCACTTACCTTTTCAACTACGCGATTTTGGGCGATGGGCC
>JASHSS010000570.1 GCA_030038565.1 Bryobacteraceae bacterium
GATCTATTATGCAGAGGCTGTTTCGGCGGGATGGGATTGCTGTGGGATAAGTGCGATCCCGCTGGCTTTTTGCACGCTCGGCACCGCCCGTACCGCTCGCTTCCTTCCGGGACGGCAGGAACTAATTTGGGAAAAGCTGGCCGCTAGGCGGGGGAAATTCGCGACCCGTTACATCAAGCCCCCACCACTACCGCCGCGGAATCCAATCCCGTGATTCGCTTTGGTGTGTTCGAAGCAGATCGCAAGACCGGGGAGCTTCGAAAGGCAGGTCTCCGCGTCAAATTGGCGGACCAGCCTTTTCGTCTTTTGATCGCCCTTCTGGAGCGACCCGGGGAATTGGTGACACGAGAGGAACTGCGAAAACTTCTTTGGCTCGACGACTGTGCCGGCAATTTCGAACAAGGATTGAACCGAGCGGTTAATAAGCTGAGGACCGCCCTGTCCGACTCCGCGGCCCTTCCTCGGTATATCGAAACACTGCCGGGGTACGGCTATCGTTTCATGGGAGTTGTGGACCGGGAGCCAACAGGAGGATCCATTTTCCCACCTCGGAGTCCATGGATTCCGGTGGGACTCGTAGCCGCCGGCCTTGTTGCGGCGGCAGTCGCTTACAGCGTCTGGCAATTGGTTCCTCCACCCCTGCCGGATTTGCGCTGGCGCAAGCTGACCACGGACAATTTCAACAAATTCGGGCCTGCCCTGAACGATGGAACCAGGATTTACTTCCTAGCCAGTTATGGCAGTGAGTCGTTTCTCGCGCAGATACCGGTGAGGGGGGGCCAGCCTTCGCGGCTGCCGATCACCCTGCCGGGACCAACTTGCAGCCTTCAGGACCTCTCGCCGGATGGGCAAGAAATCCTCCTCACGGCTGGCGTGGTTAAGGATCGGACCCGAACGCTGCCGCTTTGGACGCTGCAAATCGCGGAAGAGACCGCTAGGCGGCTCGATGTGCTACCCGCGACGTCGGCGGCATACTCGCCAACGGATGGAACCATCGCGTTTACCACGGAAAGTGCACTGTGGGTGATTCCGCATCATGGTCCTCCGAGGCGGCTGGTGGAATTAAGGGACAGCATTCTGAATTCGGTCTCCTGGGATCGGCGAGGACAGGTCATCGCGTTCTCACGGCAAAACCCCTTGTCAGCGCAGACCGCCGCCTGGGAAGTGCGGCAGGACGGGACAAGATTGCGCCCGGTAATTGCAGCGTGGCAAGCGAAGAATCACTTGCCCATCGGATGGGTCCCGGACAGGCCACTCGAACTGTTTGCTGCGGATGGCGGGTTCTGGGCCCGGCGCGAGGCTTCGCCGCCGTTTCGGCAAGCCGATGCGGTTCCCACGAAGTTGACGGAGAGCGAGCCCGAGTTCTCCGACCGCGTCCGGCTCCGCTCCGGCGGTTCCTTCACTGCAATTGGCGTCGATCGCTTAGGGGAGATGCAACGCTTTGACGCAGGCGAGAATGAATGGAAGCCGCTGCTGGATGGGATCTCGGCCGAGGCAGCCGAATTCTCGCCGGATCGAAAGCGTGTGGCCTACGTGACTTATCCCCAGCAAACGCTATGGGTGCGCGATGCCGATGGCCGACAGCCGATTCAACTTACCAGTCCGCCGGTGATCGCCCGCTATCCACATTGGTCTCCTGACGGAAAGCGGCTAGCCTTCAATGCCCAGGAAAGGCCGGATATGCCCTTGAGAATGTTTCTTGTCGATGCCGATGGCAGCGCAGTGCACCTGGCCGTCTCATCGGATGCCGGCTCACAAGGAGATCCGAGCTGGTCTCCAGACGGCAAACACCTGGCCTACGGGCTGGATGTGCGGAGTGCGCGGGAAAGCGCGTATATCCGAATCGTCGACCTGAACAGCGGACAGGTCACGAAACTTCCGGGTTCGGATGGCTTGTTCGGCCCGCGTTGGTCGCCCGACGGCAAAATGATTGCGGCTCTCGAACGGGACGGTCAAGGGCGTCTTCGGCTTTACCGCTTTGACAAAAACCAATGGAGCACGCTCTCTAACGGCCGTGCGGACTGGCCGAGCTGGAACAGGACTAGCACTGCAATTCTATTCCGGGCGGGAGACGCTTTGAATGAGACTCAGGTGGATACGGGACGGGTCCACAGGATCGTGTCCCTGAAGAACGAGGAAATCGGAGGATTCACGCACGCTATCGGACGAGCCAAGGATGACGCTCCCACGCGTACTTTAAACCGGGATGGCCGTCAGATCTACGAGCTTTACTTCCAACACCGCTGAACGTTTTGGTCCCCGTTGTCGGAGTGCGTCATCTCAGCCAAGCGCTACCGGGTCACTTTTGCGTAGCACCCGGAAACGGTATCACACGCCAAATCAACCAACGCCGCTCATTAAATACGAATGCCATCGATACCCTGATGAAAAGCGTTAGCCATTCGGCACAGCCACGTATGACTCACTCTCGGCAGAGAGGCTTATCTTGCCCAGAGTTGGACGATGACGAGCTTCGATCCCTGCAAGGCCAGAGCACGCGCGTTGTTTTCTCCGGCGCCGTCCGGCTTGGGTGTGGCCAGCCGTAGCGGGGACAGTGGCGGAGGTCATCCGCGCGATGACCGAGCGACATACCAGCGTTCGGGTTGGCCGGAGGCGGCATGCACGATGTGGAACTTCGCCTGTTCAAATAGCGAATCTCGATCCAAACACCAAGACCGCAGCCGACGGCGCGTGCGCCCGAGCCGTGGGATCGCTGCCGGGCGAAATCGATTGTCCCGCCCGCTTTCGGCGAACCGCCACGCAGCCAGCGACTTCACGCCGTGCCCGCGGCCGACTCTCGTTCGGCGCATTCATCGTCGTGCTTAGCCCCCGCCGGCTGGGTCACGCGGCCGGCCGGCGGCGGATTGCCCGAGGCGGGAATCGCCGCCAGGCGGACGCGTTCATCCTCCGCCGCGCATCCGGCAACCCTCTCGGCGCGCCCGCGGCCTGACGTTCGGCGGCGCGTTCCTCAACGTGCTCCCGTTCGGCCCGGCGCACTGGTGCCCACCCCGGCCGGGCCGCGCGACCGGCGGCACGGATTGCCCGAGCCGGTGATCGCCGCTGGGCGAATCGATTATCCCGGCCGTTTCCGGCGAACCGCCACGCAGCGGCGACCTCACGCCCTGCCCACACGGGCCGACGTTCGGCGTCGCATTCGTGCTCGCAGCGGTCCGCCGAGTTGGCGCCCACGCCGGCCGGGGCCGCGCGGCCGCGCGGCGCTGGGAACGCGTCTCGTCGACGGGCCGGCGCGGTTGCCCGAGCCGGTGATCGCCGCCAGGCGGATCGATTGTTCCGTCCGCTTTCGGCGAACCGCCGCGCAGCGGCGACCCTCCGGCCGTGCCCGCGGCCGGAC
>JASHSS010000571.1 GCA_030038565.1 Bryobacteraceae bacterium
GTGCTCGGACAAAGGGCCGGCGTGCTGGGCGCGCTGGTGCTGGCGGAGCAGGCGCGCCGGGTTGCGTAGAGAGGGAAGAGAGCCAAGGCGCAAAGTAAAGCCGAGAAGATTTCCGGGGACGCATGCGGGGGCGAGTTAGCGGTTGAACTTTTTGGCGGGCATCTCCAGGCAGGCTTTGAACAAATCGATGTACCGGAAGTAGCAACGGTGGCAGCGGCGGACGGGCAAACCGATAGCCCGCAGAAGGCGCTCCAGACGGTTGCGCGGGCGGGAGACGCGAACCTTGGAACAGCGGCAGCGAGGGCATCTGCCGTCGGCCATGAGGTCCTCCTCCTCACCGGGGCTGGATTGGGAATCGGCGGAATCCTCGTCATCGGCGGCATCGCCGGCGAGGGCGACCGCTTTTTCGCCTGGGTCGGTTGACGGAGCGGGTTTAGGGGCGTCCGGGGGACGGGCGGCGGATTTTTCGGCCTCCGCCCATTGGCGGGTTTGCACGCTGAGCAGGCGCAATTCCGTGAGCACCCTCTGCATGCTGGGGGCGTTCTCGGGGACCGCGGTAACACAGCGTTCCGCGAGGCGCACGGCAGCCGAATAGACCGCGCCCGGACCTTTGCGGGGAGGCGGCTGAAGAGGCGTGGACAGCAGGGCCTCGGTAGTGGGCTTCCGGCTGGTGAGCATCTCGTAGAGCAGGGTTCCGAAAGCGGTCACATCGGCGATGCTGCCGGTATCGCCGTGGGGGCTGTTGGGCGGCAGCAGCAGGTGGCGGGAGTGGCGCAGCACCACCAGGTGCGAGCCGATCTCTCCGTGGACGCGGCCATCTTCATGCAACTCTCGCAGGTGGCTGGCGATGTCCAGGGCGCAGTGCAAGGCGTCGGCGAGAGGCAGCGGACCCTGCTCCAGGCGTTGCGCCAAAGTATCGCCGCTCCGGGAGGAGCCGCGATGGGGTGCGGCAGTAGATCGCGAATCCAAAGGGTTGACCTGCTCGAACTCCGGGAAAACAGGCCGGCGGGACCGGCTTGGGTCCGCCACGCTCTTAGTTTACATCAGCCGTGAACTGTTCGGAACGCTGCAGCACGGTGGCCTGAAGGGCTTCCAGGGCTTCCACGAGGCGCTCGACCAGATCGTCGGTCTGGGCCATGGCGGTGCGGGCGGAATCGACGGCCCGTTCCTGCTTCTGCAAGCTCTGCTCGAAGGCCACAAAATCCTCGGCGACGCTGGTGTGCAGCACCTTGACCTGCTGACGGGCGGATTGGGCATCCTGCTCGTTCCTGCCCACGCGATCCTGGAGCACGGCGATGCCCTTCTCGATGACTTCCATGCGCGTGCCGAAAGCCTGGAGAGTCTGCTCGATGCGGGCCAGGGTCTCGGGCGCGGCGGCATCGCCGCCACCGACCAGGCCAAGGTTGGCGCGGTCTTCGAAGGCTGCGAGTTGACCGGTGAGGGAGGCGACCTGGGTACGCAGGGCGGTGAGGGCGTCGGCTACCGCGCGGTTCAACACGGCGAGGGCCTTTTCGCTCAACTGCATGCGGGTGACGAGGCGGGTTTCGGACTGCTGGATCTCGCCGCGGACGGCCGACAGATCGGGTGCGGGCGAGAGCAGGGGCTGGGCCGGAGATAACGGCGAGGCCGGTTCAGCAGGGACCGGCGGGGTAAATTGCGGGAGGGAGGGAAACGGCGGAGCGGCGGCTTCCCCGGCCGGCGGAAAACCGGGAAGAGCGGGATCGGGCAAGGGCGCGGGAGCGTCGTGGGCTTCGGGGCGCGGGCTACCCTCGGCCTGGCGGGGGGCGTCGAGGAGCTTCAACTCCAAAATCACCTTCTGCATCTGCGGCCAGCGGCCATCCGGATCCTTGGCCAGGCAACCTCCCAACAATCGATCCGCCGCCGCGCTGCCGGTAGAGCCGGGCTGGGCGGTCTGAAGCGAGTAGGCCAGGTCGGCCTGGGTGTCGCCGGCGAAAGCCCGCCAGCCGGTGAGCATTTCGTACAGGATGGCGCCGAACGAGAAGATGTCGCTACGGCTATCGGGGGGCTTTCCGAGGAGCAGCTCCGGAGCCGTGTAGGGAGTGAAGACACGGGGGGCGGAGACCGGCGGCACCAGTTCCAGCGAGGGACCGTTCAGCCACACCGCGGAGGGCGTCAGGAAGCCGTATACGCGGCCCTCCTCGTGGGCCTTGCGCAGCGACTCGGCCAGCAGCGCAGCATAGCGCAGAGCTTCGGGGGCGCGAAGTCTGCCCTGGGCGAGGCGCTGCCCTAAACTCAGGCGGCCGGCCGTACCGCTTTCCACAGTATTCATGCAACCTCACTTAGATCAGGATGCTCAGTCGTGACCGGCTTCCGCCAAGCCGGGCGGAAACCGTCATCTGACAGTAAAGCAGGTCATTGGTGGAGTGGACAAGCCCTGGGGCGCGATTCGCCGGGCCGAGCGGTACTGGAGGAGACGCGCACGGGGCGCGGGGCAGCGCTTGAAAATGCGTGCGGGGTGAGCTCTCGCAGGACACGCTGGGGCGCCAAGCATCGCCGGGAGGAGTTTGAGGGAGCCGGTAGGGGCGGACCGGTCGTGGGGCACAGTGTGCGGATTTGGGCCACCTGTGGAGGATATTCCAATTTTGGAAGAGGGTCTCGCGAGCGATCTTCCTGCGGGGGCTTATGTTGTTGTTTTACAAGCATCGTGGGAAGTTTTGTGTTAGACTGCTCTGTTGAGGTCTCTGGGTACAGATTTTCCAAAAGCTGTAACGACCGGATCGTGGGAATCGTCCAATAAGTCGTAGACAACGGTTCTTCCCGGAGAGCTGGTGTAACAAAATGGCAGATTTGTCGCATCCCAACAACCCGTTGATGACGAGCGCGGATGATCACCTTTCGCGGCTCCTGGTATCAGAGGTAGAGGAGCCGTGGTATCACTCCTTTATCCAAAACGTCAAAGAGTTCATTCGCCCTCCCAAGCTGCCGCCGCTGGAAGTGACGTCCAAGCCAGTCGCCGTGAAAGAGATCTGGGGACTGTACGGACGGCAGGGGAAGTCGTTCATGATGTCCACCGGCTTTCAGATTGCGGTGGTGGCTCTGGTGGCCTGGTTGGGGATGACCAAACCGGTGCAGCAGGCCGCCAAGTCGGTGATGAACCTGGTGCTGCCGCCGGATATCGCCGACTTCCAGCCCAAGGCCGCCATGAAGAAGCAGGACATGGGCGGCGGCGGTGGTGGCGGCGACCGGTCGCCCTTGCCGGCGAGCCGGGGGAAGGCGCCAAAGTTCGCGTTGCGTCAGTTCACGCCTCCGCAGCAGGTAATTGCGAATCCGAACGCCAGGCTGACCATGGAGCCGACCTTGATCGGCGACCCCTCGATTCAATTGCCGCAGATCAACTCGGACCAGTGGGGCGATCCGCTGGCCAAGCTGGGACCACCTTCCAACGGGCCGGGATCGGGCGGCGGAATCGGATCGGGGCATGGCGGCGGCATTGGTTCAGGTGATGGCGGCGGCTTTGGCCCTGGTTCGGGCGGCGGAGTAGGCGGCGGGGCATTCCGGGTGGGCGGCGGGGTCTCGGCCCCGGTGCTGCTTTCGAAGGTTGAGCCGGAGTACTCCGAGGAAGCGCGCAAGGCGAAGTATCAGGGCACCGTGCTGCTTTACATCGAAGTGGACCCGAGCGGGAAGGCGGTCAATATCCGGGTGGTTCGCAGCCTGGGCCTGGGTTTGGACGAAAAGGCCATCGAGGCAGTGAAGAAGTGGAAGTTCAAGCCCGGTTATAAGAATGGCCAGCCGGTGACGGTTCAGGCCACCATCGAAGTCAACTTCCGACTGCTGTAATCGAATTCCCTTAAATTCAGGTGCTGGAAAATGGCAACCGCCCGCCTTTTGGGCGGTTTTGCCGTTTGGGTGGGCCGATTGCGCGAGAGAACGGGCTGGGCAGAAACGGCAGGTGCACTCGCCTCACGCGGCGGAAGTGACTGGCAGCCGCAGCCACGTGGTCCGCGTTGGCGAGCCGAGGTGTGGGCGTGAGCAGCGTGGGGCGTTCGGAGATGGGTTAGCGGGGTGCGCGGCCTGCTACCGGTTGGGGGCGTAGTAGCCGCGGCGGTAGTCGGCATGCAAGCGCACGCCCGCGCCGGGGCTATCCATTTTGAGCGTGAGCTTCACCCGGCGGTACTTGCCATCCCGCGCCGGATTGCTGGGGTAGTAGCCGAGCTCGTACTGATTGCGCATTTCACGGCTGAGCTTGACGCTGATTGCCGGCAGATCGTCCAGGTGCTCGACCGGGTAATGACGGCCTCCGGTCTGCTCGGCCAGTTCACTGAGGAGGAGCGGGCCGCGTCGCTCTTCGGCCGCGTGCCTGGTCATGTAGTTCCAATCGAAGATGCCCATGGCGAAGACCTGGACGTCCGACTCGATCAAGGCGTTTTTGATCTCGCGGATTGAGTGGCGGCTCCAATTGTCTCCGCCATCGGAGACAATGACGATCGCTTTCTGGGTATTGTGCGCCTTCTTCATTTGTTTGACGGCTACGTAGATGGCGTCCAAGAGGGACGTCTCGCCAAACGGCATGGCGCGAGCGACCTGGCGGTAGACGATGTCCGGGTCGGGAGTAAACGGAACGGCCAGTTTGACCCGTTCGTTGAACTTGATCAGGAAAAACTCGTCTTCCGGATTGGCGGTTTTGAAAAACTCTTTCGCCGCTTCGGAGGCTTTGGCGATCTTGTTGGTCATGCTGCCGCTGACATCGAAGAGCAAACCGACGGAGACGGGAACGTCGTCCATACCGAAGTGAACGATGGTCTGTTCGACGTCGTCTTCGAACAGGTGAAAGTCCTCTTTGCGCAGAGTGGTCACGGGGACGCCTTCGATGGTGGTGATGCGTGCGGGGATGGTGACGAGGGTGGAATCCACACGCACCACGGGCTGATCGAGCGATGGGCCGGGAGGTGTTTTCGGGCGGGCGCCGATTTCGGAAGCTTCCGCGAGGGGTCCCTGGAAGGCCGAGGAAAACGGGGTAACGAAAAACGCGGCGCCCAGGCACGCCGCAGCCACTAAGCTCCGTGCCATAGGGTGAATTGTATACCGGATCTCGGCCGAATGTACGAGGGGGGGCCGGAAGGTTATTTTCAGGGTGTCTGGAGGTCGTGCGATTGTGAGCCTTGAAGGTGGCGATAGAAGCCCAGATCCGCTCCCGTAAGCATCTTGGTGGCGAAAAGGATCTGGCCGGTGTGCATCGAAAAATGTTCCACGACGTGATAGATCGCCTCGAACTTGCTCACGTCGTAGCCCTGGATGGCCAGGCGGCGGCCGAGCTGTTCGAGCGGGAGCGAGCGGATTACCCCGGTGGCCTCGGCCACGGTGGAATGCAGCCTGGCGGTCAGCTCCGCGCGGGTGAGACCGCCTTCAGCGGCAAATTCGGTGTCGCGCCGGCGCACGTCGGCGGACCCTCCGACGCCCGACACGATCCACTGCCGGACATTGCCGCAGAGGTGCAGGATGAGGTTGCCGATGGCGTTCTCATTGCCGCCGCCGCGAGCCCAAACGGCGTCGTCGGTGAGGATTTGAAGGCAGGCGTCGATGCGCCCGACAAGCTGCTCCAGCTTGGCAACGGAGAAATCCAGAAACTGTTGTTCGAGCGTGGATTCCATGATTCAGAATAACGGAAAGCGCCGGCCTGGCGGCGCGGGGGGCTGGGGATGGGCGGGGCAGGGGCTGGGTTCGGTCGGGGGGCTGCGGTTGGGTACGACAGGGGCTGCGGTTGGCGGCGCAAGGGCTGGGGATGGGCGGTGCAAGCTGGGGTTTGCGGTGCGGGCTGCGGTTAGGTGGCAGGGGCTGCGGTTGGGGCGGCGCAGACGCTGCGGTTGGGCGGGGCGGCCCTGCCGTTCCAGCTATTCCTGGGCGGCGGGTTCGATCTCCACGCTGCCGCCGGTCATTTGCTGGGGCGGAATTCCGGCTTCCATCTGCTGCGCCACAATCAGGCGGCGGGCGTGAGTCCGGATGACGGGTAAGCGCAGCCAGAAAGCGACCGCCGCGACGGCGCAGACCGCGCCTCCGCCAGCCACCGTCCAGGGCGCTCCGAAGCGCTGCGCGGCAGTGCCGGCCACGAGCGACCCGATCGGTCCCATGCCCATGAACACCATGGAATAGACCGCCATCACGCGACCGCGCAGCTGGTCGGGCACCATGCTTTGGATCAGGGTATTGGAGGATCCCATCTCGATCATCATGGCGAAGCCGATGGGAAGCAGCAGGATTTCGGAGAGGTACAGACTTCGGGAGAGCGAAAACACCACCAGCCCGGCGCCGAAACCGCTGGCCGAAATGGCCACCCACCGCGACAGACCCTTGAGATTTTCGCGGCTGGCCAGAAGCAGGGCGCCCGCCAGCGCACCGACACCGGAAGCGCCCATGAGCCAGCCCAGGGCGGCGGCGCCTCCGTGCAGAATGCGGTCGGCAAAGATGGGCATCAGCACGGTGTAGGGCATGCCCGTCACGCTGACTACGCCCAGCAGCATGAGGAGAGCGTGGACGGGCGGGTTGTCGAGCACAAACCGGAAGCCTTCGATTACGTGGGTAAGGTTGGACCCGGCACGGGCCACGGGCGTGTGCGGCTCCACGCGCATCAGCAGCAGCCCCACAATTACCGCCACGTAGCTCAGCCCGTTGGCGAAGAAGCACCAGCCCTCTCCGATGTAGGCGACCAGGATTCCGGCGATGGCCGGCCCCAGCACGCGCGAGGCGTTGAACATGGAAGAGTTCAAGGCGATGGCGTTCATGAGGTCGATTTTCCCGACCATTTCGACGATGAAGGATTGCCGGGCGGGAATATCGAATGCGTTGACCACCCCCAGGAGCGCGGAGAGGACGAACACGTGCCAGATCCGCACGGTGTTTGAGAGGGTGAGGGCAGCCAGCACGAGGGCCAGCAACATGGAAGCGGTCTGAGTGGCGACCACCACGCGGCGTCGCGGGTAGCGATCGGCCACGATGCCACCGGCGGGGGCGAACAGGAATATGGGGATCTGGCTCGAAAAGCCGACCGCGCCGAGCAGGACCGAAGATCCGGTGATGCGGTAGACCAGCCACGCCTGGGCGATATTCTGCATCCAGGTGCCGATCAAGGAAATGAACTGGCCGCTGAAGAAGAGTTGAAAATTGCGATAGCGCAGGGCGCGCAGGGTCGCCGGCAAAGTCATGCGCGGCGGGTGACCTACTCGACTTCCCGCGGCGCCGTGTAACCCGCCTTGGTGACGATGGCGTACTTGATGGGCTTGCCCTTTTCGTCCTTCACCGGCACCGGTTCGTTGGTGGCGGGATTGACCAGTTCGACCTTGATCTTGCGGTAAGTGCCGTCGTGCTTTTTATTGGAGGGTTCGTAATTGATGATGTAGCGGCTGGCGAGGGCCTGGTGGATCTGCTGGAAGATTTGGGGATCCTCGCCCTGGAAGCGCGGGAAATAGGCTTGGCCGCCGGTCTCGCGGGCGAAGGTGTTCATCTGGTTGTCGGCCTGCAGAAAACCGATGTCCTGGGTGCCGCGCATGTACGGTTCCATCAGGATGCGCAGGGCCTGCATCAGGCCGATGGCGTAAATGGGCACGCCGGCATCCTGGAGCTTTTTGCGGCACTGGTCGTAGGTGATGCGGCTGAAGGTATCGACACCCGTGGAGATCAGCAGGATGGCCTTGCGGCCCTCGATGCCGGCCATCCGTTCGGCGGTGTCGCTGACGGCGTCGAACAGGTTGGCCTCCTGCCAGGCGGGGATGGTCAACCGGCTGAGCGCCTCGTGGGTCTTCTGCCGGTCGGTGGTGAAATCGGAGAGGATTTCGGGCTTCATGTCGTAGGCCACCACGGCGACGTAATCCTGCGGCTTCAGGGTGCTGGCGAAGCCCCAGGCAAGCTGCAGAGTCTGGTACCAGACCGGCCCCCAATATCGCTGAAACTTGTTGCTGAATTCGATCACCATAGCCACAGTCATGGGTGCTTCACCCGGAGTGATGGACGTGATCTTCTGCGGGACGCTGTCTTCGAGGACCCGGAAATAGGAGGGTTGAATGCCGGGGATGAAGCGGCCCTTATTGTCCAGGACAGCCACATCCAGCGACACCACATCGACGTTGGTCTTGAAATTGGGGAGGTTGGCGACGTCGACTTTATCCTTCTTGTATTGGGAGGGAATCTTGGGCAGATCAGTGCCGGTCGAACCACCGCCAGCGGAATCCGGCGGCGGGTTCTTGGGCTTGGCGACGGTGTTGCCTGGATTCGGCAGCGGGCCCGCATCCTGAGCGTTGGAAAATCCGGCCAACGCAAGAAGTGCGGCGGCACACAATAAGGAGTGATGGCGGAGTCGCATAGGCTTACATCTGACGTAACTATACCAGATTTGACGCAATCCGCCTTCCCGCCGTTGCCGTGGGATTGGGTGCTTTCACAGGTATCCTGGGACGGCTCGGGCGGGCATTGTCCTCAAGCGGACGCGCAGCGAGCGGAGGAAGCAGAAGTTTCCGGAAAGCCGCCGATGGGGCTGCGGCATGCGGCAAAATGACCACCGCGGGAAACTAATTGATCCACGGACCGTTGCCGTGTTTGCGCATGTAGACCTGGAACTTCCTCTTCGCGCGCTGCAGCTTCCACTGCCGGTAAGCGCCGCGCCAGTCGGGCAGCTTGAGCTTGTTCCAGCGGCCTTTCAAATACACATAACCGAAGGCCATGCCGCCCAGGTGCGCAATGGTGCTTACACCGCTGTTGACCGACGCCATAGTGATGAGCAATTCGATGGCGGCGTATATCATCACCATGTACTTGGCTTTCAAAGGGAACAGGAAACCTACCAGCACTTTCTGATCGGGATACAGAACGCCGAAGGCCACCAGGACGCCGAAGATGGCGCCGGACGCCCCGATGGTAGGTGTCTGCCATTCGCCCATGGCGATGTTGACCGCAAGCACGCAGACGCCGGCCGCCATGCCGCACAGGAAGTAATACTTGAGAAACTGGCGGGTGCCCCAATCGTGTTCGATCTGCATGCCGAACATCCACAGGGTAAGCATGTTGAACAGCAGGTGGGTGATTCCGCCATGCAGAAACAGGTAGGTGAAGATCTGCCAGACAAAGAGGGTCCTGACGGCGCCTTCGGCATATAGCGCGAAGAGCGTGAGCATGTGGCCCTGCAAGGCGCGGCCCCCCAGGAAGTACAGCAGGAAGACGGCGGTATTGCTGATGAGCAGCCATTTCACACCGGTGGGGAAGTATCCGTAAAAAGAGGATCGGGTTCGATACGGGTACCTTGCTGGTGGCATGGCGGGTTTCTACTAGCCTCTATCTAGCCTCTAATTAGAATAACAGAAACGGATTAGCGGCCTTCACGAAGCGGGCGCGTCACCGCCCTTGCCATAGCGATTTAACGCACGGGAGCAGAAGTGCAGGAGGGCGGCCGCGGCCATCCAGACCTGCCAGTGCGAGAAGAGGCCCGAGGAGATGGCAAAGGTATTGGTCCAGTTGAGATCCGCCGCGAGGCGCCAAAGTGCCAGAATGCACGCCATTACCGTGGCGGGAGTGAGGAGGGCGCCGACGGCCAGGGCGAGGCGACGGTTTTTCCGGCGTTTTCTGCCCACCCGCGGCCCGCGGACGAACCGAATCCTGACCTTCATGGAGCGAAGTACTAATCTAACACCGTGAAGGCGGTGCTTCCGGAGGAGGGGCGGAGAGGAGCAGAAAAAACATTTCTGAGATTTTCTCCACGGTTCGCCGCGCGGCGGCGCCTCAGCGTAGATCGCCCGCGCGTTAAGGCACGTGCCAGATTCCGCGAAGCCGGCCCCAGGCGCGTCAGGAAGCCCGGGCGCCGTCCGGATTGCGCCGGCGAAAGACCGGGCAATCCTCGAAGGCAGTCTTCGGGGGTCACTCTCCCCAGAAGCAATACGGTATCGCCGATACGCAAGCCCGAGAGGCCGTGAGCGCTCTTCGCGAGCGACACTTCTGCAACTTACAGGCTGCATCCTTCGGGGTCGCATCAGGCGCGGGGTGAACGCTGGAATGCAAGGTGTTGCTGTTCCCAGGACGAGCGGCCGGCAGGGGAGCAACCGGCGAGTTTACCGGGGCCGGCCAGAAGCGCCGCAAATTTCCTTCCAGCACAGCCCGGGTATATTCCGCCGGACGCGAAGGGATCGACTCCCGGACCTTTGGGCGGCTGCACAGCACCAGCAACGTGCCCACTCCGAGCATAGCCAGCGTGGAATCCTTAAATGCATACCTACCCACGAAGCTTCCACCGAATCCGACACAGCAAAGAACAAACAGCGCAGCGATTAGTCGCATCACGCTATCTTTCTTGATGGCTGGCTCCACCTCACGCTCTCCGGTGAGAAGCCAGATGGCCTCACTTCCGGTACTGGCTCTCTTACAAACCGCCATGACCCTCAACCTCCGAATGTAGGTTTTTCCAACGCCCGAATCAAATCTTACATAGAATTAAGCCGCTGGAATACTAACCCGAGATATCGTTAGTACTGGATAACAGCGCCGGTTTCGGCAGGCCAACCAGGTCGCGGACCCAGGCACTGGACGTGTTGCGCTTCTCCAGGTCTTCGACCGCGTGATTTAGTTCTTCCGCTTAGTGGGGCAGGCCTTCGGCCTGCCCTGGACAGGCTGAAGGCCTGTCCTCTGGAGTTTCTACATTTCCCGTTTGAAATGTTGACTTCTTTAAGGCCCCACGGGGCTCGTGCATCTTTTAAATAAGTCGGTCTTGTTGATTATTGTTGACAGACCCACCTGATCGTGCGACAATTCTCTTGATCCCTTATGCTCAGGAGACCGCCATGAACGATGACCTCAAAGACACCATTTTCGGCCTGTTTGAA
>JASHSS010000572.1 GCA_030038565.1 Bryobacteraceae bacterium
CATTCAGGATATGGGCGCAGCGGGCCTCACCTGCTCCACTTGCGAGATGGGCAGCCGCGGCGGCGTGGGCATCGAAATCGAGCTCGACCGGGTGCCCCAGCGCGCCGCCGGCATGCAGGCTTACGAAATCATGCTCTCCGAATCCCAGGAGCGCATGCTGCTGGTGGCCGCCAAGGGCCGCGAGGAGGAAGTCTTCGCGGTCTTCCGCAAGTGGGGGCTGGAAGCCGCCGAAATCGGGGCGGTGACCGGCGACGGCAAGCTGCGTGTGCGGCACCGCGGCGAGATCGTCGCCGAAATCCCCAATCGCGAACTGGCCGATGAAGCCCCCCTCTACGACCGCCCGCACTCCGTGCCGCCGCGAGCGCCCCAGGCGCCCGAGTGGCCCCTCGAAGCCGGCGTGCAGGATACTTTGCCGCGCCTCCTGGCCGCGCCCGATATCTGCTCCAAGCGCTGGATCTGGCAGCAATACGATCACCAGGTGCGCACCAATACGGTGGCTGGCCCCGGCGCCGAAGCCGCCATCATCCGAATTAAAGAGACGGGCACGTCGGTGGCCCTGTCGCTCGATGGCAACGGCCGCTACTGCTATCTTTCGCCCCGCGAAGGCGCCCGGCTGGCGGTGGCGGAATGCTGCCGCAATCTTTCCACCGCCGGCGCCAAACCGGTGGCCGCCACCAATTGCCTGAACTTCGGCAACCCCGAGCGTCCCGAGATCATGGCGCAACTGGTCGAGGCCATCGAGGGGATGTCGGAAGCGTGCCGCTTTTTCGATACCCCCATCACCGGCGGCAACGTCAGCCTGTACAACGAAACGCTGGGCGAAGGGATCTATCCCACGCCGGTGATCGGGGTGGTAGGGCTGCTGCCCACCGCGCCGCCCGTCGGCATTCCCTTCCGGAACTCCGGGCGCGCGGTCATGCTGCTGGGCGGGGTCGCCTCTTCCGACGATGTGCGCTTCGGAGGCACCCAATACGCCAAGGAAATCGTAGGCCAGCTTTGGGGGCTGCCGCCGCTGCTCGATCTGGAATACGAGCTGCGCGTGCACTACGCCATCCGCCGGATTCTGGAAGAGGGCCTGGCGGAATCGGCGCACGATTTGAGCGATGGCGGCCTCGCCGTGGCGCTGGCCGAGTGCTGCTTCGGCCCGGCCGAGATCGGCGCGCAAATCGAGCTGGTTTCGCACCTCCGCCCGGAGGTGCTGGCGTTCCACGAAGCGCCCTCGCGGATTCTGATTTCCACAGCCGACCCGAAGCGCGTCGCGGCCATCGCCGAGAAATATGAGATTGAAGCTCCCATGGTCGGGGTTACAATCGAGAAGGGGCTCGAGATCCGTCAGCGCACCATCACCCTGGGTTCGTGGGAAATCGCGGCGCTCAAAGCCGCGTACGAACGGGCATTTGAATCCTATGTTCGATAAGTTCCACGAAGAGTGTGGCGTGATGGCGATCTACGGCCATCCGGAATCCGCCAAAATGGCCTACCTGGGGCTGTACGCGCTGCAGCACCGCGGCCAGGAGAGCGCCGGCATCTGCACTGCTTCGGGCGGCCAGATCCACTGTCACAAGGCCATGGGGCACGTGGCCGATATCTTTACCAGCGCGGTGCTGGAGACGCTGCCGGGGCGCTCGGCCATCGGCCACACGCGCTACTCGACCACCGGCGACACGGTCCTGTTGAACGCACAGCCGTTCTCGGTTTCCTGCAACAAGGGCCGCCTGGCGGTGGCGCACAACGGCAACATCACCAACGCCGCCGAACTGCGCGAGGAACTGGGCCGGCGCGGCTCGATTTTTCAAGCCTCGAGCGACACCGAGGTGGTGCTGCACCTGGTGGCGCAATCCTCCGAACGCAGCCTCGCGGGCGCGCTGCGCGACGCGCTCTTACACCTGGAGGGCGCCTTTTCGTTGGTCCTGCTGGCCGAAGACAGTATTATTGTGGCCCGCGATCCGCACGGCTTCCGGCCGCTGGCGATCGGCGAACTGGAGGTCAAGGGCGGGGGCAAGGCTCATGTGTTCGCCTCCGAAACCTGCGCCTTCGATCTGCTCGGCGCGGTCTACCTGGACGACGTGGAGCCCGGCGAGATGGTGATCGCCGGTCCGGAGGGCCTGCGGCGCGAGCGCTACGCCCCCGAGCAGCGCCTGGCCCAGTGCGTCTTCGAGCACGTGTATTTTTCGCGTCCCGATTCCATCGTGTTCGGCCGCTCGGTGGAGGAATCGCGCGAGAACCTGGGCCGCCTGCTGGCGCGCGAATGCCCGGCGGATGCCGACCTGGTGGTCCCGGTGCCCGATTCCGGAGTCGCCGCCGCCATCGGTTACGGCGATGAATCGGGCTTGCCCTACCGCCAGGCGCTCATCCGCAACCACTACGTGGGCCGCACCTTCATCGAACCGTCGCAGGCCATCCGCGATTTCGGAGTCAAGCTCAAGCTCAACGCGGTGCGCCATCTGCTGGAGGGCAAGCGGGTGGTGCTGGTGGACGATTCGCTGGTGCGAGGCACCACCAGCCGCAAGATCGTGCGCATGGTGCGCCAGGCCGGCGCGCGCGAAGTGCACCTGCGAATTTCCTGCCCGCCTACCATGTCGCCGTGCTTTTACGGCGTGGATACTCCCACGCGCGGCGAGCTGATCGCCTCCAGCCACTCGACCGAGGAGATCCGCCGATTTGTGGAGGCCGATACGCTGGGTTACCTGTCGCTCTCCTCGCTGCGCCAGGCGGTCGGCGATGAGCGCGGGGAATTTTGCTACGCCTGCTACACCGGCGACTATCCTACGGAGTTGGTACAGATCGAGGAACTGGCGGCCGCGGGCGCCAAGCGGCGGTGACGCGCATGCTCTCGAGAAACTCCGCGTTCCCCAAAGAGCCTCCACGGCGAGTTCTGACTCGGGCGGGCGGCGTATTCACCACGGAGACACGGAGGGCACGGAGAAAGCACGGAGAAAACCGGGAAAACCTCTCTTTCGTGTGGCCTCCGTGTTCTAGGTGGCGCTCCCGGTACTCCGCTTCCTGCGTGCCTCGGCGTCTCCGCGGTGAGGACGCCGCGCTCCCACAGCCGGAGGGCCTCTCAAGGTTGAGGTTCCATGCTGAGGAAGGGCCCAGCCCAATTCCGGAATGGCCGTGGTAACTCTAGACGGCCAGTCGCTCTGTATCGCTGATGTCTGCCGGGTGGCCCGCGCCTCCACGGCCGAGGTTTCGCTTGCGCCCGCCGCCGTGGAGGCCATGCTGGGGTCGCGCGCGCTGGTTGACCGCCTGGCCGCCGGCGACGACCCCATCTACGCGGTCAACACCGGCGTGGGCCTGCTGGCCCGCGTGCGCATCCCGCGCCAGGATCTCGATCGTCTCCAGCGCAACGTGATCCGCTCCCACGCGGCCGGTGTGGGCGAACCCCTGGCGCGCGACGTCGTGCGGGCCATGATGCTGATCCGCGCCAATGTGCTGGCCAAGGGCTTTTCCGGCATTCGTCCGCTGGTGGCCGAGCGGATCTGCGATCTGCTGGCTCGCGGGGTGACTCCGGTGGTTCCGTCGCAGGGCAGCGTGGGCGCATCCGGCGACCTGGCCCCTCTGGCGCACATGGCCCTGGTGCTGATCGGCGAGGGCGAAGCCGAGTTCGCCGGCGCTCTCCTGACGGGTGGCGAAGCCCTCGCCCGGGCCGGCATCCCGCCCATCGAGCTACAGCCCAAGGAGGGCATCAGCCTGATCAACGGCACCCAGGCCATGCTGGCCATCGGCTGCCTGGAACTGGAGGCCGCGGAGATTCTCTCGGACACCGCCGACGTGGCCTGCGCGCTCTCGCTCGATGCCCTGCGGGGAACCCCGCGCGCCTTCGACGAGCGCATTCACCAGGCCCGCCCGCACCCCGGCCAGATGGCCAGCGCCGCGCGGCTGCGCCAGTTGATTGAAGGCAGCGAGATCCGCCAGTCGCACCTGGGCTGCCTCCGCGTGCAGGACGCCTATTCGCTGCGCTGCGCCCCGCAGGTGCACGGCGCGGTGGCGGATGCGGTGGCCGAAGCGCGCCGGGTGTTCGCCATCGAGGTGAATTCGGCCACCGACAACCCACTGGTGTTTGGGAACGAAATCCTCTCCGGCGGCAACTTCCACGGCGAGCCGGTGGCCTTGCAACTGGATTTTCTGGCAGTGGCGTTGACCGCGCTCGCGGGCATTTCCGAGCGCCGCATCGACCGGCTGGTGAACCCTGCGCTGAACGAGGAACTGCCTGCGTTCCTGGCCGGCAATCCGGGCCTGGAATCGGGCCTCATGATGTGCCAGGTGACCGCCGCCGCCCTGGTGGCCGAGAACCGCGTGCTGGCGCATCCCGCGTCGGCCGGCTCCATCACTACCAGCGGCAACAAAGAGGATTTCGTCAGCATGGGGATGACCGCGGCGGTGAAGTTCCAGCGCATTGTCCGCAACACCCGGGCCGTGCTGGCCATCGAGGCGTTGGCCGCCGTCCGCGCGCTGGACTTGCTGGCGCCGCTCAAAACCAGCCCGCCGCTCGAAGAGATGCGCGGCCGCATCCGCGAGGTATCGCCGCCGATTTCCGGGGACCGCCCGTTCCATCGGGATATCGAGTCCCTCGACCGCCTGATCGCCGCCGGCAGTCTGAGGTAGGTTGGGCCCGGGGGCACCCCGTAAGCGCGTGCCCCCGGGCCTGCGGCTCGACCAAGACTTGGCCGGCTTAGTCGTCCTGGTTGTTGGTCGCGGTGAAACTGAACCGGGTCGGACCGTTGGTCCAGAAGGTGGTCGAGTAGTCCATGGCGACCCAACCGCCCGTCTGGCCGCCCATGGGCGCGTTGAACGAGTACGGGCCGAATTGCGACTGCCGGTCCGACTGGTCGTCCCCACTGTACATCGTCTCCGTGATATCGAACTGAATGGAGAGATCCTCCGCCAGGGTTGCGTTGATCTGGTACACGATGTTGTAGTTGCCCTGATTGTCGCAATCGATGGAGAGCGAGTTGGAAACTTGCCCCGGGCTGAGCGGGATGGACTGCTGGTCGGGACCGATGGTGATGTTCTGGTCGCTCTGTAAGGTCGCCGAATGATCTCCCGCCCAGGTGTAGAGCAGATCCAGGCGGCGGAAGACGTTGGCGGGCGGCTGCAAGGCGAGGTCCACCGTGATGTTGGGTTTCTGTGCGGTGAGCGTGACCTGCTGGGAGACGGAGTACTCGTAGCCCTGATACAGCACCTGCGCGGTGATGTTATAGGAGCCGACACCTACGTGCTGCATCGAATACGCTCCGTTGGCGTCGGTATAGGCGTCCATGCCGTCGTACAGAAACACGTAAGCATTCTGGACCGGCGCGCCGTTCACCGTCACCTTTCCGGTGACGCTGCCCCAGGTGATTACCTTGGTCCAGCGCGATACAGTGTACTGCTCCGGGTGCGCGTCCAGGAATTGCAGGGGTTCCGCGTAGCCCAGGACGCCCAACGTGGGCCCCTTCCACCAGCAGATGTTGTCGGGGCTCACCGCGTTGGCGTCGCCGGGTGTCTGCCAGGCGTTGGAGCCGTAGCCGGAAGCCGCGTTGTCGAAGGCAAAGGTGTTCAGGAACTGATCGGCGATATCGCTGGCGATGTTCCATCCGAAGGCCCCAAAGAAACTGCCGAAGAAGCCTTCCTTGTCCGAAACCTCGTTTTCGAGGATCGTGTTCAGCACATCGCCGCCCTCCAGGCGCTCGGCCTGCGGATAGAAGAACAGGCCGTCCAGCATTTCGGGTCCCGCCATGGCGCCTTGCGCGACCGCGTCCGGCGGCAGGTCGGCCGGGGTCACGTATTGGCCGGTGGTGTCGAGGTGCACGCCGTTCTGGTGCATGCAGTACCACACAAACGAAGCACAAACGCACGGCACCGTCCCCGCCGCCCAACCCGCATCCGCCGGAGCCGGGGTGCTGAGGGCGATCTCGGGCTTGGTATAGCAGTACAGGCGGTAGTGCGCGCCGGGGTTGACGGTCACGTTGCCGCTGGAATCGACCTGGCCGCCCCTGGCTCGGGCGTATTCGGCCACCGTCTGGAGTGTGGTGCGTACGGCCGTGCTTTCGGGATCGGGCTTCACCACAAGCGGCGGCGTCAGGACGAACTGGTCATTGTCGGTGTTGCCGATGGCTTCCGGCGTGAAGCCGCCGATGTTGTACGATTTCCCGTTCGGGTCGATCCAGTTTTCGCCGTTGACGGCCGCACCGATCGATTGGGTGATGGAGCCGGGCCACATATAGGTGAGGACGTCCGGCTGGATCCCGCCCGAACCGCCGACTCCCTGGGTGTAATCCGGAAGGCGGTCTTCGGACGCCGTGCAGTGGGTGATTTCGATGAAGTTCTTCGACATGATCCCCGAGTGGGCGTGGTACTGCGGCGGGCTCATGGAGCGAAGCAATTGCGAGATCATCGACGTGCCTCCCGGCGAGAGGATCACGTCGCCCTTGAGGGCGTTTTGGAATTCCGCCGGCATCATCACGGTCTCAGTAACGTCGGTGAGCTGGCAGACGAGTTGTTGCGCGGTGGCAGTGGCCTGCTGGCTGGATGAAATGTTGTCGGGATCGCAGATCTGGCCGGCTTGGACCGGACCGGGAATCGGTGGGGCTGGCAGTGATGACATCGTTATGCTCCTTTTCCAGTGACGGCAGTTGTGATTCCGGATTGGATCGTGGCGCGAGCCTGAGCCTTTGCCGCGACGGTTAGCGGCACGCTGTCCAGCGCAACCGCAAAAGTTTGAGTCGCGTCGTCGCTGACGACGGCGGCCGGGTCGGTTGCCAGCTTCGAGGTGTTCGCGAGGCTGAGTACACTCTTCGCGACGACATTCCAATCAATCGGAATCTTGGGAAGGGTGCCGGCGGTGGTCAACCACGCGCCGCCGCTGTCGCTGAGCGGAATGCGAACGGTGCGCGAAAACAGAACCGGAGTCGTCTTTCCCGCCTCGGTGTACGAGCCTCGGTAGTAGACCATGAAGCCGGGCACGGCGTTGCCGAGCTTGGTGGCCGGGGCGAGTTGCGAGACTGGAATCAGGATGCCCAGCGCGCTGGCGGACTTGGCCTTGATCGTGATGGGCGTTTTCATGGTGGTGAAGACCGGCGCCGGAAGCAAGGCGTCCGGGTTATCGCTTAGCGGGACGAACCCCATCGAGGTCAGCGTGATCGGCTCGGCTTCGATATTGTAAACGGTCATCGACGCGGAGAAGCCCACCCCCTTCTGCCAGGTGGCGAAGACGTCGGAATCGACGTTCGGCACGATGGTGCCGAAGCGTTTGCACAATCCGTAGGCCGAGTTGAGCACCAGCGTCCGGGTCACCGTGACATTGTCGTGGACGGCGGTGCAGGTCACGTCGAAGGCATGCGAGATCAGACCCGCCTGAATGGCCGGGAAATAGTCGTGCGAGACGCTGGGAGCCTGGGTGGTCGCTGTCGTCCCGTCGCCGAAGGTCCATTTGTAGCTGGTGGCCTGGGGTTCGACCTTGAGACCGGCCGACAGGGTGGCGATGGCGGACTGCGCCGTAATCGTGCCCCCGGTTTTGTCGGTGAGGCTCTGGACCGGCTGGGCCTTGGTGTCCGTGGCTGGAAGCGCGTCCAAGGCCTTGTCGAGGGCCGTTACGGACAAGAGAGCCGCGGGCGCTTTCGCGGGAGCCGCGGGCGCCGCGGCCGGCTTGACGGCTTCCTCCACCACCGGCGCCGGAGATTTCGCCGCTTCCACCGTGGGCAGCGGCGCGCCGAGTGTGAAGGTGGCGACGTAGTGGTCGCTGAAACTCTGAGACAGCGAGAGCTTGGCGAGTGCCGAGGATGCCGGCGCCAGCGTGCGGCGAAAGGTCATCGGCGCGCCGGCGACCGTGACCGTCGCGGTGGCTGTCTGGCTTTGGCTCCCCGAGACCGCGCGCACCTGCAGCGTGTATGTGCCCACGCCGAAAAACTGCAGGTAAAGTCGCGCGGCGGGAATGCCGTTGATGGTCACTACCACCGGCGAGGCGGCGGCATAAGGCCTCCCATTGCCGTCGAGCACTTCGACAAGCACCGACTGGCCGGGTTGCACTGTGTTGGGTTGGACGGAAACAGAACCGATGAGCGCCGTTTGCGCCACAATCGGCCTGACAGGAACTTCTCCAATGGCGGATGCCGCTGTAGCTTTCGCAGCGGCAACTGATTCAGTCATGGATCTCACCCCCCTTAATGGCTGGAACCCTACTCAGCTATAGTGACCGAGCCATGACGTTCGTTCCAGTACTATCGCCGAAAAAGGGGCCGGCAAGGTATGGAATCGCACA
>JASHSS010000573.1 GCA_030038565.1 Bryobacteraceae bacterium
TGGCTGCAGCCGCCGCGAGCGGCAGGGCATCCCGGAAGCCCCCATCCCAATAGCGCCGGCCGTCAATTTCGACCGGCGGAAAACACAGCGGAATGGAGACCGCAGCGGCCAGGTGACGCCAGGTGATTTTCCCATCGCGCACCAGCACGGCCCGCAGCCAGGGAAGTTCGGTGAGTGTCAGGCCGAACGGCACGTGCGGCCGGTAACGCGCAAACAGTTCCCTGGCTTTGGCGTGCATGGCATCCGGGCGCAGGCAACCGCTCGGGTGCAAGCCCCATTGCATAAGGCTGGCGGTCTGCGGGTCGGTCCATTCGGCGATCAGGCTGGCGGAAGTGGCGCCGCCGGCGATGGACCATCCGTTCCATGCGCCGGCGGAGGCTCCCACGATCATATCCGGCTGGAAGCGCTCGCCGAGCACCTTCCAGAAGCCGGCCTCCCAGGCGGCGAACATGCCACCGGCGGAGAGGACCAGGGCGGTCATGGGGAGCGCTAGCCGGCGGCCGTTCCGGCCTTCTGCTGCTGCATGGCCGCCATGCGCTCCTGTTGTTGCCGGGTGAGGTGCGGGACGATGCCCAACATGCGCTCCACGACCATCAGTTGAGCGCGGTGGTGCATTTCGTGTTCTTTGGTCCCGAGGAGCATCTCGAAACGCGATTTCGGCTCCATCTGGATGGGCGGTTGGAAGTGCACCACCTCCTCCAGCATCTCGTCGGGCTGCGCTTCCAGCCACGAAGCAAATTCCTCGCCGTTCTTCCGCAGCGCTTCCAGAATCTGCGGCTTGGTGGTGAGCGCGGCCTGCTCCGCCATGAGCGTTTGCATGGCGGCGCTGAATTGTTCCATGGTGGCCAGGGTGATGCGCTGGCTATGGGAACGGAGCGCGAAATTGGGTATGACGGCGATGTGCGCCAGGGTTTCGGCCACGGTTCTCACGCCGTCCGCGGGGCGAAATCCGTACCGGTCTTCGGGAATCTCTTCGGCAATCTTAATGGTATTCATCCGCACCGTTCGAAAAGAACGGGCCATCTCTGGTGCGCTGTAACCTTTCATAAGTGCGTCTGGCTCCTTCGGGACTATGATAATTCTTCGATGGTGATAGGAGTGTGAACGATGCATTTCGACTCCGTGGTTTATGGCGCCGAAGTAGCCTCCCTCCTGGCGCTGGATGGGGATGGCAGGCGGCCAATGCCTCTGGCTGGGGGATCGCGGTCGCTCGAAGCGGGGCGGCGCCTGCAGTCTGCCGGCGCCGCGCGGTTGTTCCCCGAAGGTCGCGCGCCGGAGGCGGCTTTGGCCGGACTGCTGGTCTATTTTTCCTGTATGGACGAAGCACATGAAATCGCCCAACGCGTGGAGAACCAGGACAACAACTTCTGGCACGGGATCGTCCACCGCCGGGAACCCGACGCTGGCAACGCGTCCTATTGGTTCCGGCGGGTGGGCGCGCACCCGATCTTTCCCCGCCTGCGCGAAGAGGCTGCGCGGCAGAGCATGGATTTCGGCGCGCGCTGGGATCCCTTTGCGTTCATCGAACAGTGCGAGCGGGCGCGGCTTCGCCCGGGGTCGGCTGAAGAAGCCGGCGCACTGGCGGTGCAACTGGTCGAATGGCAGTTGTTGTTCGACTACTGCGCGCGTCCGGCAGGCGGCTAATGCCGGGGGCACGGCCCCGGCACGATGCGCGTAAACTACGGGTTGCTCCCCTTGGGGAACTGTGCCATTCTGGCGGTTTCCTTATGGATATCATCATCGGCAACGTGGGTTGGATCGAGGTGATCTGCGGCCCCATGTTTTCGGGCAAAAGCGAAGAGCTGATTCGGCGCCTGCGCCGCGCCATGATCGCCCGTAAGCGGGTCGAGGTCTTCAAACCGTCCCTTGACGATCGCTATTCCGACGATCAGATTGTTTCCCACGGCGACTTGCGGATGCGCTCCGAAGTCGTTTCCGGCGCGGCGGAAATCACCGCGCGGATGGATTGGCGCTCGGAGGTGATCGGCATCGATGAAGCCAACTTCATGGGCCCGGAGCTGGTGGCGGTGGCGCAGCAGCTTGCCGACAGCGGCAAGCAGGTGATTATCGCGGGCCTCGATACGGATTACCTGGGCCGCCCCTTCGCTCCCATTCCCGATCTCCTGGCGCACGCCGAATCCATCACCAAGACCCTGGCCATCTGCGTGCGATGCGGCAACCCCGCCAAACACACCCAGCGCCTGCGCGGCTCCGACGACCTGATCGTGGTGGGCGCCGCCGATTTGTACGAGGCGCGCTGCCGGCGCTGCTTCGAGCCGGGCATTCCCAAGCAGGCGGAGATGGAGTTCGTCAAGGCCAAGCGGCAGGAGAAGCCGCGGATGACGGAGGAGAATGGGGCATGAAGGGGCACGCCGGGCCACCTTCGGCACACGGACTGACAGGCTGGGTCGCCCCCTAACGCCCGCCTCACTCCGACCAGATGGCCAGTTGGTTTCCGCTGGGATCTTCGAAATGAAATCGCCGTCCGCCGGGGAACGCGAAGACCGGCTTGACGATGCGGCCGCCGGCCTCGCTGACCGTGGCTTCCAGGGCGGCCAGATCGGCGCCGTAGATCACCACCAGCGCGCCGGGCCCCTGGCCCACCCCGGGAGCCTTGTAAAAGCCGCCGGCGATGCGGCCGTCCGCGAAGCTGGTGTAATCGGGGCCGTAGTCTTCGAATTTCCAACCGAAGACGGCCTCGTAAAATCGCCGCGTGGCGGCCACGTCGGTCGCGGGAAACTCGATGTAGTCGATGCGTTTATCGTTGGCTGAATTGCTCATGCCGCCGATCTTACCGCGGAACGCGTTTCCCGTTGATCTTGTACACCACCCCGCCTTTCATCACGAACTGCACACGCTCCAGCTCCGTGATATCGGCGAGCGGGTCGCCCGAGGTGGCCACCACATCGGCATAGCAGCCTTCTTTGATGGCGCCGATTTGATCGGGAACGCCGATCAGGTCGGCAGCCGAACGGGTGGACGCGACAATCACATCCATGGGTGTCATCCCGTCTTTATGCATCAGTCCGAACTCGCGCACGTCCGGCCCCGGCCCGACGTCCGTGCCGAAGGCAATCTTGACTCCCGCCTTATACGCTGCGGCAACCATCTTATCCTTGAATTGCACCGCTTCCCTTACCTTGGCGGCGGTATCGGCGGAGGTCTGGCCGGCGGCGGCGCGATCGAAGGTGGCCATGGCCACAACGATGGTAGGGACCAGGTAAGCGCCGTGTTCCTTGAACAGGGCGAACGATTCCTCGTCGGCATAAGTGCCGTGCTCAATCGAATCCACGCCCAGCCGTAGCGTGTTATCGATGGCCTGCTTGCCCTGGGCGTGCGCCGCCACTTTCATGCCCAGCGCATGTGCGGTGTCGATGGCCGCCTTGATTTCTTCGTTGCTCATGAGCTGCAAGTGCGGATTATCGCCGGTGGACATCACGCCGCCCGAGGGCATGATCTTGATCAGGTCGGCCCCGCGCTTATGATGGTCGCGGACCGCCGCGGTCACTTCCACCGGGCCAGTGACCACCGAGCGGGCCAGCCGCAGCGGGTCGAAGGGAAGATTCGGATCGAGGGTGTTGGTGGGGTCTCCATGGCCGCCCACGGGGCTGAGCGGCTCGAGAGAAACCCACATCCGCGGGCCCTCGATGACTCCCGAATCGACGGCGTGCTTGAGCGCCAGGTCGATTCCATCCGCCGCCCCCACGCTGCGGACCGCCGTGAAGCCTTCTTCCAGAATCAGCCGCGCCGGAACCGTGGCGCCCAGGACCGCATCGAGATTGGTCCGCGCGCCCCGTTCGATCACCGCGCCGCGCCCTCCGCGTCCCGCCCCGCCCATGTGCTTGTGCGCGTCGATGAGGCCGGGCAGCACCGTGGCTTTGGAAAGGTCGATCACTTCGGCGCCGGACGGAGTCACGAATCCCTGCTGCACGCCCGTAATCCGGTCGTCCTTGATGAGGATGGAAATCTGGTTGCGTGGCGCGTTCCCGCTGCCATCGATGAGGCGGCCCGCGTGGATGACGATGTCTTTGGCAAGCAGGGCAGGGGCGAACAGGGCGGGCGACAGGCACAGACAGGCGAGCGCAAGCGGTGGTCTCATAGGGCCTCCAAAAGAAGTTTGACTCCAATGCTAACACCGAAGCGCTGCTAAACTAAGGGAAGGCCGCGCTTACCCTCGGGCGCCGCGGCCATCGAGGAGTCTCCGGAACTGCCTCCCATGCGCCACCATGCCACCAGACGCGAGTTTCTCCTGGGGGCGGCCGCTTTAGCCGCGCGCGCGGCCCGCGGCCAGGAGCAGGAACAGCCTGTATTTTCCACGGATGTGAAGGTTGTCAGCGTGCTCGCCACAGTGCGCAACAAAACCGGATCGCTGATCGGCACCCTCGGCCAGGACGATTTTTCGCTCTCCGAAGACCACCGCCCGCAAGCCATTCGCTATTTTTCTCGCGAGACCGATTTGCCCCTCACGCTGGGCCTGATGGTGGATACCAGCGGCAGCCAGCGGCGCGTCTTGGATGCCGAACGCGGCGCCAGCCTGCGCTTCCTCGACCAGGTGGTCCGCCCGGACAAAGACAAGGTCTTCATCATGCAGTTCGATAGCGCCGTGCAGATGCGCCAGTCGCTCACCAACCTGGTGGGCAAACTGGACGATGCGCTGGCCTACGTCGATTCCGAAACCATGAGCCAGTTGCGCACGCAAGGCGGCGGCGGGACCCTCCTGTACGACGCCGTGACCCAGGCCTCCAACGACGTGATGAAGAAGTTGACGGGGCGTAAGGCGCTCATCGTGCTCTCCGATGGCGTGGACTACGGCAGCAACGGCACGCTCAAGGATTCCATCGAGGCCGCCCTGCGCGCCGACACGCTCATCTATTCCATTCTCTATTCGGACCCCGGCGCCTACGGACTCTTCGGAGGCGGCGGCGAGGGCAGGGGAGTGCTCGAACGCATGTCGGATGAAACCGGCGGCAGCTTCTTCGAGGTTTCCAAAAAGAAACCCGTAGACGAGATGTTCGATATCCTCCAGCAGGAATTGCGGACGCAATATAGCTTGGGCTATGTGTCCGATAAGCCGGTGACCATCTCGGAGTTCCGCAGCATTCAACTGACCGCCAAACAAAAAGGGCTTCTCGTGCAGGCGCGGCGCCAATACTGGGCCCAGCGCTAGCCGGCTTCCCGCGTTGCCCCCTCCCGCCTCGCCGCTGTACACTAGCAAAGAAAAGGCGAATAGAAAAGGCGAAAACGGATGAACCTGTCCCTCGATTTTCCCGATTTCTCCCGAGATCTGGCGGTTGCGCGGAAGCCGTCCCTGGAAGCCGTGGTGGCGGGCTTCCAGTCCCTGCATCGCGATCCCGATTCGCCCATCCGCGCGATTCATCACCAGCCCGCCTCCGAGGGCACTTTCGCCGCCGTACCGGAGGCCGTGGATGCGCGCCTCCGCACGGCCCTCCAACGGCGCGGCATTGCCCGGCTCTACTGCCACCAGGCCGAAGCCTTCGAGCACATCGCCGCCGGCAAGCACGTGGTCGTGGTCACCCCCACGGCCAGCGGTAAGACCCTGTGCTACAACCTGCCGGTGCTCAACCGCCTGCTGGCCGACGAGAGCACCCGCGCCATGTACCTGTTTCCCACCAAGGCCCTGGCGGAGGATCAGCTCCAT
Source organism: Bryobacteraceae bacterium (assembly GCA_030038565.1). Lineage (GTDB taxonomy): Bacteria > Acidobacteriota > Terriglobia > Bryobacterales > Bryobacteraceae > JOPF133. The sequence goes on from JASHSS010000573.1 coordinate 5,660, forward strand.
GAGTTGCAAACCGCCGTCGAGGAAATGGGCTCCGCCATCCGCGCCTTCACCTACGATGGCGATACCCCGCAGGACGCGCGCAAGGCTATTCGCCAGCGGGCCAACGTCGTGCTGACCAATCCCGACATGCTCCACAGCGGCATTCTTCCGCATCACACCCGCTGGGCGCGCTACTTCGAAAACCTGCGCTACATCGTGATCGACGAGCTGCACTATTACCGCGGCGTCTACGGAAGCCACCTGGCCAACCTGCTGCGGCGCCTCGACCGGGTGTGCCGTTTTTACGGTTCGGAGCCGCAATTCTTGTGCTGCTCGGCCACCATCGCCAACCCACGCGAGCTGGCCGAAGCCCTCACCGGACGCCCGTTTGAGCTGGTGGAGCGCAACGGCGCCCCGCGCGGCGAGAAGTTTTTCGTGTTCTACAATCCGCCCGTGGTCAACCGGCAGCTCGGCATCCGCCGCAGCTACATTCACGAGTCGCGGCGCATGGCCCTGGAATTCATCGAGCGCGATTTGCAGACCCTGGTCTTCGCCAACAACCGCCTGGCCACCGAGGTGCTCGTGACATATCTGAAAGACGCCTGCGAGCGCGGGCGCGCGGCGCCGGAGACCGTGCGCGGTTATCGCGGCGGCTATTTACCCCGCGAGCGGCGCGAAATCGAGCAGCGCCTGCGCGCCGGGCAGATCCGCGCGGTAGTGGCTACCAACGCGCTCGAATTGGGTATCGATATCGGCTCGCTGGACGCCGTGGTGATGGCCGGTTACCCGGGCACGATCGCCTCGAGCTGGCAGCGCGCGGGACGCGCCGGACGCCGCCAGAGCGCTTCCGCCGCGGTGCTGGTGGCTTCCAGCGCGCCGCTCGACCAGTACATCGTCGAGCACCCCGATTACTTTTTCGGACGCTCGCCCGAGCACGCCTTCATCAACCCCGACAACCTGGAGATCCTCATGGCCCATCTGAAGTGCGCGGCCTTCGAACTGCCGCTCTCCGATGGCGAGACCTTCGGCGCGCACGAAATCGGCGAGATCTGCCGCTTCCTGGAGGAGACCGGCTTCCTGCACCACTCCGCGGGCGCGTGGCACTGGACTTCCGACACTTACCCCGCCGACGCCACCAGCCTGCGCTCGGTGACCAGCGACAATTTCGTGGTGGTCGATATCACCGGCGAGGCGGAGGTGATTGCCGAGGTCTCCTTTCCCACAGCCCTCACCACCCTCCACGAAAAAGCCATCTATTTGCACGAAGCGCGCCAGTACCACGTGGAGCGCTTCGATTACGACCAGCGCAAGGCTTACGTCAAGCGCGTGGATTGCGATTACTACACCGATGCCATCGACTACACGCAGGTGAAGGTCCTGCGCGAATTCGAAGGCGAGTCTCTCGGCGGCGCCCGCCGCGCCCACGGCGATGTGCGCGTCAACCGCCAGATTGTGGGCTTCAAGAAGATCAAGTTCTACACCATGGAAAACGTGGGCGCGGGCAAGCTCTCCATGCCCGAACAGGAAATGCACACCACGTCATTCTGGCTGCATTTCCCGGCCGCGTTCCTGGCCCGCTTCCAGGAATTCACCCCCACCGAACGGCAAAGCGGAATTATGGGATTGGGCAACGCGCTGCGCACCGTGGCCGCCCTGCTGCTGATGTGCGACCCGCGCGATCTGGGCGTGGCGCTCAGCGAACAGGAGGAGGGCCTGGCCGCCTTCGAGCCGAACCTGTATCTCTACGACAGCTACTCCGGCGGAGTTGGGCAGAGCGCGCCGCTCTACCGTTTCGCCCCGCGCCTGCTGGCGCAAACCGCGGGCCTCCTGGCGGCGTGCCGCTGCGCCGCGGGCTGCCCCTCCTGCGTCGGCCCCACCGGCGAGATCGGCGAGCGCGGAAAAGAAGTGGCGTCGCGGATCCTCGCGGAGCTGACAGGCGCCACAGCCGGCGGCCTATAATGCTGGAATGTCTGCCCGCGCAATGTTCGCCTCAATTGCCCTGGCAGGTCTGGCCGCGGCGCAGCAGAACATTTCCTTCCCAACCCAGGACGGCGGCCTGATCTTTGCCGACAGCTACGGAAAGGGAGACCGCGCCGTCGTGCTGGCTCACGGCGGCCCGTTCAACAAGGAGAGCTGGCGCCC
>JASHSS010000574.1 GCA_030038565.1 Bryobacteraceae bacterium
GAGCCGCGCGAAATATTCGGCGTCCTGGGACCCAACGGCGCCGGCAAGACAACGCTCTTGCGCCTCCTGGCCACGGTGCCGGCGCCCAGCGGTGGAACGGCTTCGGTGGCCGGCTGCGATATCGTCCGCGAGCCTTCGCGCGTGCGCAAATCGATCGGCTTTCTCTCCGGCGACATGGGCCTCTATGCCCGGCTGACGCCGCGCGAGATCCTGAAGCTGTTCGGCGAGTTGGGCGGCCTGAAGGGCAGCGCGCTGGAACGGCGCACCGGCGAGGTGGTGGCTCTTCTCGAGATGCAATCCTGCGCCGATACGCGCGCCGACAAGCTTTCCACCGGCATGCGGCAGCGCGTGGCCATTGCGCGCGCCATGGTGCACGATCCGCCGGTGCTGATTCTGGATGAACCGAGCTACGGCCTGGATGTGCCCACCGCCCGGCTGATCGAGAAGTTCATTCTGGAGGCGCGCAACCGGGGCAAATGCATCGTCTTCTCCACGCACGTGATGGAAGAGGCGGAATACCTGTGCGACCGGATCGCGGTGATTCACGAAGGCCGCCTGCGGATTACCGGCACCATGGACGACCTGCGCGCGGCCACCGGCAAAACGCGGCTGCGCGAAATCTTCCTCGCCTTGCTGGGAATTGAAGACACCCGCCAGGAGGCCCACGTATGAACCCCTACGCCGTGCTCACGATCTACCGCAAAGAACTGCTGGAAATGGTCCGCGACCGCCGCACCCTGCTCAGCATGGTGCTGGTCCCCATCGTGGCCATGCCGCTGCTGTTCAAAGTGGCCAACTATTTCCTCTCTTCGAGCGACCGCCAGGCTGAACAGGAAGGCGTGACCATCGCCGTCCCCGGGAGCCTGGCGATGCCTGGCCTGGACGAGGCCTTGCGCGCGGCGGGCCTCACCCTGAACGTTTCGGCCGATCCGCGGGCGGCCGTAGAAAGCAAACGGGCTGCCGCGGCGGTGGTGGAAGCGCAAGGGCCGGATGGAGATCCCCTGGTGCGGCTGTACGTGGACCGCTCGCGGCCCGCGTCGGACAAAGCCGCCGACAAGCTGCGCATTGCGCTGGATGGGCTGAAGGCCGAGAAAGTGCGGCAGGCGCTGGCGGGTTCGGGAGTGTCGGAAAAGGTGCTGACTCCCTTCGCGGTGGACAAAGTGGATGTCGCGCCCAAGGGCAAGAAGAGCCAGATGGCGCTGGGCGGGATGATCGGCTACATTGTGATCCTGCTGATGTTTTCCGGCTGCATGTATCCGGCCCTGGATATGACTGCCGGGGAAAAGGAGCGGCGCACGCTGGAGATTCTGCTGGCCTCGCCCGCCAGCCGCCAGGAGATCGTGCTGGGCAAGATTCTGGCGGCCAGCTCGGCGGCTTTCCTCACCGCCCTGCTCAACGTGCTCAGCCTGGCCTACGCTTTCAGCTCCGGAATCATCGGCAAGGACGCGCACAACGCGCTGGAGGGCATGACCGTCGATGTGCGGGTGATTCTGCTGGTGCTGGCCGCGGTGCTTCCGACGGCGGTGACGGCCGCGGCGGTCATGATCACGATTTCGGCCTTCGCCAAGAGCTTCAAGGAGGGTCAAAGCTACCTGACGCCGCTGATCATGCTGGTGATCTTTCCGGCGCTGATCGGCATGCTGCCGGGCGTGGAGGCCAGCCCCAAACTGATGTTGCTGCCGGTTTTCAACGTATCGCAGCTCATCAAGCAGGTTTTCTCGGGCGAGGCCACCGCCGCCCAATTCGCGTTGACATTCGGGTCGAATCTGTTTTATGCCGCCGTGGCTTTCCTGGTGGCCGTCAGGATCTTCCAGCGCGAAGACGTGCTGTTCCGCTCCTGAGTGCCGTGGCTGAGAGAGCGGCGGCTATTCGGAGCGCAGCATCTTCGCCGGATCGATGTGGATGGCGCGGATCACGGCGGGCAGAGCAGCCACCAAGGCCGCAACCAGAATCGTGAGCGCCGGGAGGGCCAGCACACTCCATTCGGTGGCCTTCACCTGGTACAGGAGCGATTCCACGTACCGCGCCGCGGCGATGCCCGCGCCGAGACCAGTGACGGCGCCCACCAGCATCATGGAGAAGACGTTGGCCGTGACCAGCCGGGCAATCCCCGTGGAGCGCGCGCCGATGGCCCTGCGAATCCCAATTTCACGCTGCCGCCGCAGCACCGAATAATCCAGCACTCCGTACAAGCCGACGGCCGATAACAGCAAGGCCACCGAGGCAAAGAACAGCGCCAGCATGGCCAGCAATCGCTCTCGAACGGTTTGCGCCTCGACCAACTCCTCCTGGGTGCGGATGTTGCTGACCCGGAATGCGGGCTGAAAGGCGGACACCTCATGGCGCAGCAGCCCTGCCATGGTGAGCGGATTCAACCGCGCCGTGCGCACCAGGAAGGTCTCTTCCCGGCTCGGCTGGAGCGACCCGTCCTGGTTCCGGGAGTGGAACGGCACCAATGCGACCGGCGGGATCGCCTCCCGGATGTTGCGGTAGGGCGCGTCGGCGGCCACTCCGACGATCTGGAAGCGATTCGGACCTCGGGCGTAGAACTGCCCGATGGGATTCTGGCCGGGAAAGAACTGACTGGCGAACGTCTCGTTGACGATGGCGGATCCGGGCGTGGTGTCGTCCGGGCGAAAATCCCGGCCGTCGATGAGGCGCATCTTCATGGTGTCGAGCCATCCGGGCGAGACCGGCAGAAAGTAAACCAACACGGGTCCGGGAGGGGCACCGTTAATGGACACGAAGCCGTTCCACGAGTTACCTCCAGGGAGGGCCCAGCCGGCCAGGGCGGCATCCTCGACGCCCGGCAGCCTGCGCAGGTGCTCCGCTACCTGGTCCCAATAGAAGGCCGGCTGAGGGCGCGGTGCGACCGTGTCGAGCGCCAGGATCCGTGCAGTGGAGAAGCCTACGGGCTTATGGGACAAGCGGTCGAACGTCGCGGCGAACAGGCCCGCAACGTAGATGACCAGAAAGCAGAAGGCCACCTGCACCGCGACGATCCCATTCATCAGGCGCTTGCGCGCATGCGGATCCGAACCGCCCCGGAGCGCGCTCGCCGGCCGGACCGCCGAGGCGCGCAAGGCCGGAACCAGCCCGAAGAGAAGTGTAACGGCGAGCGTCAGCCCCAGGGCGAATTCCAGTACGCGCCAATCGGCCGGAAGCGCGATGCGCGCGGGGTTATCCGGTGGATTGATGCGGCTGACCACGAAGGGCGCGGACCACCAGGCGAAGCACGCGCCCGCTGCGGCCGCCAGGAAACCGAGCCAGGCGCTTTCTATGAGGACCAGTTGCACCAGCCGCCAGCGGCCCGCGCCGATGGAAACCCGCAGAGCCATCTCGCGCGACCGGGCGGCGGCCTGGGCCGTCAACAGATTAGCCACGTTCGCGCAGGCGATCCACAGCACCAGGGCGACCAGTACGGCCAGAGCCTGAAGCGCATGGCGGTAATCCTGCTGCAACCCCGAGGCTCCCGCGGCGGCCGGCTCCATCAGGAGCACCTGATTGACAAACCTTTCCCGGTTCGCGCGGGACATTCCCGTGAAGCCTTTGGCGCGTTCCGTTTCGAACGCCCGCGACGTGGAGTCCAGCTTTTGACGAAGAGGTTCGAGCGGCACGCCCGGATTCACGCTGGCCAGGGTCCGGAACCATGTGGCATCGTCGCGGGTCACGAAAGGGTTCATCATGGTCGGCACGAAGACGTCCGTCATGGTGCCTGCCTCAGTGCCGGTAAAGGGACCGGCCACCACCCCGGCGATTTCATAGACGTCGTCACCCATGCGGAACGTGCGGCCGACGACCTTTGGGTCCTGACCGAAGCGCCGCGTCCAATAGTCGTGGGAGAGCACGGCGAACGGGCGGGCGCGTGGCATGAGGTCGTCGGTCTCGCTCAGAAGCCGTCCCACGGCGGGCCGAAGGCCGAACGCCTGGAACATCCATCCGGAGACGTATTGCAGGTAAGCCTTTTCCATTTCCGCATCGGACTTGTAGGTGAGATCGACCCGCCCGGCGTAGGAAACCGCGATCAGTTCCGCCTGGCCCTTCACCGCGGCGCGCATCAGGCGAAAGTCCGGATAAGCCCAGGCGTCGTAGGTGTTGGGCTTTACTACCACGGAGGCCACCCGGCGGGAGAGATCGTAGAGGCGTTCCGGCGCGGCCACCGGCAAGGGGCGCAACAGCAATGCGTCAATCAGCCGGAATGCGCCGGTGCACGCACCGATGGCGATACCGAGCGAGAGAATCGCGGCGGCCGACAAAACCTTCCGTTTGGCCAGTTGCCGCCACCCGAAAACGGCGTCGGCCCGGATAGAATCGAGCCATACCGCGACGCGAACGTCGCGGCTGCGCTCACGCTGGCGCAGCGAGGACCCGAAGGCCCGGCGCGCTTCCGCGGGGTCGCGGCCCTGTCTGACGGCTTCCGCGATGTGCGAGGCGAGCTCCTCATCGATTTCGCGGCTGAGCCTATCGCTTCGCACCACATTGACAATGCGCGACCAGAAAGACATTTCAGACAGCCTCAAATACAAGATTTACCACTGAATTCATGGCTCGCCGGGTCTCGCGCGGCAGCCAGCCTGACTCCTATATACTAAGACCTCTATGCACAGAGACGTCTAAACTTCAGAATGGTTAGGCCAAACTCGAAACGGTCACTTTTGTTGTAGGTTGACAGAATTACTGAAAAGCCTTGCCACAGTTCTTGAAAAAATTCGCCACGATAAATGAAAACATCCTACATGGCGCGTTGGCGCGTTATGCTCGTTCTGCGGTGTGGCCTACCGCTTCTTCTTCCGCTGCCGGGTTCTTCTGAACTGCGCATATAGGGTCACCTCTTCGAGGTCATCAACTTCAGCAAGATCTTTGGAAATTTCTACCGGCACCTGTTTCGTGTTCTTCCCCGCCGGGAATTTGGGTTCCTCCACCTTGCCTTCGAGCAGTTTGTTATCGATGATTGGAAAGGTTTCATCCGCGGTCAGCACCGTTATTTTTCCGCTGCCGTACGGTGGAACTCCCAATGGCTGACTGCGAACGAGGCAGAGAAGCTGGCACGCACAACCGGAGGGCGGATTTTAGACCTTGTTCATCAGGGTCTACTCGAAAGTATTCTCTTCAATGTGCGCCGTGGGGGTGGCCGCACAGAATACTGGATTCGGCGCGAATCCCTGAATCGATGGATCGCAACCCGTGATCTGCGATTAGCCGGGTACATGCCCCGTGCCGAGGCCCAGCGCACTTTGGGCTTGAAGAACATAACCGTCACGGCAGTGGCCGAAGCCGGCCTTATTCGATACGCAAAGGGGTCCGAGTGCCATTTCCCAACTGGTTATCATCTCCTTCGTGAGGATGTAATAAAGATCAAGGACGCTTTCGAAAAGCACGCCGTGCCGGAGCGCGAATACTCAAAACCCGGCACGGTGATCGCGCTTCGCCATGCGCTCAAAAACTACCTCGGCCGCAACATCGGCCTGCCCGCCGTAATCCGCGCCGTTATCGATGGCGATCTTGCGCCGGTCGGCCACACCCAGCGCTTTCCTGGGATCACCGGATACCTCTTTCCATCCGAGATGCTCCGTAAGTATCGGCCGGTGCCTGGCATCAGAGTGCCCCCAGAAGGCTTTCTCAACTATGGAGAGGCGGCAGCCGTGCTGGGCGTAAAGGTGCGTGAGATTCGCGGTCTCGTCGAGCAGAACGTTTTACGCGCCGCAGCGGAGTATCGATTCGGCCTTTCGAAGCTGCTGCCGGCTGCGGATGTCCAGCGCTTCGCGGAACTTTATATCGCGACATCAGTCCTCGCCAAGCGACTCCGCCTCAACAGCGTTGCTTTTGCGCGCTACTTGAGAGAATCGGGCACGCCGCTGCTCGTGGTCCCATTGTCGGACAGAGGGAGGGGTCACGCATTTTTCCTCCGCAGGGATCTCGCAGCTCAGATTCAGATTCCCAGCCGGAAGATGCTGAGAGAGCACGCACAACGCCGAACCGTGGCCGCTCGGAAGCAGCGCTGGGTTGAGCACAAGCAAGCGAGGGAAACGGCCTTGGGCAAGCCCATTCGGCGAGTTCGGGTGAAGCATCGTTAAACCCTTCGGCGTCGGAGAGGATCTATCGTAGGCAGGCGACATCTCACCATTGGTCGTTAGCGCAGGTGGACGTGGCATGCCGTTG
>JASHSS010000575.1 GCA_030038565.1 Bryobacteraceae bacterium
CTGGTAATCGGGGTAGGCCACCGGCGACTTAAACAGCACCAGCCCGCCGGGATCGCGCACCGCCGGCACATCGCGCATGATGAAGCCGTTCATCTCGCTGAAAGCCGCTGTGGCGATGCCGATTCCCAAGGTGAGAGAGATCAGCGCCACCGCCGTGAACCCGGGCGCGTGCCGCAACATGCGCACGCCATAGCGCAAATCCTGCCCAAACTCGGCCAGGTGCTCGGCGGGAACCCGGAGGGCCACATCCAGCAGCAGGCGCAACAAGCCCAAAACGCCGTAACGCCGCCAGATGCCTTCGATGGATTCTTCGGTGACGTGGGTCAGATCATCGCCGTAGGCGTTCTTGAAATCATAAGGGAACGCGCGCGCCATGGCGCGATAGAGACGCAGGCAGGCACTCGTCATGATTCGACCTCCCGTTTGGTAATCCCCCCACGTTTCCGATGAATCACCCGGACCAGATCCTCCAGGCGCCGGCTTTCCGCGTCCAGCACGCGGCGCCCCAACGGCGTCAGGCGGTAATACCGCCGCCGCGCGTCGTCGATATCCTCTGGCGGACGGACGGAGGATTCGTCGATCAACTCCGCATCCAGCAGGCGCTTGAGCGTGCCATATAAGGTAGCGGGCCACAGCCGCACCTTGCCGCTGGTGCGCTCCAGGACCTCCTGCATGATCCCGTAGCCATGCTGTTCCTGATCGGCCAGCGAGAGCAGCACGTGGAACCAGTGAGGTTTCAGCGGCAGGAAATCTTCGGGAGTCCGATCTTGCCTCATATATATACCGATCTATATAGATCCATCCCAACCATTTGTCAAGGCCGATTTCGATCTTCTTGGCGTTGACTTGGCGTCTTCGCGGCTTAGCGAGAACCGTGCTCTTGGCGGTCTTCCCGTTCTTCGCGGTCTTCCCGTTCTTCGCGCTCTTCCCTCGCGTCTTCCCCATGGAACGCGCTAGAATCACGATAGGGGCGCGAAGGTGCGCCTTTTTGTGTGATCCTTCCGCCGGTCGATCCCAATCTCGAAGAGAAACTATCCGAAAAACCCCCGCTGCGCGACGATACGCATTTCGCCGCCGGCAAAATCGCGATCTTCCAGTACGTTTCGGTGGTGATTTTCCTGTTCCTGATTTCCGGTTTCTGGCAGCTCCAGGTGCGGAATCCCGATTTCTACGATCAGCAGGCGCAGGCTAACAGCATCAAGTCCGTGCCAATCCTCGCGCCGCGCGGGCGGATTCTGGACCGGGACGGCCGCGTGATCGTGGACAATCATTCGTCCTTTAGTTTAATTCTGGCTCGCGAATCACTGAAAATGGAGCATTTGCGCCCCATCGCACAGGGTCTCGACCTGGATTACTCGGACCTCTTGACGAAGGTCGAGCGATTCCAGACCGAGCCCAAGTACGTGCCGATCAAAATCAAGGACCAACTCACCTCCGCCGACCTTGCGTTTGTCGATTCCCACGCCGACTTCTTCCCCGAGATGGTCAAAATCGAGTCCCAGCAGCGCCTGTACCCCCAGAACGGCATGCTGGCTCACGTGATCGGCTACACCGGGGAAATCAGCGAAGCGGAACTGGATTCGCCGGAATTCGGCAAGTATGAGCGCGGCTCCATCATCGGGAAGGCGGGCATCGAGCGGCAATATAACGATTGGCTCACCGGCGTGGATGGCCAGCGGCAGGTAGTGGTGGACAACCGCGGCACGGTCAAGCACGTCCTGAAATTGAAGCCCGCGATCCCCGGCAAAGACCTCAAGTTAACTATCGATTTGGATCTGCAAGTGGTGGCGGAACTGGCTTTAGAGGGCAAGAACGGGGCCGTGGTAGCGATCGATCCGCGCACCGGCGAAGTGCTCGCCATGGCCAGCCGCCCGACTTTCGATCCCAATAAGTTCGCCGGCCACATCAGCAAGGCCGACTGGAAGGTGTATCACGATAATCCCGACAACCCCATGATGAACCGGGCGATCCAGGCCCAGTTCGCCCCCGGATCCACCTTCAAGCCGATCGTCGCCATAGGGGGCCTTGAAAGCGGCTCGTTCGACGACACCATGACCGTGCACTGCGCGGGCGGCGTCACCCTGTACGGACATTATTATAAGTGTCACCACGTCCACGGCACGGTGGCGCTGCACACCGCTATCGTGCAGTCCTGCGACTCCTATTTCTATACCATGGGCTCGCGCGAGGGTATCGACAATATCGCCTATTACGGCAACCTGGTGGGCTACGGCCATTTGACGGGCGTCGATCTGCCGGAGGAAAAGGCCGGCCTCATGCCTTCCCCGCAATGGAAGATGCAGAATTACCGGGAAAAGTGGTGGGCCGGGGAGACGCCTTCGGTGGCCATCGGCCAGGGCGCCCTGATGGTGACCCCCATACAAATGGTCCGCGCCATCAGCGGCATTGCCATGGGCGGGGTGTGGCGGCAACCGCACCTGGTGGACTTGTCCAACCAAAACCTTAAAACCGTTCAATGGACCTTCCAGCCGGATAACGTCGCGGACGTCGTCAACGGGATGTACGGCGTGGTAAACGAATGGGGAACCGGTGTTCGCGCCAAAATCCCGGGAATCGAGGTCTGCGGCAAGACCGGAACGGCGCAACTGGCTTCCTACGATTTCATGAAGGCGCACCGATCCGAGGACTTGAAGGAAAACGGATGGTTTGTGGGCTTTGCCCCCCGCTCCGCCCCCGAGATCGCCGTGGTAGCGCTTTGGGAGCACGGGGGCGAAGGTCCCCTGGCCGCTCCCATCGTGCGGGACGTGATCAAGGCGTACTTCGACAAAAAGGCGAGGATTTCCATGTTGCAGCAGGAAAAAACAAGACTTAATGCCATGGGCGGAATCGGTCTTCCGAATCCCGGGCGAGCCCTCCCCGCCGTCGCCCCGCAGGCCGTTACGGCTCCCCCGCCGGTTCAGGGAGCCGAGGCGGAGGCCGCCGTCCCCGCCGCGTCAAGCCAAACCCGGAAATAAGGCATGACCCGCCATCTTTCCCTCCGCGATATCGATTGGACCCTTCTGACCATCGTGCTGTTCATCTGCGCGGTCGGCGTGCTGCAAATTTACAGCGCCACCATGGGCACCAGTTTCCACAGCGCCTGGTGGATGCAGATCGTCTTTGTGTTCCTGGGCCTGCTGTTGATGTGGGGCCTCCTGGCCACCGATTACCATACCCTTCTGCATTACGTGCCGATGCTGTATGCGGGAAGCGTGATCGCGCTGCTGGGCACGTACCTGGTGGGCCAGGCGGCTTTCGGTTCCCGGCGCTGGATTCCACTCCCCGGCGGTTTTCACTTGCAGGTATCGGAATTTGTCAAGCTGGTGATAATATTGTTGGTAGCACGCTACTTGACGGAACTGAGAACGGACGACCTGGAAATTTGGGACATGCTCAAGTTGGCGTGCCTGGTGTTGGTACCCGGCGGCCTGGTGCTGATTCAGCCAGATCTGGGGACCTCGCTCACCTATATCGCCGTGCTGGTGGTGGGAGCATTCATCGCCGGATTGCGGTGGAAGTATGTAGCCGTGATTGCGGTGGTGGCGGTGGTCGTGCTTCCGGTGGGTTATCATTTCATGAAGGATTATCAGAAGGCGCGGCTGACCAGTTTTCTGGATCCCGATCGAGACCCGCAAGGCACCGGCTATCAACTGATTCAATCGGAGATCGCCGTCGGTCACGGCGGGATGTGGGGAAAGGGAGTAACGGGGGGGACTCAGACGCAGCTTCGTTTTCTACCCGTACCGCACAAGGACTTCATTTTCTCGGCTTATGCCGAGGAACATGGGTTCGTAGGTGTAGTAATTGTTTTAGCGTTGTACTTTGTAATGATTATGCGCATCGTGCAGAATGCGCAAACGGCGCCAGACCGGGTGGGCATGTACATTTGTATGGGTGTGGCAGGCCTGCTGCTTTTCCACATTCTGGTGAATGTGGGGATGGTGGCGGATAAGATGCCGGTTACCGGCATTCCTCTTCCCTTTATGAGCGCCGGCGGTTCCAGCGTTTGTTCCATGTTTATGGCGGTCGGCTTGGTGAACAACGTCCGCCTCAGAAGGTTTGTAAATTAGCATTCCGGACCGCCGGGGCGCCCTTCGACGGGTTCGCCGGCTGGTTCCGGCAAGTGAACAAGATTAAGTCGGGAGCCCGTTGAGACCCCCGGGGCGGCGGCGTAAGGACGCTCGACCCCGGCGAAAGAGGGCCGGTTCCCCGCCGGATGGTGTCCGAGGTTTACTTCTCCACCTCCGGTCTGCGTGAGTTCTTCAAGCCGTTTGACCGGTTTTCTCCCCCGTTCGGAGAGACCGGGAGCCACGCAGGGGACTACCTTCCGCCGCACCTCGACGCGCTCTCTGGGAGGTGTCGATGTCCAAGGAGTTAGTGATCTCGTCCAACCGCCACGAAACCCGCGTGGCGATGATTGAGGACGACCAGCTGGTGGAGGTCTACCATCAGCGCGAAAACGAATATTCTCTTGCGGGTAGCATTCACAAAGGACGCGTGACCAGGGTCTTGCCCGGCATGCAATCGGCGTTCGTCGATATCGGGCTGGAGCGGGACGCCTTCCTGTACGTGTCGGACTTCTTCGAAGACAACGAGGAGTACGACAAGATTGTAACCAGCGTGGAGGATCGGGTCCTGAAACTGGACCGCACTCCCCCGCCCCAGGTGACGCCGCCCTTCCTGGCGCCCGCGCAAGCGTCCACCGCCGCGGCGCCCCCCGAAGCCGCCCTGACGGCCGCCCCCGCAGCCGAAGAATCCACTGACGCAGAACCGGCCGCGGAGCCGGCCGGCACCTCCGAGGCAATGCCGCCCGAAAACGGCGCGCCCTTGGCAACTGTGGTACCCGCGGCGGCGGCGCCCGGCGATGCGGAGGCGTCCGTTGGCGCTCCCCAGGAAGCCGGCGTCACCGCGCCGCCCGTGGCCGCGCCCGCGCACCACCACGGCCCCAGCCACTTTGGCGACCCGCAACGCCGCGACGATCGCGATCGCGACCGCGACCGGCGTGGTGGCAGGCGATCGCGCCGCCGCCGTGGCGGCCAGAGAGGCGGCGGAGGGCGCGGTTTGCCAGATTCCAAGTTCTACTCCCCGGCGGGTGGCCGTCCGCCCATGGGTGGGCGCCCCGGCGAAGCGCCGCCACCGCCGCCTCCGGCAATCGCGCGTGAGACGCCGCCCGTCCCTCCCCCAGCCCGTACGGCGCCGCCGGACGATTTCTTCGTGCTGCCCGGCGAATCCCTGGCTAAGTACACCCGTCCCGGAAGCGAGGAACACGAGGCCGCGCTGGCGCTGAACGAAGAGGAGATCGCGGAGGTCTCCGACGCGGTCGCCACCATGGAAGCCGCCCAAACCCCGGAAACCGCCGAGGTCGAGGAGGTTGAAGAGGAACTGGAGGCCGAAGCGGAAGCGGCCGACGCGCTGGCCGAAGAAGCCGAAGAAGAAGCTGCCGACGAGGCCGAAGCTGAAGCCGCCGTGGTGGAAGCTGAGCAGGCCGAATCCGAGGAGGCCGTTGTCGCCTCCGTGCCCGGAACCCATGAGGCCTCGCCCGCGGCGGTGGAGACCTTCCTGGAAACCGTCGCCGAGCCGGTTCCGGAACTGGCCGAGGCCGTCTCCGAGGCCGCCGCAGCCGAGGCCGAAGCCGAAGCAGAGGCTGCCGCCGAACAAGCCGCGGAAGTTGCCGAGACCGCCGAAGACGTGGACCTCACCACCAGCGACGCCGCCGAACCACTGGATGCCACCGAGGAGGAATCCCCGGCCCCGGACGAAGCGGTTCGAATCCCCGATTCCGAAGCCGCTGCCCAATCCGGCGCGGTT
>JASHSS010000576.1 GCA_030038565.1 Bryobacteraceae bacterium
ACGCAGCTCGGCGTGGCCATGAACGGCGTGGTGCTGGTCTCCCCGTACCTCAACCCGGCAATCTACGAAAACAGCGACATCTCCCCGCTCCCGTGGATGCTGACGCTGCCCTCCATCGCCGCTGCGCACCTGGAGCGCGAGCACAAGCTCACCCCGCAGGCCATGCAGCCGGTTATCGCCTACACTCGCGGCGAGTACGCCACCGACCTGTTGAAGGGACGCTCGGATCCCGAGGCGACCCCGCGCATCGTCAAACACGTAACCGAGATGACCGGCCTCCAGGAGGAGTTCGTGCGCCGCGCCGGCGGACGCCTGGAAACCGGCGCCTATCTGCGCGAGGTCTTCCGCGAGAGCGGTAAGATCGGCAGCGTCTACGATTCCAACGTGACGGGTTTCGATCCCTACCCCTTCGCTTCCGAGCAGCGCTCCAACGATCCGATCTTAGACAGCATCATCGCCCCGACCACTACCGCCATGGTGGATTTTGTAACCCTGGTGGTCGGCTGGAAAACCGATGCGCGCTATAACGCGCTCAGCTCCGAAGTCAATTCCGCGTGGGATCACGACAGTCGCGCCTTGCGCGAAGGCGCCGTGCCCGATCTGCGTCAGGCGGTCGCCGCCGATCCCAAGCTGCGCGTCCTGATTGCGCACGGCTGGAACGATCTCTCGTGTCCTTTCATGGGATCCATCCTTACGGTGGACCAGATGCCGGTGATGGGCGATAAAACGCGCGTCGCCGTATCTGAGTATCCCGGCGGCCACATGTTCTACAGCCGTCCGGGCAGCCAGGCGGGCTTACGCCAGGACGTCGAAGCCATGTTCGCCAGACACTGAGGACGTTCGCCGCCGCTACGGCACGAACCGGTAGCCCACTCCGTGCACGGTTAAGAAGTGCCGCGGCGCATTGGGGTCCGGCTCCAGCTTCTGACGCAGCTTCACCACGTGCGCATCCACCGTGCGGGTATTCGGAAAGAACTCGTAGCCCCACACCGAATTCAGAATCATGTCGCGCGTCAGCGGCCGGTCCGGGTTGTGCACGAAATAGCTCAGCAGGTTGTATTCCGCCGGAGTGAGCTTTAACTCCTCGCCCTTGCGCATCACCACGCGGCGCTCGAAATCGATCTCCGTATCGGAGAAATGGACGATCTTGCGCGCGTCGGCCGACGAGCGCCGCAGCACCGCGCGGATGCGGGCCATCAGCTCGCGGGTCCCGAACGGCTTCACCACGTAATCGTCGGCTCCCACTTCGAGCAGCAGCACTTTGTCGAACTCGTCGCCCACGGCGCTCAGCACGATGATTCCGGTGGCCACGCGGGCCGCCCGCAACTGCTTGCAGATCTCCGTTCCACTCATCCCGGGCAGCCGCAGGTCCACCAGTACCAGGTCGGGTTTTATGGTCACGGCTTTCTCAAAGCCGCTCTTGCCGTCGGCCGCCAGAACCGCCCGGAAGCCCTCCTGCTCCAGCATCACCCCGATGGTGTCGCGCAGGCTCTCATCGTCGTCAATGACCAGAATCGTCTGCATTCAGTCACTCCGATTGTACAATCCAAATCCATGCCCCCGTGAACAAATTGGTATACTTGGCGCAACGGGGCATCTGAATAAGGTATGCGAGTAGTTGTCATTGGGACCGGCTACGTTGGCACTGTTACGGGAGCCTGCTTTTCTTATCTTGGCCACCAGGTGACCTGTGTGGATACGGATGCGGCCAAGATTTTACGGCTGCAACGCGGCGAGCCGGCCATTTATGAGCCGCACCTGGAGACTCTGCTCCGCCTGGCCGCGGAGCGCGGCGGCATCCAATTCACCACCGACCTCGGTCCCCCGGTCGCGGCCGCCGATGTCGTCTTCATCGCCGTTGGCACGCCCCCGCTCCCCAGCGGGGAAGCCGACCTTTCCTACCTCGAAGCCGCCGCCCGCAGCATCGGAGCCGCCATGGACGATTCGCGCTTTCGCGTGGTGGTGAACAAATCCACCGTCCCGGTGGGATGCGGCAACCTGGTGGAAACGCTGGTGCGCGAGGGGATGGGCGATGCGCGTCCCTCCGGATGCCGCGGCGTCCGGTTCGGCGTGGCCAGCAATCCCGAGTTTCTGCGCGAAGGCTGCGCGGTGGCCGACTCGCTCTACCCCGACCGCATCGTGGTGGGCGCTTCCGACGAAACCACCATGGAGGTCATGCGGCAACTCTACGCGCCCCTGGTGGCGCAGAACTTCGATGCGCCTCCCGGCGTCCCCCGGCCCTCTGGAATGACCCGCGCCCCGCTGGTCTCCGCCACCCTCACCAGCGCCGAGATGATCAAGTACGCGGCCAACGCCTTTCTGGCCATGAAAATCGGCTTCGCCAACGAGATGGCCAACATCTGCGAACGCGTGGGCGCCGAAGTCACCGAGGTGATGGCCGGTATCGGCCTGGATTCGCGCATCGGGGCCCGTTTTCTGAATCCCGGATTGGGGTGGGGCGGAAGTTGCTTCGGCAAGGATATCCAGGCGCTCATGCACACCGCCCGCGAGTACGGATACGAGAGCAAGCTGCTTCAGGCGTCGCTCGAAGTCAACGCCGCCCAGCGCCACATGGTCATTCAGAAGCTCCAGGAGAAGCTCTTCATCCTGAAGGGCCGCAGCATCGGCCTCCTGGGGCTGGCCTTCAAGCCCGATACCGACGACCTGCGCGACGCGCCCAGTCTTTACATCGCCGAACGCCTGCTCCAGATGGGCGCGCGGGTGAAGTGCTTCGACCCTGTGGCCCTGGAAGCCTGCCGCCAGCAGCGTCCCGATCTGCGCCTGCGCTACTGCCAGTCGGTGCGCGAGCTGGCCACCGATTCCGACGCCCTGGTGGTGGTCACCGAATGGGCCGAGTTCCGCTCCCTCGATCTGGCCGAAATCGCCTCTCTGATGGCTAAGCCGATCCTGGTGGATGGCCGCAACCTGTTCGACCCCGATGCCGCCCTCGCGGCCGGATTCGATTACACCGGCGTCGGCCGCTGCCCGAGGCCCCGTCCCGCGCCATCCCCGCGCGAGGAAGGCGTGCCTGCGCGCATGCCGGCTTCCTGACCCAACCGGCAGCCACCCTCGCTCTGACTCCGGAAGCCGAATCGCCTGCCCAACCAGCCAAGGATTAATCGCCTGCGCCTCCGCCCGTTCGCCGGTCGCCTCGCCCCGCCGAACCTTGACAACCGCGCCTCCCTCCCGTCTTACTAAAGCTATGCCCTTCGTCAATGTCGGTCCGCTTTCGGACCTGCCGCCCGATTCCGTGCGGGAATTGCTGGTCGATGGCTATCCCTATGCTATCTGCCGCGTGGGCGCCGAGGTTCGCGCCCTGAGCGGCGTGTGCCCGCACCGCGGCGGCCCTCTCGGCCAGGGACAGATCCACGAAGGGCGCCTGGTCTGCCCCTATCACCTGTGGGAATTCGATTGCGGCACCGGCCAATACGATTACGATCCGGCCCAGCGCGTGGACACCTTCGAAGTCCGCGTCGAAGAGGGCCAGGTCTGGCTGAGGGTGCCCTGAGTGCCCGAACTTCCGGAAGTCGAAACCGTCGTCCGCTCGATTGCGCCTCTCGTCGGCCGCCGCATCCTCTCAGCCGAATTTCGCGGCCTGCGGGTGCTGCGCGGCGCCAATCCCGACTCGCTCGCAGCCTCGCTCGCGGGCCGGCGCATCGCCGCCATCCGCCGCTACGGAAAGTTCATCGTCACCTCTCTCGATGGCGGCGGCTATTTGCTCATCCACCTGGGTATGACCGGGCGCCTGCTGCTGGGCGGCGCCGCCGGCAAACATACCCACGCCATCTTCACCCTGGATGGCGGAGTGCTGCTCTATGACGACAGCCGCCAGTTCGGCTCGATTCAGTGGTCCGGCGAATTTCCCCAGCGGGTCGCCCGTCTCGGTCCCGAACCGCTGGAAATCTCCTTCGACGAATTCGCCCGCGCTCTCAAGGCGCGCCGCACGCGAATCAAGGCCCTCCTGCTCGATCAGCGCTTTCTTCGCGGGCTGGGAAATATCTACGCCGATGAGGCGCTCTTTCGCGCCGGCATCCATCCCCTGGCCATCGCCGCGCGCATTCGCCGCCCGCGGCCCCGGCGGCTGTTCGATGCCATCCGCGAGGTACTCGCCGAGGCCATTGCCGCCGGCGGATCGTCCATCTCGGACTACGTCGATGCCGAAGGCCGCCGCGGCTTCTTTCAGCTTGGCCACCGCGTCTACCAGCGCACCGGCGAACCTTGCCTCACCTGCGGATCGCCCATCCGCCGCGTGCTGGTCGCCCAGCGGTCCTCGCATTTCTGCCCCCGCTGCCAGCGCCGATAGCCAACTCGCCACCCCGCGTTCTCCCGGTTCGGACCCTTACGTTCGAATTATTACGGTTGAAACCACCCTCTCTAGTTGTGCGTCCGAAATCTTGAAAAGGCACACCATGTCGCGTTCGATTGCGAGTTGCGGCGAAGCCAAATGCCGTACCATGGTATTCAGAGATGCCCGTTTAGCGTTTTGCCAAAACTAGAGGAGAAATTCAACGTGAGATCTATTCGCCACTACCTGCCACTGCTCGTTCTGCTTCTCGTTTGCCTCCCCTTTGCGCATGCCCAGAGCTCATTCGATTTCAATATCGGCTTCGGATGGGCCCATGCCAAATCTCTGGGATCGGTCGATAACAGCTATTACGATGCCGGCCCCCCGCCGCTTCCCACCTTCGGTAACACCTGCACCACGGCCTCGAGCTCCTGCCAGAATACCCCCGCCCTCAGCAGTTTCATGCTCGGTTTCGGCGGAGACCTGATGCTGTGGAAGAAGCTCGGTTTCGGCGTCGACGTGAACATCGAGCCCACCCAGCAGACTTACCTGACCATCCAACCCGTCTCCGCGGGGTATGGAACCCTCAATAGCCGTGTCACCCTGTACGATTTCGACGCGATCTACGCGCCCATTTCAACCAAAAAGGTCGAGCTCAAGATTAAGGCTGGAATCGGCGGCGCGAACACGAAATTCTACAACAACGTCAGTAGCAGCAGTACGGTGCTGGGCAACCAGAATGAAAACGAGTACTTCGGCAGCGCCAACCATTTCCAGGTGATGGGCGGCGTGGGTGTGGAGCTCTTCCTCACTGATCACGTCTTCGTCCGCCCCGAGGTCGACATTCACTATGTAAATAACTTCAGCCAGTTCGGCAGCGGACTGGTTCCCGAAGCCACCATCTGGCTCGGTTACAGCATCGGCGATCGATAATCGTGGAAGGATTGATGCGGGCAGGAAAAGTCGGCTGGGGCCGATCCTGCCCGTATTTTATTGCTGTACGGCGCCGGCCGCCTCGCCGGTCAGTTCTTCCAGCGCCACCGGAGGGTTGTAGTACAGAATCCGCTGGCAGCTCTCGCAGCTCATAATCTGGTCGCCTTTTTTGAGATCCTGGAAAAACTGCAGGCGGATGATCATGTTGCAGGCCGAGCAGCGCCCGTCGACGGCTTCCGCCACGGCGATACCCCGGCGCCCTTTGCGGATCCGCTCATAGTTCTTGTAGGTCGCGGGCGTAATCCCCGCTACCAGCGCCGCCCGCTCTGTATTCAGTTCCTGCGCCGCTTTCTGGTCCACGGCCGTGCGTTCGCGGGCCAGCCCCTTCTCCGCTTCCACTTCGGTCTTCTCCGCCTTGAGCGCCGCCTCCGCCGCCTTCACGTTTTTATCCAGCGGCTCGGACTCGTTCATCAGCTCCAGAATGCGGTCTTCGGATTTGCGAATCTCGTTCTGGCAGAACTCGATCTCGTTTTGAAAGGCGCGGTACTGATCGTTGGTCTTGGCCTGCAGCATCTGATCTTTCAACTTCGAGATCTTTTGATCCTGCGCCTGGATGTCGCCATCGCACTTCTTGCGCTCCTTCTGGTTGGCGGCCAACGCCGCCCGGTCGGCTTCCAGCTTGCGCTCGTGCGACACCAGTTT
This sequence comes from Bryobacteraceae bacterium, assembly GCA_030038565.1. Classification (GTDB taxonomy): domain Bacteria; phylum Acidobacteriota; class Terriglobia; order Bryobacterales; family Bryobacteraceae; genus JOPF133. The sequence continues at coordinate 5,921 of JASHSS010000576.1, forward strand.
CTTTTCGATTTCAGCGATGTGTTTGGGAAGAGCGGCAATCTCACGCCCCAGGTCTCGCAGCCGGTTATCGATCTCCTGGAGGCGAATCACCAACTTCAGGTCGGAAAGCATTCCTCTAGGCAGTGTAGCACGCGCCTCTCGCCGTCTCCAGTTCCAGTACCGCGATAACCGCGATACCCCGCGATACCGCGGCGCTCTGCCAAGCCCCGCCGCCCATCCTCGCTGCATCCTCTGGGACGCCCCTCTATCGGAGTTCAACAGCCGGACATCGGATTTATTCTACGCGCCGGATTTCCACCTGCCGGTACATCTCGCGGCTCTGCTCCAGGCTGGCGAAGTTCATTCCCGCCAGTCGCGCCGATGCCGTTCCCGCCGCCACCCCCCAGCGCAGCGCCTCCACCGGATCTTCCTTCCGGTCCAGCGCCCAACTGTACGCCGCCCCCATCGCATCCCCCGCTCCGATCGGGCACAGCGCGTCCACCCTCGGCGGCAGCGCTTCGACCAGCCCGTCCGCATACGCCCCCACCGCGCCACGGCTGCCCAGCGACAGCGCCACCGACTCCGCCCCCATGCTGCGAATGCGCTCGGCCGCTTCCAGGTAGTGCGTCCGCGTCAGCAGCGTCCGCCCCAGCAACCTCTCGGCCTCCTGCTGATTGGGCGTCACCACCGTCGGCCGCGCTTCAATGCCCTCCCTCAGCGGGTCGCCGTCGGCGTGCAGGAGGCTCCTTACTTTTTTCCGGCGCGCCATGGCGATCAGCTTGCCGTAGAGCGCCGCCGGCACTCCCGGTGGAATGCTGCCGCATACCAACAGCCAGGTGGCTTTGTCGAGCGCCCGGCGCACCGTCTGCTCCACCGCCAGAACTTCCTTCCGGCTCATCTCCGGCCCAATCTCGTTCAGGTTGACCGTCAGGCCATGGCGGTCCGTAATCGTGAAGTTGGTGCGGATCTCGTGCGCAATGGGCACTACCGCGATGGGAAACCCGCGGTCGCTTAAGAGACTCTCCAGGCGCTTGCCCGAATCGCCGCCCGAAATCAGCACCGCCAGCGTGTCGCCGCCGAACGCGTGAACCACGGCCGAGGAATTGATCCCCCGGCCGCCCGCCGATTCCCGCGTGGATTTGATGTACGCGCGGTCCTCGAATGCCAGGCGATCCACGCTCAAGATCCGGTCGATCGCCGGATTAATCGTCAGAGTAACAATCAAATCCCTATTCTACGCATGATCGGCGCCGGAGGTCGCCACCACCCTCACATCGCCCTTTCCCCACACCGTCTGCCGCCCCACCCCCACCCAGCGGGCGGCCTCCAGCCACGGAAGAAATTCGCCCAGGTCTCCCACGTACTCCGCCTCGCCTGTGAAACCGCCGATCGGATGAACCTGCCCCGTGCGGCTCGATCGGCGGCTGGCCTGCCGCCATTCCACCTCGCACCGCGCCAGGCGCACCTTCCGCGCCCGCTCGCCCATTCCGCGGAAGTCGATCTCCAGCGGTCCCCGTCCGTAAAGCGCGCTGAGAGCCCCCAGGCGGTCCCGCAGCCGGCCGAACAGGATGCCGAAATCCGGCCGCTCCACCAATCCGCCCTCACCTTTCAATTCGGTAGGTGTGACGAATCGCAGCCGCACTCGATCGGCCACCCCGCCCGCTTCCAGATCGATCCCCAGCGGCGCGCCCCCGGCTTCCCCGGCCAGCCGGCCCAGCTCCTCCAGGTCGAGTTGCTCCACCCGCTCCAGGCAGGCCCGTCCGCGTCCCGCGCCGATGCCCGCATCCGCCAGCCGCTCAAACGCCTCCCGCAGCGGATCCAGCCGCGGCTTTCGCAGGTCGAATATGTGCACATCCCAGTGGAAGCCGTCGCCCACCCCGCCGCTCGAGCCATCCAGATGCAACGCTCGAATCACAAACGGCCGTGGTGGATCGGCCAGCCCGCTGGGAGTCTGTCCCGCCCCGCCCTCCGGATGGAAAAAGCCGCTGAACAAGTCGGGCGAAGCCCCTTGGCGCAACATCACTCCCAGGCCGCCGCGAATGGTGTTGCCGGCCTTCCCTGCCGGAAAGTGCACCGGGCTCAGCGCCCGGAAATGGAACCGGTATCGAAAAAACTCGAATCTCGCCGCCATCGGGACGAACCCAAACGGCTTTAGTTTACCCCAGCCTCCGCCTCACCCGCCCGGCTTTCCCCGTACCGTTTCGCCTGCCTCGCCCCCGCGCCCCGCCTCCGCGGGGCCCGGCGTCTTCCTCCCATCCCGTCGGCTCTGCCCTTCTCATCCGCGCGCCCCGTCTCCGCCGGGGGCCCGGTGTCCCCCTCCCATCCCGTCGGCTCTGCCCTTCTCACCCGCGCGCCCCGTCTCTGCCGGGGGCCCAGCGTCTCCCTCCCATCCCGTCGGCTCTGCCCTTCTAGCCCCCGCCGGCGGCCAGTACCCCCACCCACCCTAAACTTTTCTCCAACTTTGGCTTGGCCTGAAACGCGCCGTTCCTGTTGTATAATGGAGTGGCATTTGACTCTAGTTTTCCGCTTCGCGACAGATAAGGGGGGTGCGTGAGTCGTCCGCGTCCCCCTTTTTTGCTTTCGGACCGGAATGCGCCAGTTCAAAATGCTCACAGCAAAGTCAGTAAAGAAGGAATAGGCAGATGAAAGAAAAAGGTACAGTGAAGTGGTTTAACGCAGCCAAGGGCTACGGCTTTATCCAGCGGGAAAACGGAGAGGATGTCTTCGTGCATTTCTCGGCGATCCAGACACAGGGCTACCGCACCCTGGATGAAGGCGCCAGAGTGGAGTTTGAGGTAACCAAGGGCCCGAAGGGTCTGCAGGCGACCAACGTCACGGCGGCCTAAAGAAAATCGCGAGCCGGCCGGGCGCCCCGTCGGGCCTGGCCGGCTCGCCCAACGGTCTGGAGGTCTATGAGCAAAGAGGACAGCATCGAAGTTACCGGTACGGTGTTGGAAAAGTTTCCGAGCGGCCTTTTCAGTGTTCAGCTCGAGCATGAGCGCGTTGTCCTGGCCCATCTGGCAGGCCGCCTGCGCCGCAATCGCATCCGCGTCCTGGCGGGCGATAAAGTCACCTTAGAACTTTCCCCCTACGACCTCACCAAGGGTAGAATCACCTTCCGGCACCGCTAATCCGAAGCTTCTCTTTACGCTCCTCAGATTCTCCCCCATTTCCAACCATTCCCCATGCCCGGTACCATCAGGCACACCCCGGAAGGCCCCCAAAGTACAAAATGGGAAATCAGCATTCACAGGTTTTCTGATTTTGTTGCATTTTTCCCCAATAAGCTGTTAAGTTGCTGTTTTGTATCCACTAAGGCCCCCCTATGAAAGACCCCGATCGCCCCGAACAGCGCCGCCGAACCAAGGTCAGGACCCGCAGCGCCGCTATAATCAAATCGGAGGGCGGGGTGGATAAACCAAAATCGTCGCAGAACCGGTCCCGAAAACAGTCGCCCGATCTGACCGAGGATCTGACTTTCGTTCTGTCCCAAAAAGTGGTGGGCCAACCGGCTGCAACCAAAGTGATCGTCCCCTATGTACAGATGTACCAGGCGGGCCTATCGCCGGAAGGCCGCCCGGTAGGCGTGTTCCTGCTGCTGGGTCCTACCGGCACGGGCAAAACGAAGACCGTGGAAGCCCTCGCCGAAGTCCTCCACGGCAGCGAAAAAAACGTGCTCAAAGTGGATTGCGGCGAATTCCAGATGGAGCACGAGGTGGCCAAGCTGATCGGCGCCCCGCCCGGATACCTGGGCCACCGCGAAACCCAGCCCATGCTCACCCAGCAGAAGCTCAACGCCGTGACCAGCGAAAAGTGCAGCCTCTCCCTGGTGCTGTTCGACGAAATCGAAAAGGCCGCTCCGTCCATGACCCGCCTGCTCCTCGGCGTCCTCGACAAGGGCATCCTTCGCCTGGGCGACAATTCCGCCGTCAATTTCGAGAAGAGCCTGGTGTTTCTTACCAGTAACCTGGGCGCCCGCGAAATGATGCGCGAGCTGAATCCCGATTTCGGATTCCAGTCGGTCAAGGTGGCCGATCGCACCGATCTCACCAGCAAGCTCCAGGCCATCGCCCTGGTGGCCGTCCGCAAGCGCTTTTCGCCCGAATTCGTCAACCGCATCGATTGCATCATTACCTACCAGCCGCTCACCCCCGAATCCCTCGCCGCCATCCTCGACAAGCACATCGTGGATCTCCAGAACCACGTCAATACGCGCCTGGGCAACCGGTCTTTCACCCTGGATGTCCCCTTCGACGCGCGCCAGTTCCTGTTGCAGAAAGGCACCAGCTCCGAATACGGCGCCCGCGAATTGAACCGCACCATCCACCGCTTCCTGACGCAGCCGCTGGCAACCCTGGTGGCCAGCAACCAGGTGGCGCCCGGATCGCGCGTTTGGGTGGAAGTCGCGGAGGGTGGTGAAAAACTCAACATTCGCACCGTGGAATCTCAGGCCGGAGCCGCGATGGTCAACCCCACCGTCCTCCTGGTGGATGACAATCGCGACCTGCTGCATTTTCTGGAGCGCCTCATGGCCAACGATGGCTGGACCCTGCTCACCGCCGAGTCCGCCACCGCCGCCAAACGCCTCGTACAGGAGCACCAGCCCAACGCCGCACTCCTGGACTACATGCTCCCCGATGGCAACGGCGTCGAACTGGGCGTCGAATTCCTGCAAACCTCGCCTCAGATGCTGGTCATAGTGATGACCGGGACCATTCTTCCGCCCGAGGAGGAAGCCCTCTGCGAGGAGCATAACTTCCCGGTGTTGCGCAAGCCCTTCCTGGCCTCCGACGTGATGAACCAGATCCGCAGCCGCTTCACCACCGCCAGCGGCGCCCAGCGCGCGTAGAGCCTATCCGCGGGACCGCACCATCCGTCGCAGTGTACTGTGCCCAAAAACACCACGGGCGCGGCCAGTTGCCTGACCGCGCCCGCAGCCACGCCGGATTGAGTGATCGGCCGTGACGGCTATTTACCGCCGTCCACCGCCGCCACCATGAAATCCGCCGCCAAATCCACCGTGGAATCCACCACCCGCGAATCCGCCGGCACTGAAGCCATTCGTCACCGGCGCGTGATAACCGCTGACAACCCCGTGGCCGTAATACCCGTGCCCGTAGAATCCACCGCCGTAGAACCCTACCCCCAATCCATAACCCCACGGACCCCACAGCCAGCTATCGAAATAGGGATCCCAATACCACGCGGGACCATAGGCCCAATAGGGATTGTAGGCAACCATCGCCTGACTCTCGGACCCGGTCACTTCCGCCATATACTGAGACCGCAG
>JASHSS010000577.1 GCA_030038565.1 Bryobacteraceae bacterium
TGAGAGCGGAGGAAGCTCAACCGCTTCTCGGAAGGTCGGCGCAGAATGCAGCCTGCCATAAGAGCCGCACTCGGAGGATGGCAAGGGGCCTAACCGCCGCCTATCCGATATCCTACGCCCCGCAGACGAACCCCGTTTGCCTGCGCTCCCGCCCAAGGGAGCGCAGGCCCCACACCTGATATCTCCACGCCGGTCCTGGTTGTGTCTGGTGAGCCGGACTGTCGGCTCCATGCCTGTTTTTCGGCAACCGGGCGGCAAAAATCTCCGGCGCTCTCCATGCCTCGGGCCGCGCCCCCAAGAGCCGTGCAACCGGTAGCGGCTTCCACCTGGTGGTTCCAGTGGCCGTTTTCAGCCAGGGCGGTTCGCTATAGTGAATAGCATGCCCGACAGCTCCCTCCGCCGGCATCGCTACCAGGTGACCAACGTGTGGACAGGCAATCTCGGCAGCGGTACCTCGACCTACCGCGCCTACAGCCGGAATCACGAACTGTCCGGCGCCGGGAAAAGCGTGCCTGTTCCGGGCTCCAGCGATCCGCTCTTCCGCGGCGATCCGAAGCGCTACAACCCGGAAGAACTTCTGGTGGGCGCGCTGTCGGCGTGCCACATGTTGTGGGTGCTGCATCTGTGCGCGGATGCCGGGATCGTCGTAACCGGCTATACGGATGAGGCGCTGGGGGAGATGGACGAACATGCCGATGGATCGGCGGAGTTCACCCGCGTGATTCTGCGGCCCAGGATGACCCTGGCCGATCCGACCCGCGCAGCCGAGGCGCTCGCCATGCACCAGCGCGCCCACCAGGTTTGCGCGCTGGCGCGATCCGTGAACTTCCCCGTGGAGCACGAGCCAGAGGTTGCCGGCTGACCCTAGCGCTCACGGATGCAGGGTCAGCTTCTGCACTCTCCAGTTGGTCAGTTCACCGGCATACAGCACGTTGGGGTTGCGGCAATCTATTTCGTTAACCGTGCCGAACTGTTTGGTTAATTTGCCCGCCGTTCCGAACCGCCCCAGGATTTTGCCATCCAGTTCCATCCGGTAGATTTCCCCGTTATCCATGGAATCCGGTGGATTGGAATTCGAGCTGTAAAGATACTGGTGCGGACCAGGCGAAATGCAGATGGTCCAGGGCGCGCCCACCTCGCCGATCTGGGTTTTGAAATTGCCGTCGTTGTCGAAAACCTGAATCCGGTGGTTGCCCAGATCCGCCACGTAGACGTTGCCCGCGGCGTCCACGGCGATCGAGTTGGGCATATCGAATTGGCCTTCCCCGGAGCCCTTGGATCCCCAGGTTTTCAGGAATCGGCCGTTCTTGTCCAGTTTCACGACGCGCGCGTTGGTATAGGCATCGCTGACGAAGATGTTCCCGGCGGCATCCCAGGCGACGTCCGTGGGGCGGTTGAAGTTATCGCCGGCAATCCCCTGCCCGGCGACTCCCCCGCGCCCGCGCCCGCCGCCGCGGCCCGGCGCAGGCCCTGCCGGATTGACCGATTCCGGCTTGCGCCCGAAGGCCATCAGGAAACGGCCCGCGGGATCGAACTTGATAATCCCGTCGGCCCCTCGATCCACCGTCCAGATGTTGTCCTGCGCATCCACGCGAACCGCCTGCGCGAACAGAAATCCGTAGATGCCCGTGCCGATCTCCCGCAGGTACTTGCCGGTAGGATCGAATTCGAAAAGGCGCGAGCCCCCGTGGGTGAAGAAGCGCGACCCGCCCATAGTGGCGTCTTCCCCCGTGCGCGTGTACACCAGGATGTTCCCCTTGGAGGTGGTGGCCACGCCGGCGACTTCGCCCAGGTACAGATTGGCCGGCATTTTCAGAAGAGAGGCCGTCCCGTCGAAGGGGATCTCAGGAACCTGCGCCCGCAGCAGGCCCAGGCCGCCCGCCGCCAGCGCCAGAAACACAAAGCCGGTTTTCCGCATGAGCCTACCTCCCGGTCGGGTGCAGGACGATCTTCTGCACCCGCCACAATTGGATTTCCGAAACGTACAGTTCGTCGGGGTTGCGGCAGTCGATCTCGTGCAACCCGCTGAACTCGCCCAACTGCTTGCCGGCCTTCCCGAACTTTCCGACGATGGCGCCGTCGAGTTCCATTTTGTAAATCTCTCCGGTCACCGTGGCGAGCGTGGAATCGTTACCATCGGGGTACGAATTGGAGGAGAACAGGTACTGGTGCGGCCCGGGCGAAATGCACACCTCCCAGGGCGCGCCCACGTTGTCGTAGATGGCTTTGAAGGCCAGGTCGTTGTCGAATACCTGGATCCGGCGGTTGCTGCGGTCTCCCACGTATACGTTGCCCTTGGCATCCACCGCCAGCGTGTGGGGAAGGTTGAATTGGCCCGGCTCGGAACCTTTGGAACCGACCGAAGCGATGAACCGCCCGTTCCGGTCGTACTTCACCACCCGCGAGTTGCCGTAGCCGTCGGACACAAAAATGTTGCCGGCGGGGTCCCAGCCCACATCGGTGGGGCGGTCGAAGACGTACTTTCCCGGGTTGGCCGCCGGCAGAGGCGGGGGCGGCGACGATATTGCGTCCAGGGGCTCCGGCCTGCGGCCCAGCGTCATCACCACGCGGCCCTCGGGATTGAACTCGATCACCATGTTGGATCCCTCGTCCACAGCCCAGATGTTGTCGTGCGCGTCCACCCGCACGGCGTGCGCGAACACAAAGCCGTAGAGGCCTTCGCCGATTTCGCGGATGTAATTGCCCGCGCGGTCGAACTCGAACAGGCGTGTGCGCTGGCTGCGGGTGTAGACGAAGATATGACCCTTCGAATCAGTCGCCACGCCGATGCCTTCCCCGAGGTACAGGTTGGGGGGCAGCTTCAGCAGATTGGGGACCGACTGGTAAGGGATCTCGGGCACGTTTTGCGCCTTGGCTCGCAGGGCGAGCGCGGCGGGGGTCAGGTTTTGCGTCTGGGCGAACAGCGGCAGGGCCGACAAGATCGCCGCGGAAAGGCCGGGGTGGCGAAGTCTGCGCATAGGACTCTCGCTAAGGGTATATCACAACGGCGGCGCCGGTTCATTCCGTCTCGAACGCCAGGTACTGAAAGCGGCCGTCGCGTTCGATTTTCAGCACTACCGCGTCGCCAGGTTGGAAGCGTGAATGATACCGCCCGGCTGGAGATCCAGGAACTGGCTCTGGCCCTGGGCCGCCTTGGCGGCCACGATGATGCCGTAGGAGCGGCGCAGATCCGGCACCAACTGGGCCACCTCTTTATCGATCTGGATGCACAGGATGCCCAACCGGGGAGCCAGGTTTTTCTCCGGCGAAGCCAGCGCCGCCATACCCTCCAGGAGAAGGAGTACGTATCGAAAGGTTCGTGGCTTGCCGAACGGAGCCGCAAGGCGTTATCGAGCGCCTCGGAGGCCCGTCTACGGCCTGGAGTTGATCGCATCCAGCGCGCGATAGCGCTCCAGGTGCGGTTCCGGCTCGGCGTGTGAGTCCACGTCCAGACGCATCAACTGATAGTCTGTCTCACTCGAATAGGCCGGCCACTTCGGCAAATCCGGGCCGTTCGGATTTCCGGTCCTGATGAAGTTGGCGAAGTATGCCTGGGCGATCTCCGAAACCTTAAAGTCCTCCGGCCCCCAGGCGTATCGGGGGTCGAGCGCCAGATTGCCCATGACGTATTGAATCTCGGCGGAATGCACCGCGCCGTGCGGCGCCGGGGCCTCCCCGCCCCTGCCCGCGGCGGGCAGAAACATCGGACGGGGGTGAGCATAGAAGTAGCGGTATACCGGATTGCCGCCGGTCCGGGCCTGAAGCACGGCCCATTTCCAGGTGCCGAAAGCGATGAATCGGGCGCTCGCCAGGTCGGTGGCGGCCTCCAAGACCTCCGGGGTGTTGGAAGGCGCGTAGACCTTCAGCACGTCGTCAGCGCGGTCGCCGTAAAGTGTGCGAACCGCGGCGGCGAAGTTGGCGGGGGTCGGCTCGGCGGCCCGCAGCACACTCCGCGCTCCCTGCTCTTCCGAGTTGGAACCGGCCAGCAAGGGAACCTTGGCCTGCTCTCCCGCGGTGTAAATTTCTACCAGCGGTTTGGGCAAGAAATAGCCGTCCAGGTCCGTACTGAACCGAATACCCGGACTCTTGGCCGCGGCGTCCTGAATCTGTTCCGCCGTCATGGCGCGAAGGGCAGCCAGCGATGAGGCCCCCGCGGAGGCGGCGAATTTGGCGCCATCCTGCTCGGCTTCCGCCAGCGGACGCGCCGGCAGGCTCGAGAGCATCGCGCCGCTCTCTCCGATGGCGCCCGCGATCAGGTCCTTCGATAGCGGCGACCCCATCAGCGCGCTGACCGAGATGGAGCCGGCAGATTCACCGGCGATGGTCACCCGCTTGGGATCGCCGCCGAACGCCGCGATGTTCCGCGCGACCCACTGTAACGCAGCCACCTGGTCCAGTAGCCCGTAGTCTCCCGAAGCGTGGTGCGGCGATTCCTTAGTCAATTCCGGATGGGCGAAGAATCCGAAGATATTGGTGCGGTAGTTCACCGTCACCGCAACCATGCCGCGGCGCGCCATCTGCTCGCCGTCGTAGCGCGGCTCCGAGCCGTCGCCATTCTGAAACCCGCCGCCAAAGATGTACACCAGCACGGGCAGCCGCTCGCGATCCGATTTGGCAGGCGTCCAGACGTTCAGATAGAGGCAATCCTCGCTCATGCCATCGCTGCGGAACAGGTAGTCGGCGGTGGGCGAGGTCCGTTGCATGCAGCGTGGGCCGAACTTGTCGGCGTTACGGACGCCTTTCCAGTTCTTCACCGGCTGCGGTTCTCTCCAGCGCAGGTCGCCGGTGGGGGGCTGCGCAAACGGAATGCCCTTGAAGCTGCGAACGCCGGAATGCGGTTCGGCCGTCGATTCAATGGCGCCGTTGGCGGTCTTGATGCGGTCGGCGGCTCGAGCCCCTCCAGCCAGGGCCGTACTAAAACAGATAGCCATCAGAAAGAAACTGCCGCGATTGGGTGAGCGCATAGCAAACCTATGGGAACACCTTTCCTCCGGGATTTCAAACCTGCCTTCCCGGTCCTGATCGATTTTACCGCCGGGCGCCGCCAGTGCGCGTGGAGACGGTGCGCATCCGCCTGCCGGGGTTAAAACCCGGGCACCAGCAGAAAACGCGCGATGGACATGCGGGCGCTTCTGGCGTTGTGCGAACGAGTGCGCCGGAAGCTCACCTTGAACTCTTCGACCATGCCGACCGGCGGACTCGACGGGACCGTGAAATCGAGGGTCTCGGGGACCGGAACAATGGGATCCCGGGTGGCATCCGGGCGCGAAGTAACCGGCGCCGTACCCAGGCTGCGCTCAGTCCCACCCTCCGCGACGGCCACCAGTTCCAGGCTGACCGCGTCGGAGTTGGCATCGGCATTGCGGATTTCCACCTGCACCTTGCCGCAGCAGGCCAGGTCGATCGGCTGAATCAGTTTCTGGCGCGCTTCCATCTGCAACGGCCAGCCGTCCACCGTGCGGAAGGAAAGCTCGGCCGGGGTGCCCCGCTGCGTCAGGGAGTTAAGCGGCGGGCGATTGTTGAAAGTTAACCAGCGATACATCCAGTACACTCCGGCAAAGGGAATACTGAAAGGCCGGGCGGGCGTGCCGCTGGGGTAGCCACGCTTGACCGCCGTTAAGGGGGCGATGAGGGTGACCACCGGTTCCAATGCGGGTTCCAGGATGACGCCCGGGAAATCGCCGCCGGCGACGGCCGGCGCCGTGGAGGGAGGCGCGGGCGGCGGTGTATCGGCGTTGCCGGCGCCTTTGACTTTGGCGTCCCTGGCAAAGTCTTCGGGGCCTTCGGAGGGCTGGTCGCGGCCCATAAACTGGCGCAGCAACTCGCGGATTCCCGTGGCCGAACTGCCGCCGCCCAGCCCGCCCGGAACCACGTGTCCGCCGAGGCCGGTGACGGTCAGGCCGGCCGCCAGGAAAATGGTCAGCAGGGCGCCCAGGAAGGATCGCGGCAGGCTGGCCGGCCGTTCTTCGCTCCAGGCGCCGCGCGACAAAGCCTGGATGGTGAGCGAGGCGCAGCCGGCCACCAGCAGCGCGGCGGCCGCGAGCGGCCTGCGCATGCCCGATTCGATTACCCCAAGCTGCGCCAGGCAGGCGCAGATGAACGCGGGGGCCAACTCCTTGCCGAAGACGCGCGGCGGCAGGTAGTGGTCGCCAAACAGGCCCTCCACCACCGGCGCCTGCGGCAGCGGCGGAGGCGGCGGATGCGTCACGCGCCATTCGCCATACAGCAGCCGGGTGGCTTTGACCACCAGGACCAGCCCGGCCGCCAACGCCGCGGGAGACATCTCGGAGAGCAGTAGAATCGCCGGGGCGAACCAAACCGCCACAGAGGACGTGCGCAGGGTGCTCCACGCCACGTCGCCGCGTTCCTCGGCGGGTATGGTGTGATACAGGAGGAAAGTGACGCCGGCGCTCCACACCCATGTGAGGAAGGCATTGCGTATGGCATGGCCCGCCAGGCCGGCCCAGGTGAAGCGGTGCAGGTGCTGGCTCAGGGTGGTGAGGAGCAACATCGAGGCGCCGGCCAGGATTCCGGCGATCTGAACCGGAAGCGCCAACCGCCCCTTCCAGCGGTAGGAGGCCGAGCGCCCGGCGTCCTCGGGCGGGATGGGCGGGCCGGGATCGAGGTCGGGCAACAGCGCCTGCACGGTGACTACTGTAACGACACC
>JASHSS010000578.1 GCA_030038565.1 Bryobacteraceae bacterium
GCGGCGGGGGCGCGGCAGGAGCTGTTCATCAGCACGGAGTGGGGGCGGGAGGCCGTGGAAGTTGCGCTGCGGAAGGCGGGGGGCGAGATACCGTGAGGCGGGTGTTTACTTCGGGTAACGTTCCCTTGTTATCCATGCGCGGCTTGCCGAGCGGAGGGCGCGGCGGGCAATATAGGAGCTGCTGGTCTGAAATAACGCTACGCGAATTCTTACGACCGGCTGGCGGAAATGGCTCATCTGGAGCAGGCCGGTCGCCACAACTGGGCAAATCGCGCTGAATTGGCGGAGCTGAGTCGCGGGGCCGCACGGCGGCCCTTGGCAGGCTGAAGACCTGCCCCACCAAAAGGCTCAGTTGGTAGGGCCTGCAACCTCTGTATCTGGCAGAGTGATGGCTGGCCAAGCGCTGCGAGCCACGCGGAGTGCGGAACCGCGTCTTTTCTCTCCAGCTACCCGTAGGAAGCGCAGTAAAAGTAAAATGGAGCGGAGGAAATGTTTTTGGGCGGTCGGGGTTTGCGAAAACTTTTGGCCTTCGCTATCGGCATTGGGGCTGGCGCGATGGGCGGGGCTTACGCGCAGGTGGCGGTGGTTCCGCGGCCGCTGCCGACGGCGGTCGAGGTGGCCCGGACGACGCCGACGTTGCGTGTGGATTCGCATCTGGTGCTGGTGCCGGTGTCGGTGTGCGATCCCCAGAACCGACCCGTAACCGGGTTGGAGAAGGAGCACTTCAAGATCTTCGACGACAAGGTGGAGCAGACCATCACGCAGTTCGCGATGGAGGACGAACCGGTGGCCGTGGGGCTGGTTTTCGACATCAGCGGCAGCATGGGCGACAAGCTGCGGCTGTCGCGCATGGCGGCTTCGAAGTTCTTCGACACGGCCAACCCGGAGGACGAATTCTTCCTGGTGGAATTCAACGACCAACCGAGAATCGTGGTGCCGCTCACCAGGGACTTCGAAGAGATTCAGAACGAGCTGACGTTTTCGCAGTCCAAAGGCCGGACGGCGCTGCTGGACGCCATTTTCCTGGCCCTGCACGAGCTGAAGCGGTCGTCGAAGAACCGCAAGGCGCTGCTGATCATTTCCGACGGCGGCGACAACGCCAGCCGGTACACGGAACTGGAGATTCGCAACGCCGTACGCGAATCGGATGTGTTGATTTACGCCATGGGGGTGTACGAATCGGAGGGGGCGCGCGGGCGTACGCCGGAGGAGGCCGCCGGACCGGGGCTGCTGAGCGAGCTGGCCGAGCAGACCGGGGGACGGCATTACCCGGTGAACGCGGCGGAAATGCCGGACATCGCCGCCAAGATCGGCATCGAGCTGCGCAACCGGTACGTGCTGGGCTATTCACCCACCGATAAGCAGCGCGACGGGCGGTATCATCACGTGCTGATCAAGCTGGTGCCGCCGAAGGGGCTGCCGGTGCTCAAGGCCTACTGGCGGCTGGGCTACTACGCACCTTCGGATTAGCGGGAATTGACGATTTCTTTCTTTTTGCGGGGAAGACCTCTGACCCTTTCGGGCGCCGGGGAGGATTGCTTCAGGGGTCTTTATTTTAGAGGTTAGTCTCGCTTTGGTGGGAGTTGCCTCCCCGGCTTACTTCCAATAATAGTAGATTCCGTTTTTGGAAGCAACAAAAATCTGTATTATTTTTTTTAGGATTTTACGGTGACGCCCGTCAATTCTTCTAAGACCTTGATAGTAGAGCAAATGTCTTCATCTCCGAGGCCGGCGGCGATGGCGGTCTGAAAGAGCTGGCGGGTCAAACCGGTCAAAAGTAGTGGTACTCCCAGTTCTTTTCCGGCATCCAGCATCAGGCCGATGTCCTTATCCATCCACTTGACGGAGAAGTTGGCCTGGAAATCGCGGCGGAACACAAAGGGGGCTTTATAGGAGATCAGGCCGCTTTTGGCGGCGCTGTTATCGAGGATGTCGAGCATCAGGTTGGGGTTGACGCCGCCCTTGGCAGCCAGCACCATACCCTCGTTGAAGGCCATCAGGATGCTGGCCAGGACGAGGTTCTGGCTGAGCTTGGCCTGGAGTCCCATGCCCGGACCGCCGCAGTAATAAAGCCGGTTGCCCATGATTTCCAGGAACGGCCGGATCCTGCGGAAGACGGCTTCGGGCCCTCCCACCATGAAGGTAAGGGTACCCTTTTCGGCGCCGGGGGTGGAACCGGTGCAGGGGGCGTCCAGGAACTCAACTTCTTTGTCCTGAAGGGCTTCGCCGATCTTGCGGCTCTCGCTCGGGCTGATGGTGCTGGCGTCGGCCACGACGGCTCCGGGGGCGGCGCCGTGGATGATGCCATCGGGTCCCAGGATTACCTCGCGTGACATGGCGGTGTCGCCGACGCACAGGAACATGCAATCGGCGTGGCTGGCGACCTCGCTGGGGGTCCGGCAGAAAATGCCGCCTTGCTGGGATGCCAGTTGGAGCGCCTTGCCGCTATTGTGGGACCATAAAGCCACCTGGTGGCCGGCGCGCACAAGGTTGCGGGCCATCGGGTAGCCCATCAGCCCCAGACCTAGAAAGCCCAAATTCGCCATAGGCTTAGAATTGTATCGCAAAGACCGGGAGGGCTGGTGGAATTCGGGTGTGAGGCGCGAAACCGGCCGGTGGGGAGTACGAAACCTCACCGCAGGCCGAGAGCCTGAGCCTGGGCGCGCCAGCGGGCGGCGCGGGGCAGGTCGCCGATTCTCTGGAACAGGTCCGCCAGGCCGAGGGTGCAGCGCGGGCGGGAGGGATCGTGCTGCACGTAATTGGCGCACTGGGTTTCCATGGCGGCCAGGCCCTCCAGGTTGGGCAGGGGCTGGACCTCCGGGGGCGGGTGGCGCAGGAAAACCAGGGCCTGGGAATCGCGGTAAACCAGCTTCCACTCGGTTTGGGCCGGATCGGATAAGGCGGCGGGGAGGAGGTAGGGCGACCCGTTGGTGTACTCGAAGCCATCCATGACGATCGCCTGGATGCCGTATTTCCGGAGCAGATCCGCGGCGGTGGGGCCGCCTTCGGCGCTGGCGTTGAAGGCGATACGCTGGCAATCCTGGTAGACGGTTTCATTGAGGGCCCGGCCGTCGATGAAGACCTTCTGGGCGGGCCAGAGGCGCCAGATCAGGTAGCCGCCCAGTTCATAGGTGTTGAACAGGGGTCCGGGGATATGATGGGCGAGCAGGAAATCGGCCGCTCCGGAGGGGTACTTCCAATCCGCGGCGCGGAGTTGAAAGGCATGCCCGCCGGCGATCAGCAGGAGGTTGCCCGCCAGCAGGGCGGCCGCCGCCAGCCACTCCGCGGCGGGCGGTAGAGCCTTTTTCCAGGGCCAGTAGGTGGCCAGCATCAAGGGACCCACCAGGGCTACCAGGATGGTGTTGCGGACGGCCATTACGGAAAGGGCGCCGAAGCCCAGGTAGAGCAGCCAATCCACCGGACGCACCTGGCGCCGCTTCCAGAGCAGGAGGGCGCCCGCGGCCACCAGCAGGACGCTGAACGGGCTGGGCGGCCAGGGGTTGGGATACTGCCATTCCCACAGGGTGGATTGCATGGGGCTGTGGCGGTAGTAGAACATGATGGAGAGCACCCGGAAGCCGTTGGGGTTTACGCCCGAGAGCAGCACGGCGAGGCCGGCGGCGATCCACAGCCCGCGTTCCCCGGGCGCCGGGCGGCCCCGCCAGCGCTGGTAAAGCGAATCGGCGCCATAGGCGGCCAGCACCAGCCAACCGGCGAAGAAGCCGCCGTGTAGGTTGGCCCACACCAGGAACAGGGGCGGGAGAAACCAGTAGCGGCGGGCTTCCAGAAGGGCGACGGTGACCGCCAGGAACAAGAAGGTAAGCAGGTAGGGCCGGTCGGTGGCGAAGAAGTGGGAGGCGCTGGCCGCCGCCACGGCCGCCGCGACGGAGCGGTAGAAGCCGCCGGAGCGGAACCAGGCGATCCATCCCACGACCCCGCAGAAAGCCGCCAGAAGCAGGGCGCGGAACAGGACCAGGCCGGCGAAGCCGGTGGCCCGCCAGACCAGGTAAAGCAGGATCTGGGCGAGCCATTCGTGGGTGAGGTTGAAACGGCGGACGGCTTCCTCGCCGGCATAGGCGGGCTTGCCGGTGTAGGTGGTGAAGGCGAACGGATCGGGGACCGGGAGGGCGTGGCGCGCAAGCAGGAATTGCCCGGTCTTGAGGTGCCACCAGGTGTCGCTATCGCCCACTTCGGGGGAGAACCAGGCCATTACCAGGAGGGCGGCCAGGAGCAGGATGACCGGGCGGAGCCAGGGCGGAGCCGCGGGCATCCGTGGAGGGATCGGTTGCGGTTGCCGGGGCGCTACACGGCGGGGAGCGCGGGGGGGCATGGCGGCTACCGCCCCATCAGGCGGCGGCGCAGCAGGTCGAGCGCCATCTGGGCGGTGAAAATACGGATGCGCTCGCGGTCGCCGATGAATTGGCGGTGGACCACGCGGGCGCCGGAGGCGTCGGCGAGGCCGACGTACACCGCGCCCACGGGGGCCGCTTCGCCACCGGAATCCGGGCCGGCCACTCCGGTGACCGAGAGCGCGTAGGTGGCGCCGGTGCGCCGCAGCGCGCCCAAGGCCATGGCCTCGGCGGTCTCGCGGCTGACCGCGCCGTGTTG
>JASHSS010000579.1 GCA_030038565.1 Bryobacteraceae bacterium
GCGATCTGTTCGCCGGCGTTCTGAACCGGCCGCAGCGGCTGGACGAAGCCCTGGAGAAACTGGAGAGATTATTCAAATGAACGGGCATCTGAGAATAAGGGGACGTGGGGCACGCCTTCAGCCTGCCCCTGACAGGCTGAAGGCCTGTCCCACCAACCCTGCGAACATGATTGAAAGACCTGTGGGGCTGGTTGTGCCGCGCCCTTTGAGCCGCAGGGATTTCATGGGGCTGGCCGGGGTGGCCGCCGGAGCGATCGCGGGGGCCGGGAACACGCGGGCGGAAACGGTTTCCCTGTTCGACGGCAAGTCGCTGGATGGTTGGATGCAGATCGAGAACAACGCCACCTCGCTCTCTAGCGGCGCGATTACCGATCCGGCCGCCTTCGTAGCCCGGCTGGCCAAGGGTTCGGACGCGGTATCCGCGTACCTCAACGGCCGCCTGGACGATTCCGTGAAGGCGGGCCTGGCTTCCTATTCGCCTTCGAGCGAGAATGCCAAGACGGTAATTTCGGCGTTGGTCAAGGATCTGAATCAAATCATCTCCGGACCGCCGATTTACGACCGGGCGCGTTTCCGCAAGGTGGTTTTGCGGCCCGAGACAGCGCAATTGCTGAAGCGCCATCCCAGCGGCCAGCCACTGGCGCGGCTGAATCAGTTGCTGCTGGAGGATGCCTACGCGGGCCAGTTGGCGCCCAGTGTCACCACCGGGTGGGTGGTGAAGGATGGCGCCATGGCCAGCACCGGCTCCGGGCGAGGGGTGATTTACAGCGCCAGAGATTACGGCCGTTTCCGCCTGGCGTTCACTATGCGGCACGTCTCCGGCAATCCGGATCACCAGGCCTGCGTGCTGATTTTCTGCACCCGCCCGCGCGGCGAGGAAAAGCCGCTCGATGCGCTGGGCGGGATTCAATTTCAGGTACCCAACGGCGGTCACTGGGATTACCGTCCGGGCATGAATAACAGCGGCGGCGCGGAATTCACCACGGTGACCAAAACCCACTTCGACGTTCACCAGTGGAGCCGCGTGGAAATCCTGGCGGACGCCTCCACCGGAACCGCCAGCATGAGGGTGGCGCAGCCGCCGGAAACCCAGGCCGTCGAAGTCCTCGATTTCAAGGACCCGGCCGCCGGCAAGGTGGGGCCGGTGGCGTGGCAGATGCACAATGCCGGTTTGTTCGATGAGTACAAGGATGTGACGATCGAAGCGGACCCGAAGTAGCTCAGTCCCACTGCTTCATCCGCGGCCAGATCTGGCTCAACGGCATCTTGATCCCGCGGCAATAGAAGATGTCGAAATGCTCGTGCGGCATGGAATAGGGGTGGTAGACGCTGCCGGCCTTGCGCACCTCGGCGAAGCGGGACTCCAGGTCCCGCTGTTCGCCACCCAAAAGGATGAGGCTTTCGCCGGTGTAGCCGCGCGGTCCCCACAGGTAGTAGTTCTGGTGCCCGCTGATGGCGGGCGGCAAAGCGTAAGCCGGGCCGAATAAATCGATGGCTCCGGCCTCCCCTTTATTCCGGCCGAAGATGGCGGTCCGGGCCCGCTCTTCGGGCGGCAGGCTGTTGTAGACGCGCGCCACCGCGGCCACCATTTCCGGCCAGCCGAACTGGTCGGCGAAAATCTGCGGCAAGGGGCCCAGCCGGTGCGTTTCCACTCTGGGCTGCTGGAGGTGCAGCGCCTGGGTGTACCGGATGTAGCTCTCGGGCGGCAGGACCGGAATCGCGATGGGCGCCAGCAACGCGGCGGAAACCAGCATCAGGGCGGGGTAAGCTAGCTTAAGCCAGGGGCGCCGCACGCCATCCAGCCATTGTTCCCACATCACACCGCCCGCGGCGAAGAGCAACGGAAACGCGGGGAACAGGTAGTAGATGCGCGGGCTCACCCGAATGATCACCGCCGCAGTGAAAACCCAGGCCCATCCCAGCGCGCGAAACGGCCTGGCGGGCTTCGAGAAAAAGAAAAACCACAGGCCGGCCAGCCAGACCGGCAGCCCCAGGGGGAGCATGGTGAGGATTTCCTGGGCCAGGAATGCCGCGGGACCCAGCGGCACATCGCGCCCGCTGCGGCGGATATTGGCCTGGAGTTCCAGGAACGGGAAATGTTGCTGGAAATTCCACAGCAGATTGGGCAGGAAGAGCAGAAATGCGATGGCGCCGCCGATCCAGAGCCACTTGCTCCGCAGCGCGCGCCGCTCGGGCGTCAGGAGCAGGCCGAGCACCAGGCCCGCGGCAAAGAGGCCCATGGAATACTTGTTTTCCAGGCCCACTCCCGCCAGAATGCCGAACCAGATCCAGAGCTTATGGTTGCCGGTCTTGACGATGCGGATCGTGAGCCACGCGCAGCCCATCCAGAATAGCGGCTCGAAGGCATTCATGGTGAGCAGGTTATGCATGGCCAGAATGCCCGGAGCAACCAGCGCCGCGAGCGCCGCCAGACCCTGGGCGAAGCGCCTCCCTCCCAGTTCGCGGGCCATCAGGCCGGTGAGCGCCACCTCGGCCGCACCCGCCACAGCTGGCAGAAAGCGAATCGCCGGGAGCGACTCGCCCAGGAGCACCCGGATCACCCAGGTGATCACCGCGATCAGCGGCGGCTGGTCCACGTAGCCCCATGCCAGATGGCGGCTGCACGCCAGGTAATACAGCTCGTCGGAGAAATAGCCGTAATACCGGCCGGCGTAGAGGTGGACCAGCAGCTTGCAGGCGGAGAGGCACAGGATGATCGCCGTGGCGGAAAGCGTAACTCGCCGGACGCTCACTCCCTTAGGATGCTCCGCTTACCCCGCCCGATCCGCGTCCATGCCCCGGACCCAGCCCAGGTTGAACGGCAATTCCTTCATGGGACCCTGCCATTGCAACTCCTGCTCGATATCGGGGTGCATGCGGTAGGCCTTCTTCACGTCCGCCACCCTGGCGCCGATCACTTCGATTTTCGACTCGTCCCACTGTCCCAGGCCGAGCTGCCCGCAGTACTTCACGTAACCCAGCCATTCCGGGTTGACCCCCATGGTCTGCGCGGCGATGCGATCCGCCGCCACGTAGTCCGTGGAAGCCAGCGCGATGCGCGACGCGACCGGGTTCCCGGAGTTCGGCCCGTTGCCTTCCATGCCTTCGAACCCATCGATCAGCGTGGCGCCCCAGTGGAGCCGCTGGGCGGTCACCATCATGTTGTAGTGGGTCTGCCGCAGGCCCACGTGGAACTTGCGCTTCTCGTTCCAGCGGGGCGTTTCGCCGGGAGCCTGGTGCAGCGGCGCTCCCAGCACCATGTTCTTGATCCCCAGCGAAGCAATCACCGTATTGTGGGTCTTGAGCATGGCCGACGAGATCACGAACGCTTCCGGATCCAGCAGCCGCGCGGCAATCCTGCAAGGCACGATGTGCAGGTCCTGGTCCAGGATCGCAATGCGCTCGAACTTGCCTTCCTGGTTCAGGTCGATCAGCTCCAATTGCTGCTTGCGGTATTCCGAGGTCAGCGCCGGGTACTTGAAGTTTTCATAGCCGCGCCGGGTGTCGCCCGCCGACGCTTCGGCAATCTTCACCGGCCCGCGAAAACTTTCCCCCAGATAATCCAGAATCCCGCGCATGGCGTCCGGGTGGCTGGCCGCCAGTTGGTTTTCGGTGTTGACGAAGTTGGGCTTGATGACTACGTACTTCTTACCCTTCATCCTGGGGCGTAGATCCTGGTCGATGGCTTTGAGCGCCAGATACACATTTTTCCGCCGGTCTTCACCCTGCTGGATAGCCACGGTGGACCGACCGCCGGCGCCCGGAAAATCCTCCGGATTCGAGCCGGAACCCAGCCTGCGTTGCGGCTGTGCCGCCACGTTCCTGCGCAAGAGCGCCGCCGCGCCCGCCAGTTGGAACAGCGTCCTTCGTCGGACCCCTTTCGTCATGCTGACCTCCACGCGTCCCTTACGGTCGCGGCTCCGACCGGCGTCAAGAGCCGACATTCCACCACGCCGTCCTAAATTAAGATACTATCATCTTTTGCACCGATATCGAGGTTCAGATGACCTGTCCCGTCTCCATGGTTCGGATCTCCGAGGCGCTTGGAGTGCTGGCCTTTTGCGCATCGCTGGCCGCCGCCGCCCCCACTTGCAACCTGGTGCCCGGATGGACCCAGTCCGGCCCCGCCAGGGTCTACACCGCCGACAACCTGTACGAATACATGGACGGCAATTCGGAAGGTTACTTCCTTTATAACTTCCAGGAGATGCGCGGGGTCACCTGCAAGCAGGGCGAAGTTACCTTCGTCATCGATATCTCGGATATGGGAGATTCCGATTTCGCCTTTGGGATGTTCACCTCTACGCGCGATCTGCGGCATCCGCAATATCCCGTGGGGATGGGCGGCCAGATCGTTCCGCGCCGGCTGATTTTCTCCAAGGGCAAATACTATGTCGAAATCGCCGCCAACCCGGATGGCGATTATACGGCGTCCTTGAAGTTATGGGCGGCGGCTCTGGAGCGGTCGGTGGAAGGAGCCACCCAGCCGCCGGCGGCCATGGAATGGTTCCCCGCGGAGGGCCAGCAATCCCTCCGCATGGTGCCGGAAAGCGTGCTCGGCATCCGGATCCTGCGGCGCGGCTACCTGGCCCAGTATGATTTCGGCAAAGCCTTCGTGGTCTTCGAAGAGACGCCCGAATCGGCTTCCGAAGTGATGGAGAAACTGCGCGCGCGTTTCGAGGGATCGAAGCCGGCAAGCCTCGCCGACGAAGCCTTCGAAGCCACGGACCAATATCTGGGGCGCCTGTTGATTTTCCGCAAGGGCCGGAATCTGGGAGGGTACGCCCTCACGGCTGCCGGCCGGGACCCCATGGCGCTGGCGAAAGCGCTGGCCGCCAGACTTCCGTAGGAGGCTGCCGCGGCACGGGGGCTGCGGCAGGCTGAAGTCCGGCCCTGCCGGTGCGAGACGTCAGTTCGTGGAGCCGCAGGCCGAAGTGCAGGTTTCGCCCTTAGTCCCGGCCTCCAGCAACTCGCGAACGATGGTGTTTTGCAGGGAGTTGGATTCCAGGTAGTCCACTCCTTCCACGGTGACGCCGTAATCCGAGTTATCCTCGAAGCGCACGAACCCCTTGGATTTCAGATACCACAACGTGAAGTTGAGATACTCCCGCGGGAAGCCCATGCGCTGTTCCAGGTCGAGCACGGAAATGCCGGGCTTCATTTCATTCAGCCGGCGGCGGTGGTAGAGCAGCGAGAGAATGCCCAGGCGGCGATTCTTTTCCCCATCGATGCTATCCACAAACTCCTTGAGTTCGAAGATCGGCAGCGTGTGGGTCTCGGTCCAGGTGAACGCCCGGTCGTAGTCCGCGCGCCGCGCGGGATCGGAGAGCACGTGATAGGCCTGCCGCAGAAGCTGAAACCGCTCCAGGTCGCCGGTTCGCGGATTGTCCGGGTGAAAACGGGCCACCATGATGCGATAGACGCGGTGAATGGTCTCCGGGTCGGCATTGCGGCTGATCTGGAGAACTTCGTAGTAGTCCGTGATGGGAGGCTGTTTGGGCTCGAAGCGCGCGTACTCCCGTTCCTGGTCCTGCTGGCGCTCTTCCCGCGGCTGGTCTTTGGCGGACGCCCCGTTCTGGCCTTCCCCGGCCGTCTCCCCGGCATCGGCGGCGGGACCAGCCGCCGCGCCATCCGACGGCGTGCCGTTTCCGTTCGCGTTGGATGCCGCTTGTTCCGGGTCGGTTGCCGGTTCCTCGTTACAGGCCGGTTCCGGCTCCGCGACATGTGCGGACGAATCCGCCGCGTACCCCGGCGCTCCTCCGTTGCTATTGGGGACGCCGATTTCCGACGGCTCCATAACTCCGGTGAACAACGCCGCGGGCGATTCCTGCTGATATTGAGCCGACCATCGGCCCAAAGCGTTCTTCATCCGTTGCCGGACTCCGTTGGTTCCCCCCGAGACTTCCGTGTTGAATACCATATGTGTGCCTTCCTGCCGTGATTTGAGGATGCAACATACCCGGATCTTTTGGAAAGTCCTTCCTGTACCGCGTAACTGCAACGTTTGCCTATTACTTTTCGTGAGATTTGCCGCCCGGCGAGGTCAAATCCGGGGTAGTTTGGGTTGTTTCGGATGGAGTTTCAGTACTTCCCCCTAGATTTCAGGCCTCTGGGGTCTAGGACTATTTGGGAGTTTCCGCCGCGGGGTGACGATTTAGAAGTGGTACCCGATGGTAGCGGTGACCGTCCTCGGCGCCACGTAGTGCGTACCGCTGAAGGTGGAGAGAAAGTTATACAGCGCCATTTTGTTAGTCAGGTTGACCACCGCCAGCCGCACGCTCCACTTACGCTTATCGCCGTGAAACAGGTTGTCGTGCCCAATGGACACGTCGAAGAGGTTGCGCGGCTGGACGCGCGGCGGATTGTGATCGTCGTTTTCGGTTCCCGCCGCCGGGATGCGCAGCAGGGTCGAACCGTACTCGGCAGCCGGGCACAGGCCGTTCGGGCTGATGGGCATGGCGATGGTGGCGTGCACGCTGCCGCAGTAGAGTCCCGCTTCGTACTGCTGGTCGGGCGTTAAGTAAGAGACGTCCACCGTGGAATCCGTGCCGTTGGGGCCATTCACGCAGTTGCCGCCCGCGCAGGGAGCCTCGCCGGCCACCTGGCCGCTATCGTAGCGCCAGTCGAATCCCAGCCACGGGCCGGTTTTGAGGGGCTGGTATTGCAGGTGGGTGGTCTGGTTGAAAATCTCGTCGTGGTCGATGCGGAACACTTCGCTGCCCGTGGGCGTGGCGCCGATGCCGCTGATCTGCGGCTCGAAAAACCGCGCCGCCACGTGTGAGAGCACGACGTAGGCCGAGAGACCGTGGAAGTTGGGCAGGCTTCCCCGCACGGCGAACCCGGGAATTTTCGAGCGGCTCCATTCAATCGGAAAGGTAATCGGCGTGTTCCCCAGGATGCTGAAATCGTAGGCCTCGTGAGTATACTTCCAGATGTATTCGCCGTTGAGCACGAAGAATTTGCCGAAGGCCTGTTCCAGGCCGGCGTGGAATTCGTTGCGCCAGCCGGGGCTCAGCGGAACGGTGGTCACGCAGGGGGCAGTGGTGGTCGAAATCAGCGCATTCACGGCCGGATTGCTGCAGCCCTCGCTCGAGAGCACCAGGTTTTCGTTGAAGGGAGTCTCCAACGTGCGGGCGTAGGAAATCCTCAGCACCGAATTAGTCGGCTTCAAGGTGTAGGCAATACCCAGACGCGGCTCCGGCTGGGTGGCCTGGGTGATGCCGTCGTAAATGTCTCCGCGCATCCCCAGGTTGAAGCTCCAAGGACCCTTGGTGATGGTGTCCTGAACGTACAGAGCCAGCTCCCGGATATTGGCGTGGCCATAGTAGTGGTACAGGCCGGAGGTAGAGTTGGGACAGCCGTCCGAGGAGGGCAGCGGCGCCAGGCGGGTCAAATCGAAGCAGCCCAGCAGCGGGATGAAATTCGGATTGGGTTGTAAACCGCCGACACAATTGGCGGGATTGGTCAGCAAGGGGTTGGTGTCGGGGCTGCCGTCCGCGTTCAGGCAAACCGCGTTTACGCTGGGATCCACAACTCCGAAGGCGTCCTTCTCGGTCAGAATGGTGTCCGAGGCATTGAAGCCGATTTTCAAATTGTGGATGCCGGCCACATAGGATACCGACCCCCGCACCGCCAGGTTGGTCAAGGTGCGATTCTGCCCGGTGGTTTCGAGTTGCAGGTCGGGGGTGTAGTCGGCATAGGGATCGCGGCTCGGGTAGTAATTATATTCATCCTGCCGGATGTTGGCGCCCAGGGTGACCGCCGTGTGAGCGCCCACCAGCCGGCTCCAGGAGGGGGCGATATTAAACGTGCGGATCTGGGACCGCTGGTCTTGCGTTCCCACGGGCAGGCCGTTCGGGCCCAGGCCGCCATTCGCCACGCCCACTCCGGACCATGCCGTGGCGTTTTCGGCGTCGAATGAGTTGGGCGTTTGGAACCACGACCGGGTGAAGCCCAGGTTCAGGGTGAAGGAATCGGCCGTGTCGGGCTTGAAATCGATGCGGTCGAAGAAATTCTCCTCATTGCCGTGATCGTGCATCACGGCAAATTCCGGCGTGTCCAGGAAGCGGCCCGTGTCCATCCCGCTCAACGAGATAAAGTTCCCCCAGTTGTTGTTGCCGTTGGCCAACTCAAAGGCTTC
>JASHSS010000580.1 GCA_030038565.1 Bryobacteraceae bacterium
GTGGACTGGCGCATCAACATCGACCAGGCGTGGATGGAAGTCAGCTACCGCTCGGCGATTCAGGGAAATCTGGACCCGGTGGCGCTGTTCGCGCCGATCCACGAGCTGCGCGCCAAGGTTCACGAACTGCTCAAGCGCACCGGCACGCGTCCGGGCCACATCTTTAACCTGGGACACGGCATCCTGCCCGAAACGCCCGTGGAGCACGTGAAGGCGGTGGTGGAGATGGTGAGGGAATTCCGGCCGTGAAGCAGGCGGTGCTCCTCGTGGCGCACGGAGCTCCCGAGCGCCTGGAGGATGTGGAAAGCTACCTTTCCTTCGTGCGCGGCGGGCGTCCCGGCAATCCCAAGGTGCTGGAGGAGGTGCGCCACCGTTACGCGGCCATCGGCGGGTCTTCCCCCCTGGGGCGCTGGACGCGCGCGCAGGCCGAGGCGCTGGAGGCGCGGCTGGGCATTCCGGTATTCTTCGGCATGCGCAACTGGCATCCCTTCATCCGCGAGACCATGGAGCGGATCCGCGAATCGGGGGTGGAACGGATCGCCGGAATCTGTCTCGCGCCGCAGTTTTCGGAGATGAGCATCGGCCTCTACATCCGGCGCACCGAAGAGGCCCGCCGCGACGCGGGAGTGGCCGCCGAAATCCGCTGGGCCACCAGTTTTCACGCCGAGCCGCTGTTGATCGAAGCGTTTGCCGAGCGCCTGCGGCCGCTGGGGGCCGGCAAGATCCTGTTCACGGCCCACAGCCTGCCCGAAAAGGCGCTGGCCAACGGCGATCCGTACGCCGCGGAATGCCGCGCCACGGCTGCCGCGGTGGCCTCGGCCGCAAATCTCGCGGAGTTCGATTTCGCCTTTCAAAGCCAGGGCATGACCGAAGACCGCTGGCTCGGCCCCACGGTGGAATCCTGCCTGGACCGCTACGCGGCGGAGGGGCTGAAAGAAGTGGCCATCGACCCCATCGGCTTCGTCTGCGATCACGTGGAAATTCTCTTCGACATCGACATGCTTTTCCGGGATTACGCGGCGGCGCGCGGAATCACGCTGCGCCGGCCGGAGTCGCTGAACGATTCCCCTACGTTCACCGCCGCGCTGGCCGAGGTGGCCGGGAGGTGTTTGTGAAGCAGGCTGGGCAAGCTAAAGCATGCCCCACCTGGCCTGGTTTGATGGGGCAGGCTTTAGCTTACTGATGGCGCCTTCCCATGGCTAGCGTGGTCATCATCGGCGGCGGTATTTCGGGGATCTCGGCGGCATACTACCTGGCCAAGGGCGGCGCCGGTTGCACCATTCTGGAGTCGCGCACGCGGCTGGGCGGCGTGATCCAAACCGAGCACGTGGAGGGCTGCATCATCGAAGCCGGCCCCGACAGTTTCCTTTCCGCCAAGCCGGCAGCGGTGGAGCTGGCGGGTGAACTGGGCCTGGCCGGCGAGATCATCCCGTCCAACGATCACCTGCGCAAAACCTACGTGCGCCGCGCCGGCCGGCTCATCCCGCTGCCCGACGGCCTGATGATGATGGTGCCGACCAAAATTCTGCCGCTGGTGACCACCGGCCTGGTGAGTTGGGGAACCAAGCTGCGGATGGGGATGGAACTGCTGCGCGCGCCCAAACCGCGCTCGGGCGACGAATCGATAGCCCGGTTCATCCAGGAGCATTACGGAAACGAGGCGGTGGATTACCTGGCTGAGCCGCTGCTCTCCGGCATCTACGGCGGCAATCCCGAGGATCTGAGCGTTACGAGCGTGCTGCCGCGCTTCGTCCAACTGGCCAACCAATACGGCAGCCTCACCCGCGGAGTGCTGGCGGAGCGCGCCAAAGCCGGGCGCAACGGTCCTCCGCAGCCGCTGTTCCGCACGCTCAGGGGCGGGCTGGGCCAAATGGTGGAGGCCGTCGTGCAGGCCATTCGCAAGCACGCTGAGATCCGGCAGGTGCGCGCCGAGACCATCGAGCGGACGGCCGCGGGCTTCCGCATCCGCGCGGGAGGCGACTGGACGGAAGCCGCCAGCCTGGTGGTGGGATGCGAAGCGCACAGCGCCTCGCGGCTTCTGGCCGGGGTGGATGCGCGCCTGGGGGAATTGCTGGGCCAGGTTCCCTACAGTTCTTCCATTACCCTGGCGCTGGGCTTCGAGGCGGCCGATTTCCCCGCGCCGCCCGATGGCTTCGGCTTTCTGGTTCCCAAGAAAGAGCGGCGCACCCTGGCCGCCTGCACCTGGGTGGGCACCAAGTTTTCGTACCGCGTGCCCGAGGGCAAGATCGTGGCGCGCTGTTTCATCGGCGGCGCGGAAGCCGCGGCGGCGCTCTCCGAATCCGACGAGTCCCTGGCCGCCGCCGCCACGCGCGAGTTGCAGGAAATTGCCGGGATTTCGGCCCGCCCGCGATTCGCCCGCGTTTTCCGCTGGCCGCGCTCGATGGCCCAGCCCACCGTGGGCCATCCCGCGCGGGTGGCGGAGATCGAAGCGCGGGTGGCCGCCATTCCCGGCCTGCACCTGGCCGGCAACGCCTACTCGGGCATCGGCATTCCCGATTGCATCCGGTTGGGCCGGCAGGCGGCCGGACGAATACTGGCGGGGTAAGCGGCCGCCGGGCGAGCATGTCGCGCCATTTGAGAAGCTGCGAATCGCCGGGCCGCCCGGCCACCGGCAAGGGATGGGCCGGAGTGTGTGGGTATTGCGGGTAGCCCGGCTTACCTGCCCGGCTAGGGGTACTGCACCGCGGTGGTGTTGCCTCCGCAGACCAGCACGCCCACGCGCTCGCCCACGCGCGGCCGGTAGCGGCCGGAAAGCAGGGCGGCGAAAGCGGCTGCGCCTCCCGGTTCGGTAGCCACTCGCAAGACCTCCCAAAGCTGCCCCTGGGCCTGCCGGATGTGATCGTCCTCCACCAGCACCACCTGTTCGACGAAGCGCTGGGCCAGCGGAAACATCAGCTCACCGACACGTTTGGGGGCCAGGGAATCGGCGGCGATTCCCCCGGCTTCGGCATCCACGGGATGGCCCGCTTCCAGGGCGCGCGTCAGGGTGGGTGCGGCCACGGGCTCCACGCCGATCACCCGCACGCGGCCTTCGTACCAGGCGGCGATTCCGCCGATCAGCCCGCCGCCGCCCACGGCTACCAGCAGCGAATCGAGGGCCGGGGCCTGGGCTTCCAACTCCAGGCCCACGGTTCCGGTTCCCATGAGGGTCTCGGGCTGGTCGTAGGCGTGGATGGGCAAGGCGCCGGATTGGGCGGCGAAGCGCTCGCTCTCCGCCAGGGCATCCGCGTAACGCTCGCCCCAAATCACCAGCCTGGCGCCGTAGCCGCGGATGCGAGCCATCTTGGCGGCCGAGGATACCGTGGGCACGAAGATGGTGGCGGGCTTCGCCAGATGCTGCGCCGCGTAGGCCACCGCCGCGCCGTGATTGCCGCCCGATGCGGCGATGACGCCCGCCTCCGGCACACTGCGGGTCAACAGGTTGGCGAAGGCGCCGCGGGTCTTGAACGAGCCGGCGTGCTGCAGGAGTTCCAGCTTGAAGACCAGGCGGTTGCCGGGGAGGCCGAAATCCGCGCCATCCACTTCGACGATCGGGGTGCGGCGGATGTGGGGGCCGATCCGCTGGTTGACGCGGGCAATCGCGGCGGGATTCATGCAGGCTCGATTCTATCAGCCTCGCGGGTGGCGGCCCGCTGGTGGGGCAGGCGATTCGCCTGCCCAGCGCCGGTCAAGGACCGGCCCCGCCAATGCCTCGCGGATCTGGTGTGGCTTCTTCAGGGGACCGCTTTGCAGGCGCGATCACCGCGGCCACGGATCGCTGAACCGCGGGTCGTGCGTCACGCCTTCGTCGGTAAGGCTCT
>JASHSS010000581.1 GCA_030038565.1 Bryobacteraceae bacterium
ATGACCCTCGCCAGCATGGACCGGAAGAGCTTTGTGGCCCTGGCAGCCGCGGTCGGGGCGGTTGTTCTGGCCGTGATCCGGCTGGCCGGCGCGGGCGGCTCTGATGCGCCGGTGGTCTCTGCCACGGACTCCATTCCGCAGGCCGAGAAGCGGCTTCAGCGGCTGCGGCAACTGGCCGCCACGACGCCCGGAAAAGAAGAGCTGCTGAAACAAGTTTCGGCCGAGCTGAAGACTCGCGAAGCCGGGCTGCTGGAAGCCGATACGGCAGCCCAGGCGCAGGCGCAACTGCTGGACACCATCCACCGCATCGCCGCGCAGAACGGGTTCGATGCCCGCGGGGCGGAGGAATTTCGCGAGGCGCGGCCCCTGGGCAACGATTACGGCGAGATCTCGGTGACCGAGAGCTTCACCTGCGGCATCGATCAATTGGTCAACTTCCTTTCGGACCTGGCGCGCGAGCCGCGGATTCTCGCCACCAACGAAATCCATATTGCCGGCGGCAGCGACAAGAAGAAAAATCTGCTCGTGCGCCTGAGCCTTTCGGGGGTGGTGCCGCGCAAGCTGGTTCCGGTGAAGAAGCAGGCGGTGGCGTTTTGACACGCAAACTGTGGGTTCTCAATGGCGTGCTGGTGGTGGCGGTGGTTTACGCCGGCGTCGAATTCCGCAATCGATGGCGGGCCACGCGGGCTCGCGAGGCGGCTCTGCTGGCGGTGAAGGTGAAGGCCGCGCCGGCGCCCCCTTTCCTGCCGCTGCCGGTAGCGCCTCCCGTGACGGCCGCCAACTACGCCCAGATCGCGTTGCGAACGCTCTTCGATCCCTCGCGCAATCCCAACGTGGTGGTGGAAGTGCCGCCGCCACCGCCGCCGCCGGTAATGCCGCCCCTGCCGCTGTGCTACGGGGTGATGAACCTCGGAGACGGCGCGGGACCGGCCGCGCTGCTGGCGGAAAACCAAAAATCCGCCCACCAATATTTGCACGCCGGCGACAGAATCGGCCAATTTAAGCTGGTGGACGTCAATACAGATGAGATTGTTTTGGAATGGAACGGCCAGCAGATTCACAAGGCCCTGAACGACCTGGCCACGGCTCAGGACGACCAGCGGCAAGCCCCCGCGCAGGCGCAGGCGGAGGACACCCCGCCGCCCAAACCGGCGGTAAAGGCCGGACCGGGCGAGGATACCGGGCGCGGCTTTAAGGTCTGCTCCATGGCGGATGGGTTGGCCGAAGGGACGCAGATGGACGGCTACCAGAAAAAGGTATATCCCACGCCCTTCGGACCGGCCTGCCGCTGGGAACCTGTGCAGTGAGAGGGCCGGCCGGAGCCATTCCAGGAGTTTACACATGAGACGAATGAAACTTTTGACGCTTCTCTCGTTCTGCGCCGCGGTGCTGGCGGCCGAGTGCCGGGCCGCGGAGCCGCCCGCCATCCCAGCCGGTATTCCGTCCAGCGCGGTGAAGGCCGCCGACGGTTACCACTATACCGACGGGCAGGGCCGCCAGTGGATTTACAGGCCCACGCCCTTCGGTGTCGCGCGTATTCCCGCGGCGGCTGCCGCGCCCGCCAAAAGCCCGGTGCCCGCGGAGAATCTGCGCGCCACAGACCACGGCGATTCGGTGAGCTTCGAGCGCCCCGGTCCATTTGGCGTGTTCCGCTGGGAGCGCAAGAAGTCCGAGATGGATGCCGCCGAGCGCGCCGCCTGGGAGCGGCAAACGGACGCCGGCAAAACCGGTCGGAACTAGTTGCCATGCGCCTCTTCCACTGCCTCCCTGCCGGACACCGCGCCACTCCTGCCACGGAGGTTCCCGTTCGCCGTGGCGAAGGGACGCGCCGGGGCTGGGCCTCCAGGTTAAGCCGGCCGCTGCTGGGCCTGCTGGCTGCGTCCGTACTTTGGGGACAGGCGGCGCCGCCCACCATCCTGCAGCCAGTGCCTCCGCCGGATCAGACCAAACCGCAGCAGCCGCAAGCGCCGTCCACCGCGCCGGCCAATGCGCCGGCTACGCAGCCGCAGGCTTCCACGCCTCGTCTCGCCTCCACCGAAGGGCTCATGATCAACGGGGAATCGCTCACCCAGATGGTGGACATCCTGGCGCGCATGCTCAAGATCAACATCATCATCGACCCCAAGGTGAATGGCTCGGTAACCGTCCACACTTACGGCGAAACGCCCATGAAACCGCTGGACCTGATGGCCTTGCTGCAAACCATGCTGCGGGTGAACGGCGACGCCATGGTGCAGGTGGGCGACATGTACCGCGTGGTGCCGGTGAACAAGATTTCCAGCCTGCCGGTCGAGCCCATGACCAATGTGGATCCGAAGACCCTTCCGGACGACGAACGCATGGTGCTCGACCTGGTCTTCCTGAAATACGCCACCTCCGACGAATTGGATAAGCTGATCAAGCCGTTCCTGGGCGAAGGCGGCACCAGCCAATCCTATCCGCCGGCGAACCTGCTGATCCTCCAGGACAACAGCCGGAGCATGAAGCGCATCCTGGAGATGATCTTCCTGTTCGATTCGGACACCTTCGCCGGCCAGCGGGTGCGGCTCTTCGACGTGGAAAACAGCCGTCCCAGCGATCTGGTGAAGGAGCTGGACGATGTTTTCAAGGCTTACGCTATTTCCGAGAAGACCGCGGCGGTGCGCTTCATCGCGGTAGACCGTATTAACGAAGTGATCGCGGTGGCCGCCAACCCGGGCATTTTCGATGAAGTGGACCAGTGGATCAAGAAGCTGGACGTGGAAGTCAAGATTCCCGCCGGCGCGGTGAACAACTACGTGTACCGTTTACATTACGGGCGCGCCGAAACACTGGCCATGGCGATTATGGCGCTCTACTCCGGCGATACCATGGCGCTGATTGGATTGGCGCAGATGAACTCCGCCATGATGAACGGGATGATGGGTTCGATGGGGCCGGGGCTGGGGGGAGTCGGCATGGCCGGCATGATGGGCGGCATGGGCGCCTATGGCGGCATGGGCGGTTATGGCGGGATGGCCGGCGCCTATGGCGGTGCGGCCGGCTATGGAGGGTATGGCGGCATGGGCCAGGTCGGCAACATGAGCTCCATCCCCTATAACCCCCAGTCGGGCGGACTGCCGGTTGGACCCACGGGCGCCCCTCTCAGCACGCAAGCGACGCAGGGAATTGGGCAGATCGGCCAGCGCCTGGGAGTCGCGGCTGCCAATGCCCAGGCACAGGGCACCCGCATGCCGCACGTGATCCCCAATCCCTTCGATAACACCCTGCTGGTGCAGGGCACGCCGCAGGAATGGGAGCAGATCAGCAACCTGGTGCGGCAACTGGATGTTCCGCCGCGGCAGGTGCTGATCGACGCCAAAATCTACGAGCTGGATCTGACCGGAGCCTTCTCCTCGGGAGTCGAGGCGTACGTGGACCAGGCTAACACAGGACCCTTTTCGCGAGCCCTCAACATCGCCTCCAACGGCGGCGTAACCCTGTCGGTGGGCGCGCTGGTATTGAAAGGCAAAGAATTGCTGACCGCCGTCTCGCTGGCGGAAAGCCGCAACCAGGCCAAGACCATCGCCTCGCCCAGCATCATCGCCACCGACAGCGTGCCGGCTGTCATGAACGTAGGCCAGAGCATACCCGTGCTGACTTCGTCCGGTGTCGCGGTGACCGGCAGTTCGTTCAACTCGGTAGCCAGCCAAACCACGGGCACCACCCTGGCTATCACGGCGCGCGTCAACTCGAGCGGCGTGGTGACCATGATGATCGACCAGGAGGTGAGCGAGCCACAGCCGGCATCGACCTCCAGCAGCTATAGCAATATCGATTCGCCTTCCTTTTCGCAGCGCGAGTTCAGCACTCAGGTGACCGTGCGCGACGGCGACACCATCGCCATCGGCGGCTTCATTCAGGACAGTAAGACGCTGGTGGAGAATGGCATTCCGATATTACAGCGCATCCCGGGCCTCGGAGCGTTATTCGGCTCCAAATCCTACAGCGACGCCCGCACCGAGCTGATCATTTTCCTCACCCCGCGGGTGATCTACGATACCAACCAGGTGGACGACGCCACGGATGAGATCAAAGGAGGCCTGAAAAAACTCAGGAAAGTGATGCCGTAGGGAAGAACTTTACCCCTCAATCAAGCGCAACAAGTCGTCCTCACCAAGCACCGCGATCCCCAGTTCCTCGGCTTTTTGCAGCTTGGAGCCGGCGTCCTTGCCGGCCACCACATAACTGGTCTTCTTGCTGACCGATGTGCTGACTTTGCCGCCGGCGGTTTCAATCAGCCTCGTGGCCTCCTCGCGCGTGAGGTTTGGCAGCGTCCCGGTGAGCACGAAGGTGCGGCCCCGGAACGGACCGGCTTTGGAACGCGTGACCTGATAAGTAAACTGGAGGCCCGCCTCGCGGAGGCGTCGGATCAGTTCCTGGTTGCGCGGCTCGCGAAAGAACAGGAACACGCTCTCGGCCACCTTGGGGCCGACCTCTTCGGCGGCCTGCAATTCCTCCCCGTCGGCCTGCGCAATGCGATCCAGCGAACCGAAGGCCTCGGCCAGAAAAACCGCCGTGCGCTCCCCCACGAAGCGGATGCCGAGGGCATTCAGCACCCGCGGCAGAAGACTCTGCTTGGATGCCTCGATGTTGCGCAGGATGTTGCCCGCCGATTTCTTACCCATGCGCTCCAGGGTCATCAGCTTTTCGAGCGTGAGCGAATACAGGTCGGCCACGCTTTCCACCAACCCGCGGTCCACCAGTTGGTCCACCAGGGCTTCGCCGACGCCATCGATATTCATCACGCTGCGCGCGGCGAAGTGCAGGATGGATTCCTTCAGGCGCGCCTTGCAGTTGGTGTTGATGCACCGGCGGGCCGCTTCGCCTTCCGCGCGGACCACTTTTCCGCCGCACACCGGGCACTCGGCGGGGAACTGAAAAGGCCGCCGGTAGGATCCCTGAGAATGCACCCGCACCACCTTGGGGATCACATCTCCGGAGCGTTCGATGACTACCGCGTCGCCGATCTGGAGTCCCAGGCGCTCGATTTCGTCTTCGTTGTGCAAGGTGGCGCGCGAAACCGTGACGCCGCTTACCTCCACCGGCTTCAGCCGCGCCACCGGCGTGAGGGCGCCCGTGCGGCCGACCTGTACTTCGATATCCTCGACCGTGGTCACAGCCTGGCGCGCCGGGTATTTGTAGGCGATGGCCCAGCGCGGCGCCTTGGCGGTGTAGCCGAGTTGGCCCTGCTGATCCACCGAATCCACTTTCAACACCACGCCGTCGATTTCGTAAGGCAGCCCGTCGCGCCCGGCCTCCCATTGGGCGCAGAAGGCCAGCGCCTCCTCCACATCGGCGCACAGCTTGCGGTGGTTGTTCACCTTGAAGCCCAGGCGCGCCAGTTCGTCCAGCGACTCCCAGTGGCTCGGGAACAACGGCCGGCCCTCGCCGAGCAGCGAGTAGCTGTAGTAATCCAGGCGCCGCGAGGCGGTGATCTGCGGCTCCAGCAGACGCAGCGAGCCGGCCGCCGCATTGCGCGGGTTGGCAAAACGTGAAAGGCCCCGCTCCTCGCGTTCCGCGTTCAGCCGCTCGAAGGCGCGCCGGTTCATCACCGTTTCGCCCCGCACCTCGAAGGCCGCCAGGCTGTTGTTGACGTGGAGGGGCAGGGAGCGGATGGTGCGGGCGTTTTCGGTGACATCCTCGCCGGTTGTGCCATCACCGCGCGTCACGGCCTGCTCGAACTGGCCTCGGCGGTAATGCACGGCCATCGAGAGCCCGTCCATCTTCAGCTCCGCCACGTAGCGGAAGGGGGCGTCTCCCAGGAGTTCGCGCACGCGCCGGTCGAAATCGCGCAGCTCACCTTCGTTGAGGGCATTATCGAGCGAGAGCATCTGGGCGCTGTGCCGGACCTTGACGAAGCCCTCGCGCGGCTTGCCGCCCACGCGCTGGGTGGGGGAATTGGCCGTCAACAGCTCGGGATGCTCGGTTTCGAGCTGCTGGAGGCGGCGCATCAGGGCGTCGTATTCGGCATCGCTGATCTCGGGCTGGTCCAGTACGTAGTACAAGTGCTCGTGCCGGCGGAGCTGGTTTCGGAGCTCTTCAACTTCCGAGGCGGGATCTTTCATGGTCCTCTCATCTATAATTTAACGAGGAAACCGGAGAACACGCTATCACAGCCTACAGGAATACCGTGCTGATCTACAACCCCCGGGCGGGGAAATTCGGGCGGAATGGGGATTCCCAGATCGCACGGGCAGTCCAGATTCTGGAACGCCGCGGCCACCATGTCACCGTGGCGCCCACCACCGGCCCGCGCACCGCCGGCGCCATCGCCCGCCAGCATATCGAACGCGGCGCCGGGCTCATTCTGGCGGCCGGCGGAGATGGAACCATCAACGAAGTGGCCGAGGGGATGCTCCACACCGAGGTGCCCCTGGGCATCCTGCCAGGCGGTACTGCCAACGTGCTGGCCATGGAGACGAAACTGGGCCACCGCCTGGACCGCGTGGCGGAACGCCTGGACGATCTCTGTCCGCGGCGCGTTTCGGTGGGGCACGTGGTTTGCGATGGCGGCCTCGTTTCGCGACATTTTCTGCTCATGGCCGGCGCCGGGCTGGATGCCCACATCGTCTACCACGTGGATGGAGTCTTAAAGGCCCGCATCGGCAAGTTGGCCTATTGGGCGGCCGGCTGGGGCATGCTGGGCCGCCGGTTGGCGCAGATCCAGGTGAAGGCCTGCGGTCACGATCTCTCCTGCTCCTTCGCGCTGGCCAGCCGGGTACGCAACTACGGCGGCGATTTCGAGATCGCGCGCTCGGTCACCCTGTACGAGGATACCTTCGAGGTGGTGCTGTTCGAAGGCCGCAGTTCCCTGCCCTATGTGAAATACTTCCTCGGGATGGCGCTCAACCGCCTGGCCGGGATGAAGGGCGTCACGGTGCTGCGAACCGCCCATCTGAAGCTGGCCTGCGCGGAGGACCCGGACGTCTACGTGCAGGTCGATGGCGAATTCGCCGGGCGTCTTCCGGCCGATTTGCGAATCGTACCCGACGCCCTTACGCTGCTGGTCCCCGCGGAGTATGGCGGCGTTGAGGGACAGGTGGCGACCGCGGGACGCGATTGCGTCTAGGAGCGAGGGCGAAGGCGCGCCAAGGCCGCCCGGCCACTGGCGCCGCCCGGCCTTGAAGGGTCTACTCGCAGCGCCGGAGCGCGGCGAGCGACGTTGCCAGATCGACAAGTTCATCCTGGTTGATTCGCTCCACCACCTCGAACCATTCCTCGTTCACCGTCTCGGGGCAAAGAGCCCCGGCAATGGCGCCGCCAATGCAGGCCACCGAGTCCGCATCGCCGCCGATATTCGCCGCCAACAGGGCGGTTTCGCGCGCCGACCGGGTGACCAGAGCCAGACCGATAGCCAGCGGAACGATGTTTTGCGGCTTGTCGGGGAAGTACTGGTTTGCGAGTTCGCCGGCCACCAGGCGCTGCCTCCCCGCAAGGTCGGAATGGATCCCGGCAATGGATCGCGTAACCGCAGCCGCTTCAGCGGAAGGCCGGAGGCTTTCAGCCTTTTGAGATGCCTGTAACGCTACCATTAATACCTCGGCGCCTGGCCGGCCCTCCAGCGCTGCCGAGACTGCGCCAGCCACTGCGGCGGCGGCGCAAATGGCCATTGGTCCGCCATGCGTGGGAATAGCGCATTCATAGGCCCCCCGGACCAGATCATCCAGCCGGCTCGACGGATAGAACACGCCGACCGGCGCCGTGCGCATGGCGGCCCCGCAGCCGTCGCCCTCCGAAGCCATACGGGCCGGGTCTCCGCTCTGCACGAAGGACCACAGTGACACGCCCGGATGAAGGGATTTCCGGCATTCGAGCAGTTCTTGCCCGATTGCCTTGTGGCTGACCCGGCCCTCACCGAGGAGTGCCCGCGTCACCGCCAGCGTCTGTTCCGTATCATCGGTGGTCTCGCCGATGCGCCATTCATACCGTTTCCCCGCATAACGGGGAATCACTTCTCCGGGCCGGCCATGGAACCCCGTGATTCCTCCGGGATACCACCACTCGACCTCCGCTCTGGACAACGTCTCGGTTTGTTTACCAATGGCATCGCCGGTTGCCAGTGCCTTGAAACAGCCGATGACGCGTTCGCGGAACTGCATAGAGGCGGCAGGCTACTCCCAGTCTCTCATGAGCCCGGCATCCGGCCGATGGTCCGTGACTCCGCGGAGCGACTTTCCGGCGTTCGGTTGCGGCGGCGGCCGCTTCAGCTCCCAGGAAGCCGCGCGCCACGTATGAACTCCGCGAGGTTCGTTCCGCGGTCCCCGTTGCAAGTGGCCGCCGTCCCCGATCTCGTTACACGCCGGCAGTCTACTCCGCAGGCAAATCACCCGCGGACCCCGTGCACCGGCTCACCAGGCCAGTTGGTATTCTCCCAGGCGGCGCGAGGCAGGTCCCGCGGTGAGGTCGCTATACCAGACCGGGCCGGAAGCCACGGGCCCAAAGCCCGCCTGGACGAGGGCGAAGAAGTCGGGTGGCCGGATTCAGCATCCACACGATGCGGGTGGCGTTATCCAGATGCACGCTCAGCGGCGCCGCGCCTTCCAGGTGCGCTTCCAGGCGCGGGCCTTTCCAGATGTCGATCACCGGGGGCGAACCGGCGCGGATTTTCTTCCGCTCCAGCACCACCAGCGGAAGTGCCGGAAGGTAGTAGGCCGCCTTGCGCCAGGCCGTGAGGCCGTGCTCCCAAACCACTACCGTTTGGCCGGGGCGTTCGGCCGCCAGCCGGCGCACTTCCCGCAGGACGTGGTCGTCGAGGGCCAGGGTGGTTTCAATGTGCTCGCGGGAAGCCAGCGCCACACCGCTTTCAAAATCCGCCTGAATGTGTTCCACGGTGGCGCGCAGGCCGCCGCTACTGGCCCCGCGATAATACCAGCCCCGATGGTTGAACAGCGCCAGATTCTGAACGGCCACAGGGAACAACATGACCAACGCGATCTGCGCGCGCGGCGCTAGGAGGGTGTACTTCACCTGGGCGCACTTCAGCAGGATGCCGGTTCCGAGAAACAGCAGCGGGAGCCACGTCACCAGGTCCGGCGCCTGGTAGCCGCGGCCGAACATCCAGCCCAGCGCCAGGGCGGCGGCGACGGTGATGGCGGCGTGCCAGCGGGAAATCGAGGCGGTGATGTTTTCGATGGCGCGGTGGATCAGAAACCCGCCCCCCAGCGCCACCGGAGGAGCCATGGCCAGCGTCTGGCCGGGGTCTTCCACGTGCACCATCACGGCGAAGACGAAGGCCGGCAGGAACCAGAGGGCCAGGAAGGCGGCGCGCGTCCATCCCAATCCAAAACCGTCCGCGCGGCGCCACGCCAGGACCAGTGGCAGGGCCAGGGCCGGAAAGCCGCAGAAGATCCACACGAACAACTGCCAGAAGGTGGTTTGCCAGCGGCTTTCGGCGGCGCCGAACAAACCGGAGCTGACGGACGCCTGGTCGGAAAGGTAATCCAGGCAGGCCTTGACATAATCGGCCGGGCCGCCCGAGGCGAGCATGGCGGGCAGCAGCCACAGCAGCACCACGCCGGCCATGGCGGCCAGAGCGGCGGCGCGTTGCTTGCCCGTAACCGGAGCGCGCCAGGCGGAGGCGGCCCACAGCGGAAACAGGAGCGGGCCGGTTTCCGGACGGATGCCGGCGCCCAGGGCCAGCAGAATGGCGCTCCGCGTCACCCAGCGGCCATTGCCCTGCCAGGCCTGCCAGCAGGCCGCCGCTACCGCTACCGATACCACCGCCAGTTGCACCCGCAAAGCGGAGGTCACGCCGGCGTGCCAGAAGACCGGATGGAGCACCAGCAGGCAGGCGCCGAAGAAGCCCGCCTCGCCGCCCAGGCATCGGTTCCCCCACCACGCCACCAGCAGCAGCGCCGCCAGGCTGCCGGCCAGGGCCAGTGCGAACAGCAGGTACTCGATGTGGCGGAAGCGCAGCCACCACAGCATGCGCATCTGGAGTACAAACAGCGGGTAACCGGGAGGGTGCGGCTGGCTGATGCGGATATCGAAGCGGTGGATGGAATAGGCCAGGTTGACGTCGTCGAAGGTGAACAACTGGCCGGGCATCAGCGGCCAACGGCTCACCATCAGCAGTGGCAGGAACACCAGGAGCCAGAACCAGGGGCGGCGAGCCAGAGCCACGCACACATCATAGCGAAGACCCGCCGGAAGTGGATCGGCCCGGCCGGGTTGAAAGACGCGCCCGCCGTACCAGATTCGCGAAACATTGATGGGGCGAGCCTTTGGCCTGCCCTGGGCAGTCGAATCGCCTGCCCCACCGCTGGGGCGGCTTCATCCGTTTCGGTGGTCCGCAGCTTTACTGAACCTCGACCGGCCGCTCGAAGACTACATCCATGGTGGCCCCCTGGCGCAGTTCGACCTCGCGGCCGCGGGTCAG
>JASHSS010000055.1 GCA_030038565.1 Bryobacteraceae bacterium
AGCGCCACCGCGAGCGCCACGCCCACCAGCCAGAAATGCCAATGCTCGAGCAAGCCGTGGCCCGGCGTGCCGGAGACCATCTGCGCCAGCACCTGCACGGACTGGTGCAAATCGGCGGCGCGGAAAAACACCCAGCCGATCATCACCAGCACGAAGGTGACGGCGGCTTTCAGGGGATAGAGCCAGCCGCCCGGCCAGGGTTTCTGGGTGTCGGAGCGGAAGGCCCGCTCGAAGGCCAGCAGGCCGCCGTGGTAGCCTCCCCAAATCAGGAAGTTCCAACTGGCCCCGTGCCACAGGCCGCCCAGCAGCATGGTGAGCATCAGGTTGCGATAGGTCTTCCAGGGGCCGTGCCGGTTGCCGCCGAGCGAAATATAGAGGTAGTCGCGCAGCCAGCGGGAAAGCGAAATGTGCCAGCGGTGCCAGAAGTCGGTGATGCTGGAAGCCAGGTAGGGGCGGCGGAAGTTCACCGGGAAGTGAAAGCCCAGCAGCAGGGCCATGCCGATGGCCATGTCGGTGTAGCCGGAGAAATCGAAATAGATCTGCATGCCGAAGGCGAAGACGCCGCTCCAGGCTTCGCGCATGGCGGGGTGGGCGGCGAGGTTTCCGAAATAGAGATTGGCCACTTTGGCGAACTGGTCGGCGAAGGCCATCTTCTTGGTCAGGCCGAGGGCCACCAGGAAGAGGCCGCGGGAGACGTCTTCGGTGGAGGGCGGAATCCAGCGCAGCAGGTCATGGAAGAATTCGCGGGCGCGCACGATCGGTCCGGCCACCAGTTGAGGGAAGAAGCAGATGAAGAGCGCGTAATCCACGGGATTGCGCACGGCCTGCTGCTCGCCGCGATACACGTCCACCACGTAGGACATGCTCTGGAAGGTGTGGAAGCTGATTCCGAGCGGCAGGACCACGTG
The DNA here is from genome assembly GCA_030038565.1 of Bryobacteraceae bacterium. GTDB lineage: Bacteria > Acidobacteriota > Terriglobia > Bryobacterales > Bryobacteraceae > JOPF133. Next base: position 909 of record JASHSS010000055.1, read on the forward strand.
CAGAAAGAAGAAGTTGGAGGGGCGCCCCAGCAGCACGGCCAGGTTGGAGGCCAGGAAATTGTAGTACTTGAAGAAGCCCAGAAAGCCCAGGTTGGCGGAGAGGCTGAGGATCAGGATGGCCTTGCGCCGCGCGCCGGGCGGGGTTTTTTCCAGCCACAGGCCGGCGGTGTAATCGATCACCGTGAGGGTCAGGAGCAGGGCGATGAATTTGTAGTTCCAGCTTCCGTAGAAGAAATAGCTGGCCGCCAGGAGGATGTATTTCCGGAGGGCCCGAGGGCTGGAGTAGAACAGGATCAGCACCACGCTGAGGAACAGGAAAAAGTTGGTGGTATTGAAGAGCATGGCGGCTTACCGGGCGGCCTTCTCGGGGGCGGCCTGGTCGAGCATATGGCCGATCTCGAACGCCAGCATGGGAGAGAAGCGGGCGATGCCCTCGCGGTTGAGGTGCAAGGCGTCGCGGAACAGTTCGGGGTGTTCCAGGGAATCGAAGGCGTGCTCGGGGGCCAGCATGACGTTGGGCCGGGCGGCCAATTCGCGCACCGAACTGGTGAGCTTGTGGACCAGATTGTCGGGACGGACCAGCGGGCCGCGCGGCAGGCGCAGGAAGATGATTTTGGTGGGCGAGCCACGGTACATGTCGATCATTTTGCCCAGCCAGTGGCGGCGGAAGGCGGCCACGCGCCCGGTTTGCGGCTCGGGATTGCGCAGGAGCGCATTTTGCACAGTGGCCACCTGGTCCTCATTCAGGCCCGGCGGAAGAGTGGCCTTCATGGTTTTCCAATCGATAGCCAGGCCCGCCATGCTGCGGTCGGTTTCCACGTAGCCGTAGGTCCACATTTCGAAGCCGTGCCGGTCGAAGGCCACCTCGGCGATCCGCGCCTTGGGGTGGGACAGGAAGGCCAGCAGATCCGCCTGGAAGACGAGGCCCTTCCAAATCCCGCTGCGGAAGGCTTCCCATTTGAGGGCCGGGCTGTCGAAGGAGTTGGCGAATTCCAGGACATCGCCGAGGCGCAGACGGGCGATGACGTAATGCAGGGCGCGAATGTCGTCGTTGGGGTTGAAAGCCTCGTCCTCGTCGTCGTAGTCGGTCATCCCGATCACCACGGCGCGGTAGCGGCGGCGGGTGGGATCGAGGTCGCGCATCATGTAATACCAGGCGCGGGCGTCGCTTCCGGCGACCCCGGCGTGGCGGAAGACGTAGCCGGTCTGGGCGGTGACCTGGTTGGCGAGACGCGGGGCGTAGGCAAAGCGCGAATCGCCGAGCGTCACCACCATGTTGTAGCCGTTGCGCTTCTGGGCGTCGAGCTCGCGCGCCAGGACCAGCTCGAACAGGCCGGTGGTGGAATTCGATTCCAGGTGCGAGACATACCAGGGCGTGCGGAAGACCAGGGCATCGAGCGCCGTCGCGCCGGAAACCGCCAGCGCGCAGGCAAGGACGAAAGGAACCCATTTGGGAGGTTGCATCCGTTTTAGAAAGGCCTGAAGACCTAAGACCCGCGAAGACACAGTTTAAACTACAGGAGATGCCGCCGGGGGAAGATGGCGGGCGCCCGAACCCCAGGCTGAACCCCCTGGCTCTTCGGCCGCCTTCCAGCGGCCGACGTGCGCGGCTCAGAAATGGAGCCGCGAGCGGTAAGGGAGCGAATTGTGCGCCCGGGGGATGGCAGGTCGCGGAAAAAAGGGCTTGGGCAGGC
>JASHSS010000582.1 GCA_030038565.1 Bryobacteraceae bacterium
GAAACGCAGGCGGACAGCACGCCTGCTACCCCCTACCGCAAATGGCTCACCGAGGATGTGGCGTACATCATCACCGATGCCGAGCGCGCGGCATTCAAAAAGCTCCAGACCGACGACGAGCGCGAAAAGTTTATCGAGCAGTTCTGGCTTGTCCGCGACCCCACCCCAGGCACGCCGGAAAACGAATACAAAGAGGAGCACTACCGGCGCATCGCCTATGCCAATGAGCACTTCGCCTCCCGCATCCCGGGCTGGAAAACCGATCGCGGCCGGATCTATATCACCTATGGGCCGCCGGACGAAATCGATGCCCATCCCTCCGGCGGGACGTACCAGCGGCCCCCCGAAGAGGGTGGCGGCGCGACGTACACCTTTCCCTTCGAGCAGTGGCGCTACAAGTTCATCCAGGATATAGGCGCCAACATCATCATCGAGTTTGTCGATCCGACCATGACCGGCGAATACCGCATGACCTCTGATCCTATGGAAAAAGATGCCTTCCGCTACCTCAACAGCGGGCCCGGAACGGCCGTCGCCGTGACGCCCTCGGTCGAGGCGGTCGGGAGCAACGGCGCGCAGATCTCCATTCCACTGGATCGCTACGGCGACCACCAGGTCAACCTGTACGTCCGCATCTCCACGGCCGACCACCGCGTGGCGAAGGCATTCGAGGAGACGGTTCACGGCCAGATGGCCTTCAGCCGTTTCCTGGCGCTCACCCCCGGCACCTACCGGTTGAACGTGGTGCTGAAGGACCTCACCACCGGAAGCATGGCCGCCAACGACGTTTCCTTCGAAGTGAAGTAGCCGTGCGCGGCCGATCGCCGGCCTACCACTCCACGCGCACCAGCGAGACTGCATGGCGCGGCAGCGAGAACGGCCGCGCCAGCGATCCCTCCTTCACCGCGACCCATTCGGGCGATCCCAGCAGTTGCAACTGTCCGGCCGCTTCCAGGCGCGCGTACTGCTCAGTGGAAGGCGCGGCGGGCGACCCCATGGCCTTCCACGCGGTGTACGCGTTGCTGTGCTGGTCGTCGATGCGATAATGCTCCACCAGCACGGATCCCGTCGCCGGAATCCCGCTGAGCGCCAGCCGCACCTCGGCGGGCGCGCCCGGCAGGTCGTCGTCGTGGTAGTTCCACACCAGTACGGCGATCTGCCGGCCGGAACGCGTGGCAAGAGCGGCGATGTCGGCCACCGGCCGCGTCCCCGATTGCAGAATGCCATCGACGCCCGCCGCTCCGCTGCTCTCGGCCTTCACGCGCTCGCCGCTCATCAGGCCGGCCATGCGAAAAAGATCCAGCACCGGTTTGTCGATCCCGTTGGTGGCCAGCGAGCGGAAGCCCTCGAAATAATCCCGCCCTTCGAATTCAAACGCCCAGGTCAACATGCCGGCGAGGTTGGCGTGGTAGTGGTCGGCCAATTGAAAAATCGCGCCCAGGGCCGCGGCCGTGTAACTCGGGTAGAGGGTGCCGTTGCGGTAGACATTCTGCGGGTACTGGCGCGCGGAACAGGCCGCGCAGCCTTCCGGGTCGGCCTCGCTCAGCACGATCGGCAGGGCGCGGAATTCTGGAAACTGGTTGACGATTTCCATGCCCTTCGAGACATCCGCCATTTCGCGCCGCAGGCTCATGCGCACGTGCCCGTCCACCACGCTGGGCGATCCCTTGGCGTGATACGAGATGAAGTCCAGCGGCGCGCCGGTCTTGCCGGTGGCGGCATTGGTTCCATGGGCGCAGTGCTCCAGAAACTGGCGCAGAAACTCCCCGGCCCTCGCGCCGTTCGGTCCCGTCGAGCCGGGGCCTCCGATGCGAGCCGCCGGCAGGGCGCGCTTCACCGCATCGGCCGAGTAGTCGTACAGTTTCCGGTATTCCTCCGGCGTGCCGCGCCAGTAGGAGATATCGGGTTCGTTCCACACTTCCCACGACCAGTTTTCCACCTCGCCCTTCCCGTACCGCTCCACCGCATGCAGCACCCACTGGCGAACCAGTTCGGCCCATTTGGCATAGTCCTTGGGCGGATAAGACCAACCCTTGCCGTCGTCCGTGGGCCAGTGGCGGGTGTACGGCTCGGGATGCGTGGAAAGCGCCTCGGGCATGAATCCGATCTCCACGAACGGACGCGCGTGAACCGCTACGTAGGTATCGAAAATCCGGTCCACGATCTTCCAGTCGTAGACCGGCCGGCCCTCGGCGTCTTCGGTGTAGGCGTTGGTGGACCCCCATTTCAAGGCCGCGGCTCCGTCGCCGGTCACCAGCAGGTGATGCGCGCGGATCTGTACCGGCACGGGGCTGAGCGCGGCCAACTCGCCAACCAGCTTGCGTCCGTTGGGCGCATAGGTAAAATTCGGCTCATCGTACCCGAAATAGGCGTAGATCGGCCGGTAAGGACCGAGCGCCACACCTGCATCGACGCGGATGTCCACCGCCTCTTGGGCCGCGGCTCTCAGGGCTGCCGCCAACACCAGGAAAACCGTCCGCTGCATATTCTTCACGCTCCAGTCTCAGGATTGCGAGATTGGCCGGCCTCCGGCGCGGCCGCCCGACCGTTCCAGGTTACTCCCTCGGCTTGAGGCATGTCGCGGGCGAGCGGCGCCGCCTTCACCATGCCGCGGGCTTCCGTGCCGTGACCTCCAGCCGGTCGGACCATTCCTCGCCCGTCGCCCCATATTGGCGTGCGGACTTTGGGCGATCTCTCCCGCCCTGCCGGAAGACGGATTGCCGGTGGGCATCGGCGACCAGGTCGTTGAGCACGCCGTGGCGCCCTGGAACCGGTGGCGATCCCATGGTAAAAAAGCGAGCCGATATCACGGGCGTTGGAACAGGCCGCCCGTGGGAGTCTCCTGTTGCGCCCGATAGCCCCATTCCTCCAGGCGGGGACCGTACGAATCCCGCCATCCGCTCGCGGCCGGGGTGCCAGGCGCCGGCATCACCGCCAGATGCCGCGGCCGGGCGGCGGGCGGCAAGGCCTCCAGTTCTTCGGGAGTCAGCACTTGTACGGCGGGGTCTACCGGGTTGCCGGCGGCCACCACGTGGGCCGCGAAATATCCGCCGTCGGACATCGCCAGAACGGCCAGTCCCTGGGAGCGCACGCTGTCCAGGCCGGGCTTCAGCCCGTTCCAATACGTCGTCCAGTGCGCGCGGTTGCGCTCCACCACCAACGGTCCTGCCGCCAGCATCACCAGGGCCGCCAGGGGCGCCGCGCGGCGTCCCAGCAGCATGACCCCAACGGCCGCGAGCCCTGCCGCCGCCACCAGCCCAACCGGCGGGAAAAGTCCGGCGGGCACATGCGGGTACAGGATCAGCAGGCGGCTGGCAAGTTGCGCGCCGATCAGGGGCCACGCGAGCGTACGCCCGGCCAGGGCCACCAGCCACAACTCGCTCGCCGCCAGCACGCCATCCACGTAGCGGATGCTGTTCAATCCGTATAACAGGAACGACAGGTCGCCGCCCCCGATCTGCGCGCTGGCGCTGAACACCGAGCGGAAATAGAGCAGCCAGCCGCACAGGATCCACCCCGCCGCCCAATCCAGGGGGGTGGGGGTGTCGCGGCGGCTGAGCCATTTCCAAGCGGCGCGCGCGCACCGCCCGGCCGCCAGCGGCAGCACCGCGGCCAGCACTACGGGGAAGAGCAGGCCCGCCGGCGAAACCCCTCCGGCCGGCCAGAACAGCGCGCGCCACAGCCGCGCATCGTGCAGGCTGTAGAGGATCGAAGTCGCCGAAAGATCGGCTGTGCCCGGCAAATGGATGGGTCCGAAATTGATCTGGAAGGGGTAGAACGGGCTGCCCGATTGCGCCAGATTGTGCACGTAATAATGGCCGCTGCACGCGAGGAAGAGAAGCAATCCGGCCAGGTGCCGGCGCCAGTCGCGGAGTTTCAGCCGGCCGGTGACCGCCAGCGCGGCGACGGCTATCGCGCCCAGAAAAATGCCGGTGTATTTCACCGCCGCGAAGGCCGCTCCCCAGGCCAATGCCCACAGCGAGCGGCCCACGCGCAACAAGGCCAGCATCAGCAACAGGAAACCGGCGCCGTGCAGCGCGTCGTTCTTCAGGGTGCCGACGCCCGAAGACTCGAACCAAAGGTGCCGCAGCCCCAGTGAAGCGGCAACGGTCCACAGCAGCAAAGGCCCGCGCAAGCCCAACTCCCGGCCCACCAGCCAGGCAGCCAGCCCCAGCAGGGCCAGTGATTTGAGCGCCAGCAGGGGAAAGAAGGCGTCCACGCGGGTGACCGTCCAGGCAGGCAGAAACGAGAGCTCCCAGAAGGCCACGTAGTTGGTGGCGAAGGTGTAGGGAGTGGCGCGGTTCCCCATCCAGTCAATGAGGTAATGCAGATAGTTGATCGAGTCGATTTCTTCGACCGGGTGGAAGGAAAGGCACACGAGCGGCGCCGCCATCGCCGCCAGAAGCGCGAAGTGCCAGCGGCCGATTTGTTCGGAGGGCTTGGCGCGGCAGCTAAATGCCTGCCGTCCCGCCGCGCCCGCGAAGGCAGCGCACAACGCCGCGGCGGCCCAATAAGCGCCCGCGGAGTTCATCCGCGCAAAGGAGAACAGCGCTGCTACCGAAGATTCCAGGGTGATCTCGATGGCCAGCACCGCCAGCCAGCGGGTTTCGGAATCGCCCTCGCCGCGAAAGCCCAGGCGCCAGGCCAGCGCGATCGCGGCCGCGAACAGGCAGGCTTCCCAGGCGGCAAACAGCACCGCCGCGGAAACCGTCACGCCTGCTCCCGCAGCTTATCCAGAAAGTGATACAGGGCTACCCCCACCACCGCGTTCAGCAGACCCATCACCAGGGTTCTCTGCAGCTCAAACTCCAGTTGCTGGCTGAGCAGCGCGCGCGACAACACCCAGTACAGGGACTGATGGAAAAAGTAAAACACGAAGGCCATCAACAGGCGCAGAAAACTGTGATCCACGTCCAGCCGCACGCCCACGGATGCGGCGAAGTAGCCCACCATGGTATCCACAATGCCGTACATCCCCAGCAGGTTCTTGGAGAGCGAGTCCTGCGCCAGGCCCACCAGCGCGCCGATCAGCAGGCCCCCCACCGGGCCGCGGCGCATCAGCGCGAAGTACACCACCACCAGCAGGGGCAGCTCCAGGAAGCCCAGGAACGGAAAAAAATGCGGTACGTAGACCTGGAAAAGGATCGCCGCCAGCGGCACCGCGAACAGAACCCAGGCACGGAAGCGGGCGACCTGGCTTTCGCGTTGGCTGTTGAGAAGGATCCGCTCGCCCGAGTAGCTCATCCGTGGCCGGGGCCCTTACCCGGCGCCGGTGGG
>JASHSS010000583.1 GCA_030038565.1 Bryobacteraceae bacterium
CACCGTCGAATAGCGGTTCGCCGCGTACGAAGCGCGGCTAATCGAGGTACATAATGGTGTGGTGATACGGCGGCCGTTCGGCTATACGGGCGTGGATGTGCCGGTGATCGGCCAGGGAACCTGGAAGGTGGAGGGAGCCAGGGAAGGCGAGCTGCGCGCGATCGCCGCCCTCCGCACCGGTCTGGACCTGGGCCTCACTCACATCGATACCGCCGAGATGTACGGTAGCGGCCGAGCCGAAAAAATAGTGCGGGAGGCCCTCGGCGAACGCCGCGGCGAGGTGTTTCTGGTGAGCAAGGTGCTGCCCACCAACGCCACCTTCGACGGGACGCTGCGCGCGTGCGAACGGAGCCTGAAGCGGCTGGGCTGCGATTATCTCGATCTGTACCTGCTGCACTGGGAAAGCCGCTACCCCATTACCGAAACCATGCGGGCCATGGAAAAGTTGATCGACGATGGCCGCATCCGCTTCGCCGGCGTGAGCAACTTCGATCTGGACCAGGTCAAGGCTGCGCAGGCCGCGCTGCGGCACCATCGCCTGGCGGCCAACCAGGTGCTCTACCACCTGAGAGAGCGCGGTATCGAGCGCCGGCTGATCCCTTACTGCCGGCAGGAGGAGATCGCCGTGGTGGGCTACTCGCCATTTGGGCACAGCGACTTCCCGCGTCCGAATTCGCCCGGCGGCAAGGTGCTTCTCCGGGTGGCCGAACGCCACGGACGCACCGTGCGCCAGGTGATCCTGAATTTTCTCACCCGCCTGCCGCAGCTTTTCACCATTCCAAAATCGGCCGTCCCGGACCACACCCGCGAAAACGCCGGCGGCGCGGGATGGAGCCTCACCGAAGAAGATCTCGCGGCCATCGATCATGCCTTTCCGCCGCCTGACCACGACACCCCGCTGGCGATGTGGTAAGCCCGGCTGCATCAGGCGAAAGAGGCGTCAATAGGTTTAACGCAAGGTTTGATCCCAGGTTGGTGGGGCAGGCGATTCGCCTGCCGGGGCTGCGCCTGGCGCGAGCCGGCCCCCGATAGTCTTTTTCGATTAGTGTAAATCGGACCTGATAGCCTTAAACTGCTCTTTGAGCGTAGCCCTGGCCACTGTCGCGGCGGTTGTTGCCGCTCTTTGCGGTCGCGCGCATGCGGGCGAAGTCCCCGTCCGGCCATTTCTCTTCACCGCCGCCCCGCAGTACGAGCCTGCGGATGGGTCGCGCGCATCGAACCGCTTCCCCAAGGGCGCAACCCTAATCTTGGTTCGTGAAACCGGAAGGCGCCCGGTCGCGCCGGCATTCTATGCATCCGCCGATCCGACCGTCTCCTTCGATGGCAGCCGCATCCTGTTTTCCGGAAAAACCGCCGCCGGCAGCCCCTGGCAAATCTGGGAAATCTCCGCCGCGGGAGGCGATCCCCGCCAGATCACCCGCGGCCAGACCGATTGCACCCATCCTCTGTACATCCCGGATGGGCGCATCGCTTACACCCGCGCCTCCGCCGGCGGTTCGGATATCGAGATCGCAGACGCCAACGGCGCATCACCCCGGCGGCTCACCTACGCGCCCGGCCTCCGCATCACCCAGGATGTGCTCCGCGACGGTCGCATCCTCTTCGAAAGCGACGGCGAACTCTATACCGTGTATCCCGATGGAACGGGGGTAGAATCGCTGCGCTGCGATCATGGGCCGAGCCGCCGGGACGCGCGCCAGGTCTCCTCGGGCGACGTCATCTTCACGGCCGATGGCAGGCTGGCGCGGTTCACTTCGGCGCTGGCATCCCAGGCCGAAGTGGCGCAACCGGAAGGGCAGAGCGCCGGCCCCATCGCGGAAGTCTCGCCGGGCGCCTGGGTGGTGGCGCTGCGCAAGCCGCACGGTCCGTTCGCCCTGTATCTTTGGAGGCTGGAAGGCCGCCGCCTGGAACCGCTCCAAACGCTGCCCGGCACGAACGCCATCCAACCGGTCCTCTTGCGCCCCCGCGTGCCGCCCAAGCAGTTTCCTTCCGGGCTGGTCGAAACGCGGACCAACGGGAACCTGCTCTGCCTGGATGCGCGCGCCTCCAAAACGCCCTTCGCCGAGCCAGTCGCCAGCGTTCAAGTCTACACGCGCGACGATGCCGGCGCGCCGGTGCTTCTGGGGCGGCAGGGTCTCGCCGGCGATGGGTCGTTCTATATCCAGGTGCCCGCCGACCGGCCCTTGCGCATGGAACTCCTCAACGCCGCCGGTCGCTCGGTGCGCGCCGAACGCGGCTGGTTCTGGATGCGCCCCAGCGAGCAACGCATCTGCGTGGGGTGCCACGCGGGGCCGGAGCGCTCGCCCGAAAACAAAGTGCCGGAAATCCTGCTGCGCTCGATCGTTCCCGAAAAATTACTGGGGACCACCAAATGACGAATGGACGAATCTTCGGAATCCTGGCGCTGTGCGCCGCCGCCGGCGCGCTGGCGGGCGACGCCTCGGGGCCGATCCAGTTCCAGGATGTCACCGCCGAATCCGGCATTCGCTTCACCCACTCCTTCGGCGCGGAAAAACTCGGTTCGCTGGTCGAGAGCACCGGCGCGGGATGCGTCTGGTTCGACTACAACAACGATGGCAAGCCGGACCTCTTCGTGGCCAGCGGGCGCCCGCTGGGAAAGGAAATGCACCCCTATCCCCTGCGCAAAACTCCCGATCCACCCCCCACCAATCATCTCTATCGCAACGATGGCGACGGCAAGTTCACGGATGTCACCGAGGCGGCCGGGGTGGCCGGCGACAGCTTCAGTTTCAGCGCCGTGGCGGCCGATTTCGACAACGACGGCTTCACCGACCTGCTGGTGACCAGCTACGGCCGCGTGACGCTCTACCGCAACAAAGGCGACGGGACCTTCGAGGACGTTACGCTCAAAGCCGGGCTGGACGTGAAGGGCTGGGCGCTCAACGCCACCTGGCTGGATTACGACCGCGACGGCTGCCTGGATCTCTTCATCGGCCGCTATGTCAAGTTCGACCCGAAGTATCGTTCCTACTACGCCGCCGACAATTACCCCGGCCCGTTGGATTACGAGGGCGACACCAACCTGCTGTACCACAACACCTGCAAGGGCTCTTTCGTGGACGTCAGCGAAAAATCGGGCATCGCGGCTTTCAAGGGACGCGCCATGGGCGTGACTGCTGCCGATTTCGACGGCGACGGCTACCCCGATATCTACGTCGCCAACGACAAGACTGAGAATTTCCTGTTCCGCAACAAACACGACGGCACCTTCGAGGAAATCGCCACCGAAGCCGGAGCCGCCTTCGGCCAGAACGGCGAATCCACCTCCGCCATGGGACCGGTTTTCTTCGATCCGGAAAACCGCGGCGCGGTGGACCTGTGGGTGAGCGATTCGCGCTACAACCGGCTGCTGCGGAACACCGGCAAGCGCGAGTTTTCCGACGTCACCCAGCAGGCCGGAATTGCGCAACTGGCGGCCCAGTACACCAGTTGGGGCACCGGCGCGTACGATTTCGATAACGACGGCTGGCGCGACATCTTCATCTTCCACGGCGGCCTGATCCACCTGATCCCCCAGGAGCATTCGCTGTTCCGCAACCTGGGAAACGGCAGGTTCCAGGATGTCTCCGCGGCCGGCGGCGCGTTTTTTCAGACCAAGACCGTGGGCCGCGGCGCCTGCTTCGCGGATTACGATACCGATGGCCGGGTAGACGCCTTCCTGGTGAACCTGGGCAGCGCCGGCGAATTGCTGCGCAACACCACCAGGGGAGCGGGCAACTGGATCAAGATCCGGCTGGTGGGAACCAGGAGCAATCGCGACGGCATCGGCGCCACCGTCGAAGTGGCCGCCGGAGGGGTGAAGCAGCGCGCCGAGCGCGTGGCGGCCTCCGGCTACCTGAGCCAGGACGATTGGCGCCTGCACTTCGGCCTGGGCGCCAGCGCGCGTGCCGACCGGATTACCGTCACCTGGCCCAGCGGCATCCGGCAGGTGCTGGAAAACGTGGCCGCCGGCCAGGTGGTCACCATCACGGAGAAGCCCTGATGCGCCCGCGGATCATGGCGCTGCCGCTGCTCTGCGCCGCGGTGTCTTCAGCCGCCAACACCGCCAAACCGATCCGCTATCCCAGCCCCGACGACATGGCTCTCTCCGCCGATGGCAGCCGGCTGTACGTAGTCTGCGGCGGAACCGATGAACTGGTGGCGATCGATCGCCGCACGAAGACCATCGCCGGCCGCGTCACCGTGGGCCGCCTGCCCCGCGGAGTCACGGTCAGCCCGGATGGATCGCGCATCTATGTCGCCAATTCCTGGTCCGATACGGTTAGCGAGATCGATGCGACGTCCTTGCGCCTGCTGCGCAATCTTCCGGCCGGCTTCGAACCCACCGGCGTGGCGCTGGATGGCCGCGGCGAGTTTCTGTACGCCGCCAACCGCATCGGCGGCAACATCTCCGTCATCGATCTTCACTCCGCCACGGAAGCGCGCCGCCTGGTGGCCGGCCGCGGCACAAGCTGGTTGACCGTTTCGGCGGACGGCGCCCGCGTCTACGCCACCCATATCTATCCCAATCCGGGCAAGTTCCGCAGCCCGCCCGAATCGGAGATCACCCAAATCGATACCGCCTCCCGCACGGTGGTTTCCCGCCTGCCGCTGCACAACGTGGCGGGAGTGTTTCACGTCGCGATTTCCACCGACGGGCGGCTGGGAATCGCCGCGCAGATGCGGCCCAAAAACCTGATCCCGCTGGCGCACGTCGAACACGGCTGGGCCTTCGGCAACTCGCTGGCGGTCTTCGGCGAGGATATCGGCGGCATCGTGCAACTTCCGCTCGACGCCATCGAGGATTACTTCTCCCTGCCGTTCGGCGTAGCCCTTGCGCCGGATCAATCGAAGGCCTACGTTTCGGCCTCCGGATCGAATGAGGTCGCCATCCTGGATCTGCGGCGGCTGGTGGCGGCGGCCAAGTCGCGCGACGCCGCCTCTCTTGCCAACGACCTGTCGGCCGCCGCGCGCTATGTCATCCGCCGCGTCCCCGTGGGCCGCAACCCGCGCAGCCTGGTGCTCACGCCGGATGGCGCCACGCTCTACGTAGCCAATCGCCTGGATGACAGCATCGCGGTCCTCGATACGGCGCGCGGTGAAGTCACCGCTACCATCCCCCTCGGCGCCCCCGCCGAATTGACCGCCGAGCGGCGCGGCGAGCGGCTGTTCTATTCCTCCAACTACGCCTTCGGCAATCAGTTCGGCTGCGCCAACTGCCACCTGGATGCCACCATCGACGGTCTCTCGTGGGATCTGGAACCGGACGGGTTCGGCGTCGATATCGTGGATAACCGTTCGCTCGAAGATATCGGCGACACCGCGCCGTACAAGTGGAACGGCGGCAATCCCGACCTCCAGACCGAATGCGGCCCGCGCACCGAGCGCTTCTTCTTCCGCTCGCAGGGCTTCCGTGGAGACGACCTGGAAGACCTGGTCAGTTTCATCAAGTCGATCCCGCTGCGCCCCAACCGCTTCCGCCTTCCCGATGGCCAGTTGACTCCGGCGCAGGAGCGCGGCCAGGCGATTTTCGAACGGACCATCCGCAAGGACGGCACCCCGATTCCCGGCGAACTGCAGTGCCTCGTGTGCCATTCCGGCCCCTACCACACCAGCCAGGTGCTGGCCGACGTGGGCACCGGTAAGCCGACCGACCGCTCGCCCCAGATCGACATCCCGCACCTCACCAACGTGGTCTACAGCGCGCCTTACCTGCACGACGGCTCCGCGCGCACGCTCGAGGAAATCTGGACCGTGTTCAATCCCAACGACAAACACGGAGTCACCAACGACCTCACCAAGGATGAGCTGAACGATCTCATCGAGTATCTGAAAACGCTATGAAGAGGATTTCCGTATTCGCCCTGCTCCTGGCCGCTTCCGGGCTGTTCGCGGAAGACCTGCCGCGCTTCCGCTGGGAGAACTTCACCACCGCCCAGGGACTGCCGGACAATCGCGTGTACAGCGTCGCGGTGGATGGCGACCGGGTGTGGGCCGGGACCGACAACGGCCTGGCGCTCTACGACCACGGCAAGTGGAAAGTCTTCACCACCGCCGATGGGCTGGCGCACCGCGCCGTGCTCTCGCTGGCGCTCGACAAGCAGACCCACGACCTCTGGATCGGCACCATGGGCGGAATGAGCCGCTATTCGGCCGGCCGCTTCGATACCTTCACCCAACTCAATAGCGGCCTCGCCAACGATGTGGTTTACGGCCTCGCTGTGCAGGGCGATTTTCTGTGGGTCGCCACCGCCGCCGGCGCCAGCCGCCTGAACACCCGCACCGGCGAGTGGAGCCTGTACAACGAGCGCAATACGCCCATGTACGAAATCTGGACCTACGGCGTCTCGGCCGCGCCGGACAAGGTCTACTACGCCGTGTGGGGCGGCGGCGTTCTGGAATACGACGTCAAAACGGAGCGCTGGAAAGATTACAACGACCCCGACGGCGAAACCGAAATCGTGCTGTACAAGGACCAGGGGCTGATCCACGAGATCACCACCTCGGTCAGCTACGTGAACGGGATTCTGTGGGCCGCCACCTATTTTGGGGCCAGCCGCTACGACGGGCGCAACTGGCGCAACTTCCTGGACAAGGATAGCGGCCTGCCCAGCAATTTCCTCAACCAGGTGAAAAGCATCGACGGGACGCGCACCTGGTTTTCCACCGATAAGGGCCTGGCGTATTTCGACGGCCAATGCTGGGCCACCTGGCGGCCCGCGCTGGATACGCACGCGCCCGAAATGCTGGTGCGCGATGCGCAAGGCGCGGTTTCGCGCGTGCCGGTGGATACCGCGCCCGCCCACCATTACATCTTCGGCGTCGATTTTCAGGGCGGCGACGTGTGGGTGGCTACGGCCAAAGGCCTCAGCCATGGGATTCGCCTCGATACGAAAGGAACATCGAAATGACAATTACGGACGCACTCGAACAGATCCGCGGCGTGGAGCAGGTGGCCCGGCGGGCCATTTCCGCGCCCGAAGCGCTCAACGAAGCGGGCGAATACGGCAGTTCCTTCTCGCGCGGATTGCGCATCGATCTCAACGGCCTCGTGATCCTGTTGATTTCCGGCACGGCCAGCGTGGATGAGAACGGCAACACCGTGCACGTGGGCGACTTCCGGGGGCAGTGCCGGCGCACCTACCAGAACATCACCGCGCTCCTGGCCGCCGAGGGCGCCACCTGGAAGGACATCGTGCGCACCACCTGTTACCTGCGCGATATCGAGCGCGACTATGCCGCCTTCAATGAGGAGCGCACGGCGTTCTTCCGCCGGCAGGGGCTCGATCCGTTGCCGGCCTCCACGGGCATTCAGGCGATTCTCTGCCGGCCCGATCTGCTGGTGGAGATCGAGGCCATCGCCATGTTCATTCCCTCGCGGGAGGAGTGATGCGCACCGCGTTGCGATTCCTGACGGCCGCCGTTGTGGTCCCCGCCGCCCTCTGCGCGCAGACCTGTGCGTGCGGCGCAAACCCGCCCGGGCCTCCGCCGGTCCGCACGCTGGAACCCTACGCCAACGAACCGGAGGACCTGCGGCCGTTTTCGCGCTTCACCAAGCCCTACGAGGAGTTCTACACCAAGACTCCGGAATATAACGGCGCCGCCTCGGGCCTTCCCACGGTCTCCGCGGCGGACGTGAGCGAGGTGGCCATCGGCTTCCTCGGGCCGATCGAAAACCACAAGGACCTGGCCCTGGGAGTGGCCATGCGCCGCGGCGCCGAACTGGCCATCGCCGAAGCCAACGCCCGCGGCGGATATGGCGGCAAGCCCTTCCGCCTGAAGATCCACAACGACGCCGCTACCTGGGGCGCTTCCTCCAACGAGATCGTGAAGATGGTCTACGACGAGAAGGTCTGGGCCATGCTCGGTTCGATCAGCGGGGATTCCACGCACATCGCCCTGCGGGTCTCCCTGCGTGCGGAGTTACCCATCGTCAACAGCGCCGCCACGGACCCGACCATTCCGGAAACCATCATCCCCTGGATTCTCACCTCCATCCAGGACGACCGCGTGCAGGGCTACACGCTGGCCCGCCGCATCTACAGCGACCTGGGACTGAAGCGCATCGGCCTTCTGCGCGTGAACGAGCGCTACGGCCGTTTCGGAGTTTTGAAATTCCGCGATGCCTCGCGCCGCCTTGGCCACCCGGTGGTGATCGAGCAGAAATTCCAGCCGCTGGACGCCAGCTTCACCCGGCAACTGCGCGTCATCAACGACTCGCGCGTGGATGGCATTGTGCTGTGGGCCGATGCCGCCGCTGCCGGCACGATCCTCAAGGAGATGCGCCAGATGGGGATGAAGCAGCCGGTGTTCGGCAGCTTCCGGGTCCTGGGAGACGATTTGCTGCGCATCGCCGGCGAGAGCGCCGAAGGCCTGGAAATCGTCTACCCGTTCGACCCCACCCGCGACGATCCCCTGTGGCTCGGTTTCCAGAAGCGCTTCGCCGCCGCATACCAGGCGAAGACCGACGCTTTCTCCGCGCTGGGCTTCGACACCATGAACATTCTCCTCGGCGCCATCTGCCGCGCGGGCTTGAACCGCGGGCGCATCCGCGACGCGCTTTACTCGCTCGACCACTACCGCGGGGTGACCGGCGAGATGACCTTCGATCCCAACGCCAAAAACATAGCCCCCATGTATCTCGGGACGGTGAAGAACGGGAAGTACACCTTTCGCCGTTACAGCATGCAGAAGCCCTACGCTACGGTGGGCGAAAATGGCGTGGGTTATGCCGGTCCCGCGATTGCCGATGCCGCCGGGCCAAAGCTGAAGATCGGAATCTTCGGTCCCGGCGCGGACAGACTGGCTGCCACCATCGAAGTCCCCGGTTACCAACTCACCGGCGTGGGTTCGGACGTTCCCTGGGGCAAAGCCTCCACCGAACTGGTCAAGCTGGTTAACGATCCCGCGGTCATCGGGCTGGTGGCCCTCGGACGCGACCCGTCGCACCTCGCCGAACAGATCGCCGTGAAAACGTTTCTGCCGGTACTTGCGATTTCCTCCGACCGGGCGCTGACTTCCGCCAACGTCCCGTGGATTTTCCGCTTGGGGCCGGAAGTGCCGGCGGCTGAAGCCGTCCGTTGTCTCGCCGCGGCCGCCGGGCGGGCCGGGCCGAATCGCGGCCGCATCCGCGACCTGCTGGCATCCGGGGAGCCGGTGGCGGGGAAATACGCGTTCGCTTCGAACGGCGAGCTCCGCCAGCCTTAAGCTCCGGGCGGCCTCGCGCCGGGCCCGCATCCGGGCGGTGGCCCTGATTCGGCTCCGTCTTTTCAACCAGTCGCGATGGCCCGCGGCGTGGGGAATGATGTCGGAGCCGGCCACCGTTTTGGGCTGGCGCACCTCCCTGCTGCGGAATCAGGCGCCCGGCGCCGCCGTGCCGGAGCGCGTGTTCGCTGTGAAAAGCATGGTAGGCGGCGGTCCCGGTGGGGCGCGCCCTGCGCGTGGAACTCATGGTGGCGCGGCGGGGCGAGTAGGGAAGGGAAGCTCAATAGAACCGCACCCCCACTGCCCTGTGTTGCTCTTCAAGGGTACCTCGCCTGAGCCGATAAGTTCAAAGAATATGTGCGAAGACGGCGCGGAGGACGGTACAATCGCTTCAAGCGGGCCGAAGCTGGCCTTCGGTATGGTTATGCCCGGTAAGAGACGGTCGAAAGCGAGAACCAACGGGCGCTCGCCCCAAAGCAATCTTTTCGAGCGCGGATTGGCCAGGAGACTGTGCCGGGCGCCGGATCTCCCGGCTGAAGATAACACTCCCGAGGGCCTTCGGGCCTTGCTCGCGGCGAACACTCACTATCGCCAGGTGGCCTGGCCGGAACCCTACCATCGCACCACCCACTATCTGCGGCTTGGCGACGCCCGGAACTTGTCCTGGATTCCGGACACCTCGGTCCACCTTGTGGTGACCTCACCTCCTTATTGGACGCTCAAGGAGTATGCAGCCGGCAACGAAGATCAGATGGGCCACTTCGCGGACTACGACTACTTCCTTTCCGAGTTGGATCGCGTTTGGCGGGAATGCGCGCGAGTGCTGGCGGGGGGAGGCCGGATCTGCTGCGTGGTGGGCGATGTCTGCATTCCCAGAAAGCGCGGCGGACGCCACTATCTGGTTC
The DNA here is from genome assembly GCA_030038565.1 of Bryobacteraceae bacterium. GTDB lineage: Bacteria > Acidobacteriota > Terriglobia > Bryobacterales > Bryobacteraceae > JOPF133. Next base: position 10,110 of record JASHSS010000583.1, read on the forward strand.
CGCTTCATTCTGACATTCAGGTGCGCGCGCGCAGAGTGGGTCTTGACTGCCTCCAACCAATCCTGTGGAACAAAATCGCCAATGGGGCAATGGAAGCGGAAGGGAACGGGGCGGGCTTTTACGGCAAGCCGTACCAGCCCGGCGGAATTGTCAAGAACGATGTGGAATATATCCTGTTTCTCCGCAAGGGTGGCGAGTATCGGACCACGCCGGCCCTCCAAAAGGCGCTGTCTATGCTCACCAAACAAGAGATGCAGGCCTGGTTCCGCTCCATCTGGTCCGATGTCCGGGGAGCCTCGACGCGCGCCGGCCATCCGGCTCCCTTTCCGGTGGAACTCGCCGAGCGCCTGATCCGGATGTTCTCCTTCGCGGGGGATACTGTCCTGGATCCCTTTGCCGGTACGGGGTCCACCTCCCTGGCTGCTATCATGGCAGGCAGAAACTCGCTGGCCAGCGAGATTGAACCGGCGTATCTCGAAATTGCCCGGCAGCGCATCGTGAAGACGGCCCGGCAGCACCGGCTGGTTGGCGCCATCGAAGCTGAGGTCATTGTTGACAGAGGCAGCTACTTCCCCCGAGTACCGGCTGCTGACCGAGTTCCGGCGGCTGTTTGAGGGTAAGATTTACAGGCACCGCGACTCGAGCCAGGGCGACTTCGTCGCCATGCACCTGTACGAAGATCTGATAGCCATCAAACGGTCACCCAAGTTGATCGCCGCGGTGATCGATCGTAAGGACCGTGTGCTGAATGTCCAGAACAAACGCCATGGGGTTGCAGCCCGTCGTGGCGATGGGACCTTCGGAGAGATCATCCCCGGCGAACCGCCCCTCATCGATCCCGGCTATCTGGTGGCCCGAGGACCGATCGCCACCGTCGAGATCGGCATCGAGGTGAAGATTCTGGCGAAGGCCATGATCAAACAAATCGACCGCGTAATCAACGACCTCCGGAACCAGGTGGTGGAGTTCCGGCGCGGCGGCGGGAGCCCGATTTCGGTCGCCGTCGTCGGCATCAATCATGCCGGGAGTACCGTGGGCTATGAAGGCGACCGCCCCTTTCCCACCACCGGGCGCCAAGGATTTCCGCATCCATTCCAGGAGGCTCCCGAGGCGGAGCGCCGCCTGCGCGCCTCGGCCGCACCCGAGTTCGATGAGTTCCTGATTCTACGCTTTAAAGCCGCCAACACTCCACCCTTCTCCTTCGAATGGGTAGACTATCCGGAAACCCGGCTGGACTACTCCGCCTCGCTCTCCCGCATCAGCGCCCGCTACCAGCAGAGGTTCTGATCGTGGCCCGGGTGCCCGCCGCGGCCAGGGTTTTTGGGGCAAAATGCCCAAAATCCCCAGCTAACTCATTTAGATTCAATAAAACCCTTGGGCATTTTGCCCAAATTCGCCAAACCGCCGCCTTGAATCGCTATAATCGTGGTGAGCCGCTCTCGCGGATCCGAAGGAGTATCCCCCCATGCAGTCACGCCGCAATTTCATTGGCAAAGTGGCTACCGGCCTGGCCGGGACACTGGCGGCCTCCAACGTGCTCGGCGCGAGCGACCGCATCCACATCGGCATCATCGGCCCGGGCGCCCGCGGCAGCGAAATCCTGCGCGAGGCCCTCAGCCTTCCGAATGTCGAATGCGTGGGCGCGGCGGATGTCTACACCCGCCGCCTGGAAGACGTGCGGAAGATCGCTCCCGACGCCAAAACCTACCTGGATTACCGCCATCTGCTGGACGATCGCGATGTGGATGCGGTCCTGATTGCCACCCCGCAGCACTTGCATTGCGAGCACTTCACCGCCGCCCTGGACGCCGGCAAACACGTCTACCAGGAAAAGACCATGGCCTTCACCGTGGCGCACGCCAAGCGCATGCGCGCGGCGGTGGAGCAGGCCGGCGGCCGGCGGGTGGTGCAGGTGGGCCATCAGTGGACTTCCACCGGGGCGCTTACCGACGCGCTCGGTTTCCTCACGGGCGACCTGATGGGCAAGATCACCGCCATCGATGCCCACATGTACCGCAACACGCCGCACGGCAAGCCGCAGTGGGCGCGGCCGGTTTATCCGGACATGAACCCCGAGAACATCGTCTGGAAGTCATTTCTGGGCGACGCGCCGGAGCGCCCGTTCGACCCCAACCGCTACATCAACTGGCGCTTCTTCTGGGACTATTCGGGCGGCAACGTCTACGAAAACATGTGCCACCAGCTGGCCTTCTGGTACAAGGCCATGGATTTGAAAATCCCCACCGCCGTAACCATGACCGGCGGCCTGTACCTGTGGAAGGACGGACGCGAAGTCCCCGACACCATGAACGTGGGGATGGTCCACTCCGAAGAGCTGATGTTCCAATGGACCTCCGGTTTCGGCAACGACTCGCTGGGGGTCAGCGAAGACGTGCTGGGCGAAAACGGCACCATCACGCACACGCCCCAGAGCCTCCGCTATGCGCCGCAGAAGGTGAATCGCCGCGAGGGCAACGAGATGCTGGGCTCGACGCGCAACCAGCGCGCCGGCCACATGGCCAACTTCCTGGATTCCATCCGCGGCGCGGCCACGCCCAACTGTCCCTTCGACCTGGGTTACCGCGTGGCCATCGCCTGCCGCATGGCGGTGGAAAGCTACCGGCAACAGCGCACCGTGCGCTGGGACGCCTCCAAAGAAGAGATCGTCTAAGGCTGCGATCGGTGGACTTCGAGTACACCCCGGAACAGATCCAACTGCGGAAATCGGTGCGCGAGTTCGCTGAAAACGAGATCGCCCCGCACGTCATGGAGTGGGACGAAGGGCAGATTTTTCCGCTCGAAACCATCCGCAAGCTGGGCGCGCTGGGCTACATGGGGGCCATCTTTCCCGAGGACCTGGGCGGCGCCGGGCTGGGCTACATCGAGTACTCCATCATTATCGAAGAGCTGTCGCGCGTGGATGGCTCCGTCGGAATCATTCTGGCGGCGCACACCTCGCTCTGCTCGAACCACATTTACAAGATGGGAACCGATGAGCAGCGCCGCCGCTATCTGCCCAAACTGGCCTCCGGCGAATGGATCGGCTGCTGGTCGCTGACCGAGCCCGAGGCCGGATCGGACGCCGCCGGCACGCGCACGCACGCCGAACTGGCCGGCGACGAGTGGGTGCTGAACGGCGCCAAGACCTTCACCACCAATGCGCATTACGCGGATGTGTGCGTGGCCATGGCGGTCACCGACCGGGCGGCCGCGCAGCACGGCATTTCGGCCTTCCTGGTGGAGAAAAGCACGCCCGGTTTTCGCACCGGCAAGAAGGAGAACAAGCTCGGGCTGCGCGCCTCGGCCACCGGCGAAGTGATCTTCGACAATTGCCGCCTGGCGCGCACGCAGGTGCTGGGGCGGCTGCACGAAGGCTTTGTGGACAGCTTGAAGGTGCTGGATGGCGGGCGAATCTCGATCGCCGCGCTGTCGCTCGGCATGGCGCAGGGCGCTTATGACGCGGCCCTGCGCTATTCCAAGCTGCGCAAGCAGTTCGGACGTCCGATTTCGGAATTCCAGGCCATCCAGTACAAGCTGGTGGATATGGCCGTGGATCTGGACGCCGCGCGGCTGCTCAACTACCGGGCCGCCTGGATGCTCGATCATGGGATGCGCGTCACGCGCGAATCGGCCATGGCCAAGCTGTTCGCCTCTGAAGCGGCCGTGCGCATCGCCAACGAGGCCGTGCAGATTCACGGAGGCTACGGCTTCATCAAGGACTACCCGGTGGAGAAGTTCTACCGCGACGTGAAGCTCTGCACCATCGGCGAAGGCACCAGCGAAATCCAGCGGCTGGTGATCGCGCGGCAGCTTCTGAAGAGCGGATGACCCGATCGGAAAGCCATGCGTGATGCTGCCCGCAGAATCCGCGAGGGCGATCTCCGCGCCCTGGCGCGCACCGCCACCGGTGTGGAGAACCGCGATCCGGAAGCCTTGGCCACGCTGGCCGATCTGGCGCCCTTCGCCGGACACGCGCGCATCGTGGGCATCACCGGCCCTCCGGGTGTGGGCAAAAGCACGCTGGTGGATGCCCTGGCGATGGCGCTGCGCCAGCGCGGCCGGACCGTCGCGGTGCTGGCCATCGATCCCAGCAGCCACCTTACCGGCGGCGCCATTCTGGGCGACCGCATCCGCATGTTGCGGCACCACGCCGATGCGGGCATTTTCATCCGCTCCATGGCCACGCGCGGCGCTATGGGCGGTTTGGCCGCGGCCACCCGCGACCTGGCCCGGTTGATGGACGCCGCCGGGCGCGACTATGTACTCATCGAGACGGTTGGGGTGGGGCAGGATGAAATCGAAATCGCCGGGCTGGCCGGCGCCAACGTGGTGGTTCAGGCGCCCGGGATGGGCGACGATGTGCAAGCGCTCAAGGCGGGCATCCTGGAAATTGCCGATGTGTTCGTGATCAACAAGGCCGACCAGCCGGGCGCAGGCCGGATGGAGCAGGAACTGCGCGCCGCGCTCAGCCTGGCGGAGGGCCCGCATCCGCCCATCGTGCTCACCGTGGCGACCCAGGGAAAGGGCCTGGCGGAGTTGTTGGACGCGCTGGCGGCCCTACCGGCCGATCCCGGCGGTAGGGCGGAGGAGCGCGTGCCGCTCCCGGGCGAGACCGCCCAGGCTCCGCGCGCCCCCGATCTGCGGCCCGCGCAAGAGCCGCGCGATGGGCCGAGCGCCGATATCGCCGCGCCCACCACCCCCGAGCCGCAAGCCGCCGCGACCGATTGGAAAAACGCGGAGCAACTTCACCACGCCATTGCTTTCTATGCCGCCCCCGGCTTGCAACCCACGCCCATAAGCGTGCCCGATCTGGCCGCCGCCGCCGGGCGATTGACCGCCTCCGGTGGCCAACTCCTCAACCAGCCGCCCGCTTCCGGCGCGGCCCATCTTTACGTCTTCGTGGAAGCCGCCTCCGCGCGGGCGGTATTATTGGAACTTACTCAGGAGAGCGCCAGTTGAAAGCGGAAATTGGAATCATCGGCGGCAGCGGACTCTACACCATGCCTGGATTTGCCGCCCAGGAAGAAGCGGTTATCGAAACTCCCTTCGGCCCGCCTTCGGATAATTTCGTGGTGGGTACGCTGGCCGGGCGCCCGGTCGCGTTTCTCGCGCGCCACGGACGCGGGCACCGCATTTCGCCCTCGGAGCTGAATTACCGGGCCAACATTTACGGCATGAAATCGCTGGGAGTGGAGCGGATTATCTCGCTCAGCGCGGTGGGGTCGCTCAAGGAAGAGCATCGCCCGCTGGATTTCGTCATCCCCGACCAGTTCTTCGACCGCACGCGCGGGCGCATCTCGACTTTCTTCGGCGAGGGCCTGGTGGCGCACATCAGCTTCGCCGATCCCATCTGCGCGGAGCTGGCCGCCGTGGTGGAGCAGGCCTGCGCTGCCGCCGGGGTCACCGCCAGGCGGGGTGGAACCTATCTGTGCATGGAAGGGCCGGCATTCTCCACCAAGGCCGAATCTAACGTCTACCGCTCGTGGGGCATGGACGTGATCGGCATGACCAACCTTCAGGAAGCCAAGCTGGCGCGCGAGGCGGAGATCTGCTACGTCACCGTGGCCATGGTCACGGATTACGATTGCTGGCACCCGGCCCACGACGCGGTCACCGTGAACGATATCGTCGCCAACCTCATGAAGAACGCCGAACATGCCTGCCAGGTGGTGGCCGAAGCCGTCGCGCGGATGCCCGCCGCGCGCGGTTGCAAGTGCGGCTCGGCCCTCTCACACGCTATCCTGACCGACCGCCGCATGGTGCCCGAATCCACCCGCCGGAAGCTGGGGATCCTGATTGATAAGTACTTCGTGTAAGGAAATCGCGGAGTCGATCCTGAAGCGCTGC
>JASHSS010000584.1 GCA_030038565.1 Bryobacteraceae bacterium
TGCTCGACGAGCCCACCAACCACCTGGACATGCGCGCCAAGGAAGTGCTTCTGACAGCGCTCCAGGAGTACACCGGCACGGTCGTCTTCGTCTCCCACGACCGCTATTTCATTGACCGGCTGGCCACCCGCGTCTTCGAGGTGGAAGACGGCCGGGTGCACGTTTTCCCCGGCAACTACGAGGACTACCTGTGGCGCAAATCGGGCGGCCCGGCGACTCCCTTGAGCGCCGCGCCCGAAGTGGTGGTGCCGGAATCTTCGAATGGCGATCTGGTAGGAGAAGCCCTGCCGGCCCCGGTTCCCCAGCCGCCCGCTGCCGGCGCCGCGCCGCGAACGCCGCCCCACCAACGTCCCGCGCCGCCCCACCATTCCGCTGCGCGCCCGCCGCAACGCCCCGCGCCGCCCGAAAAACCGGCCCGCCTCAATCCCATCAAGCTGCGCCGCATGAAGGAGCGGCAGCACGAAATCGAGGAAGAAGTCACCCGCCTGGAATTGGAGATCGCGGATTACGAGGCCGGCCTCGCCCACTTCGTCAGCATCGAGGAAACCCGCCGCCTTTCCGGCCTGCTGGAGGCCCGCCGCGCCGACCTGGCGGCGCTCATGTCCGAGTGGGAGGAAGTGGCCCAGTCGCTGGAGGCCAACCGCTGATGCTCTACATTACCGAAGCCCAGGTCCGCGAGGCTCTGCCCATGGCCGACTGCATCGGCCTGATGCGCACGGTGTTCGCCCGTCTGGCCGCCGGCGAGGCGCTCAACCAGCCGCGCCGCCGCCTGATCCTGCCCACCCGTTCGGCCCTTCATTACATGGCCGGTTCCGATGGCCGCTATTTCGGAGCCAAGGTTTACGCCACCAACCCCAAACACGGCGCGCACTTCCTGTTCCTGCTCTACCGGGCGGAAGACGCCGCGCCGCTGGCCATCATCGAGGCCAATGCCCTGGGACAGATCCGCACCGGCGCGGCCAGCGGACTGGCTACCAGCCTGCTGGCCCGCCCCGATGCCCGCACGCTCGGGGTGATCGGCAGCGGCTTTCAGGCGTGCACGCAGTTGGAAGCCATGCTCGCGGCGGCCCCGTCCATCGAGCGCGTGCGCGTCTGGAGCCGCTCCGGCGAAAGGCGCCAGGCCTTCGCCCGCGAGGCCGCCGCGAAGTTCGGTAAGCCGGTGGAAGCCGTGGAAACCGCCGAGGAGGCCGTACGCGGCGCCGATATCCTGGTTACCGCGACCAACTCCGCCGAGCCGGTCCTCGAATCCGGCTGGGTCGCGCCCGGCGCCCACATCAACGCCATGGGTTCCAACCAGGCGCGCCGCCGCGAGTTGCCGGCCGACCTGGTGGCCCGCGCCGGCTTGATCGCGGTGGATAGCGTGGAGCAGAGCCGCATGGAATCGGGCGACCTGCTGCTGGCCTTTCAGGACGGGGCGTTGCAGGAGGAAGCTTGGCGCCGGGTCATCGAGTTACAGGATGTGGTGGCGGGGCGCGCCGGCCGCCAGACTTCCGAAGAGATCACGCTGTTCAAGTCCAACGGCCTGGCCGTCGAAGACGTCATCGCCGCCGGCCTGGTCTACGAGCGCTCCGCGCAGGCCGCGCCATGAAGCATTTTCCGGAATTCATGCGCAACCCGGCCAACCGCATCGCTTCCAGCGATCAGGCCACTCCGGGAGTCGAGGGCTACGTGTTCGAGGGAGCCGATGGCAGCCAGATGGCGTTCTGGACCTGCCGCGAGACGGCCGCCTCCGCCGCCCACACCCACGCTTACGACGAGTACATGATCGTGGTGGAGGGTTGCTACACCCTGATCGTCGCCGGAGAGCGCATTGTGCTGGCCGCGGGCGCTGAATACTTCATCCCGCGCGGCACTCCGCACGCCGGCGAAGTGCAGGCCGGAACCCGCACCATCCATGCCTTTGGCGGCCACCGGGCGGACCGGGTAAGCGCTCGTTGACGGGCCACGATCCGTTCCGTGAGCGGCCATGGCTTGCGGCCGATCTGCCGGATTCAGGATGAGACGCCTCCGACGGTGGGGCAGGCGATTCGCCTGCCCAGGGCCGGCCCACGGCCCGCCCCACCAAAGCCTCGCGAATCTGGCGCTTGCAGCGCGCGTTGCGCGTCTCCGGGGTATCCGACAACGCCGTATTTGACCCACCCGCTACACTGGTAATAGGATGTCTGGACCCGAATCCGAAAGCGTCGCCGTACTGGCGGAAAAGCCTTCGGTGGCGCGGGATATCGCGCGCGTGCTGGGCGCCACGAAGGCCGGCGATGGCTACCTGCACGGCAACGGCTACGTGGTGACGTGGGCCATTGGACACCTCGCGGCCCTGGCCCAGCCGCACGAGATCAAGCCCGAGTGGCGGCACTGGAGCCGCAACCTGCTGCCCATGCTACCGCGCGAGTGGCCGCTGGTGGTCTACGAGAAGACCCGTAAACAGTTCGACATTGTCCGCCGCATCCTCACCTCGCCGCGCATCTCCAGCATCGTCTGCGCCACCGACGCCGGCCGCGAGGGCGAGTTGATCTTCCGCTACATCTACGAAGCGGCCGGCAGCTCGAAGCCGTTTCGCCGACTGTGGATCTCGTCGCTCACCACCGAAGCTATCCGCCAGGGTTTCGACCGCCTGCGCCCCGGCGGCGACTACGATTCGCTGGCCGATGCCGCCCGCGGGCGCAGCCGCGCGGACTGGCTGGTGGGCATGAACCTCTCCCGCGCATATTCCCTGGCCTACGGCGAAAGGGACCTCTCGGTGGGCCGCGTGCAAACCCCCACGCTGGCAATGCTGGTGGAGCGCGAGATCTCCATCCGCCATTTCGTGCCTGAGGATTACCTGGAAGTTCAGGCGACCTTTCACCCCACCGGCGCCCCCCAGGA
>JASHSS010000585.1 GCA_030038565.1 Bryobacteraceae bacterium
TCCGTCGGCCAGCGCCGGCCAACTGCTGGCGGCCTACCGCTCGGCGGATCTGTTCGTGTTTCCGTCGCTCGCGGAGGGATTCGGCCAGGTTCTGCTGGAGGCTATGGCCGCCGGCCTGCCGATCGTCGCCACCGGCCGCACCGCCGCTCCGGACCTGATCCGCACCGGCGAGGAGGGTTTCGTCATCCCGCCCGCCCGCGCCGAGGCCATCGCCGAACGCATCGAATGGGCGGCGGCGCATCCCCGGCGGCTGGCGGAAATGGGCGCGGCGGCCGCACGCACCGCGCGCCAGTTCACCTGGGAGCGTTTTCGCAGCGGCGTAGCGGAAGCCGTGCGGACCATTCTGGAGGGCCGCACGGCCCAAGGCCCCCTGGAACGCGCCGCAGAAGCTGTGGAACGCGCCGCAGAAATAGGAGTGTCCCATGGGGTTGTTTGATTACCTCATCTGGGCCGCCATCCTCGCCGTGGTCGCCGGCATGGTCTGCGCCTTCGATGGCAGCCGCGACGCCTTCCACCCGCTCATGTATCTCGGCCCCATGCTGCTCTTCATTTACGGTTGGATGCCGCTGAAGCTGAACGCCGCCAACGGCCTGGAGGGATTCTTCCAGAACGACCAGCTGGTCTACGTGGAGACCATCAACGTGCTCGGCATCCTCGCCCTGGTGTGGGGATGTCTGAGCTGCGGCTGCCGCATTCCAGTGCCAAACGCCGGCGCCACTCTCTCGCCCCAACTCGGCCGCCGCCTGCTCGCCGGCGGCGTCTTTCTGGGTGTTCTCGGCATAGCCGCGTGGTCGGTAGGAATCGTGGAAGTCGGCGGGCTGCGCGAGGCCTTCAACCAGCCGTATCACGGCGGCTGGGACGATAGCGGCTACATTCGCGACGCGGCCATGCTGGTGTTTCCTTCCTTTCTGCTGGTGCTCGCCTCCGGCGTCAAACGCGAACTCCGGCCCATCCACCTCTGCCTGGCGGGCGGTGTGATTTTGCCCTGGCTGGTGCAGGCGTTCTTCACCGCGCGCCGCGGGCCGACCTTCATGATCGTCACTATGCTGGCCATGGGCTGGTATCTCTACCACCATCGCCGCCCGGCCATCCTCACCATGGCGCTCAGCGGTGTGGCCATCGGCTACCTGATTCTGTTCCTGGTGGTCAACCGGCAGAACATCTACCTCGGATCGGATTTCGATTTCACCACCGACGTCTCGTCCATGGTGGACAAGCCCGATACCGGCAACGAGTTCATCTACGGCACTGGCGCGCTGCTCAGCGCCGAGCAGTCGGGCCACTTTTTCTGGGGCCGCCGCTACGCCGCCCAAGTGCTGGTGCGGCCCATCCCGCGCGCCGTCTGGCCCACCAAGTACGCGGATTTCGGCGTCCCCGAGTTGGATTACAACGCCGGAACCGGCGAAGGCTTCAGCGACGCTCTGGGCTGGAAGGGCGCCACCGGATCGGCGCCCGGCCTGGTGGCCGATCTGTGGCTGGAGTTTCGGTGGCTGGCGCTCGCCGCCATGTGGCTCATCGGGCGCGCCTACGGCACGGTGTGGCGCAAGATGCGCACCCAAGGCGGCATCTGGGAAGCCCAATACGTGGTCCTTTCGGCGCTCTCCATCTACCTCGTCATGCAAACCATCGAGGCCGTGCTCTTCCGCTTCATCGAGCTTTCCGTACCGCTGTGGCTGCTGTGGCGGCGCGACCGCTGGCAGGCCCAGGCACAGCCGGCCCCCGGCCACCCCCCCGCCTCGTGGGAATTCGCCGCCGCTCGATCCGTCGGGCAATGGGAGACACTCTAATGCCGCAAGTCTTATTATCGCGATCCGCCCCGCTGATGGAAGCCGCGCCCGTTCCGCAAGCCGCGCGCCCCGCCGAATCGGTCTTTTCCATCGACGTGGAGGACTGGTACCACATCCTTCAGGTGCCCGGTGTTCCCACCTTGCCCACCTGGGATCTGCTGCCTTCCTGCGTCGAAAAAAACTTTTCGCGCCTGCTCGATCTTCTGGCGGTGCACAACGTGCGCGCCACCTGCTTCTTCCTGGGCTGGGTGGCGGAGCGCTTTCCGCATCTCGTGCGCGCCGCCCGTAGCCGCGGCCACGAAATCGCCTCCCACGGCTTCGCCCACAACCTGGTGTTCCAGATGACCGCGCGCCGCTTTCGCCAGGATTCCCTGCACGCCCGCCTGCTCCTGGAGGATCTCGCCGGCTGCCCCGTCCGAGGCTACCGCGCCGCCGGCTTTTCGGTGATCGACCGGACGCCGTGGTTCTTCGATACCCTGCTCGAAGCCGGTTACGAATACGATTCCTCCGTGTTCCCGGCTGCCCGCGGCCACGGCGGCATGCGCTCGGCCATGCGCACGCCCCATCGGGTGGTGTCCAAAAGCGGAACCCTGATCGAATTTCCGATCACCGTGGCCGGCGCCTATCCGCGCCCCACCTGCTTCTTCGGCGGCGGATACCTGCGCCTGTTCCCTTTGTGGCTCATCCGCCGCATGGCCCGCACCGTGCAGGCCGAGGGCCGCCCGGTGATTTATTACGTCCATCCGCGCGAAATCGACCCTCATCATCCGCGGCTCAAAATGCCGCTGCACCGAAAGTTCAAATCCTACGTCAACCTGCGAACCACCGAGCGCAAGATCGCCAGGATCGTCTCGGAATTTCCCATGGTCACGTTTAGCGAGTTCATCGAACGCCACGGAAACACCTTGGAGCAAGCGCATGTCTGAAACCATTACGCAAACCCAGCAGTTCTTTCACGGCTACGCCGGAGATTTCAACGCCTTGTACAGCACCAGGAACGGCCTGCTCTCGAACCTGGTCAACCGCACCCTGCGGCGCAGCATGCGGCTGCGCTACCTGAGAACCTTGGAGGGTTGCCGCCCGGTCGCCGGCCGCACGGTCCTGGATATCGGCTGCGGGCCGGGCCACTACGGCATCGCCCTGGCCCGCGCGGGCGCGCGGCAGGTGGTGGGCATCGATTTCGCCAGCGGCATGATCGACCTCGCGCGGCGCCACGCACGGGCCGCGGGCGTAGACGCCTGCTGCAATTATCTGACCGGCGATTTCAACCAGTACACACCCGAAGAACCGCCGGACTACGTGGTCGTGATGGGGGTGATGGATTACGTGGCCGAGCCCCGCCCACTCGTCGAACGGGTGGTCTCGATGGCGCGGCGCAAGGCCTTCTTCTCTCTCCCCATAGCGGGAGGTGTCCTGGCTTGGCAGAGGCGGCTGCGCTATCGCTCGCGCTGCCCGTTGTATCTCTACACGCGGCCCGATGTCGAGGCCCTGTTCGCCCGCATCGACGGCGCCACCGCGCGCGTCGAACCGATCGCCCGCGACTTCTTCGTCACCGTAACCAAGGAATAGCGCATGCGAGACTCCGCGCTGAAACGGGGCGGGGCAGGTGCTTCCGCCTGCCCGGAACGGGCCGAAGGCCCGTCCCGCGCCCTCGCCGTCATCTGGATCGATTGGTATGCCTATCACCTCGCCCGGCTCCGCGCGCTCACCAAAAACCGCCGCCTGCGCGGCCGGGTGGTGGGCATCGAACTGGTCGGCGGCTGCGGCGTCCACGCCGGTCTCGCCTTCCGCGACAACCGCCGCGCCGGGCTTCCGGTGGTCACCCTCGCGCCCGGCGTGGATTGGCGCAGGAGCCTCGAGCCGCGCCTGGCCCTCCATCTTTGGCGCAAGCTGAACCAGGCCAATCCCGCGCTGGTGCTGGTTCCGGGATACTACACCCTGCCGGCGCTCGCCGCGGCCTTCTGGGCCAAACTGCATCGCCGCCGCAGCGTGCTGATGTCGGAAAGCACCCGCGCCGACCACATCCGCGTCTGGTGGAAGGAATCTCTGAAGGGCCTGCTGGTGCGCCTGCTTTTCGACGGCGCCATCGCCGGCGGCAAGCCCCACGCCCGCTACCTGGGCGAGTTGGGACTCCGCGGCCCCATCCGCCGCGCCTACGACGTGGTCGATAACGACTTCTTCGCCGCTGGAACGGCGCGCGCCCGCGCTTCCCTCGACCGGCGCAAACTGGGACTGCCGGACGACTATTTCCTGTTCGTCGGGCGCCTGGCGCGCGAGAAGAACGTCGCCGGTTTGCTCGCCGCGTTTGGCGATTACCGCGCCGCCGGCGGAACGGCTTCGCTCGTGCTGTGCGGAGACGGGCCGCTGCGCCGGGAACTGATGCAGCAAGCCGTGGCCGCCGGAATCGCCGATCGGGTCCGTTTCGCCGGCCTCCAGACCGCCGCGGAGTTGCTGCCTTTTTATGCCTTCGCCCGCGCCCTGGTTTTGCCCAGCACGCGCGAACCGTGGGGGCTGGTGGTCAACGAAGCCATGGCCGCGGGCCTGCCCGTAGTAGTCTCGACCGCCTGCGGCTGCTCCGAAGACCTGGTGCGCGCCAACGGCCTGATTTTCGATCCGCACGACAGGGATGCGCTGCGCCGCTGCCTCACCTTCCTGGCGAACCTGCCGGCCGCCGAACTCGCAGCCATGGGAAATCGTTCGCGAAAAATCATCGCCCAGTACTCTCCGCGCATCTGGGCGTCGGAGGTGGCTGAATTTGCCTGCAACTGCCGCTAGTCTGATCGTCGAAAGAGAGGCCGAAGCCCGTAACGCAACCTCGGTGTGGCTGCACGTGGCCTCCCGCCTGGACCCCCGCTTTGGAGGACTCTCCGCGGCCGTGCCGTCGCTCGCCGCCGCCGCCGAGCACGCCGGCCCGCTCGTGGCGCCGCTGGCCGTATTCTCCGCGCCCACGGACGACATTTCCCACATCGCCGCGGGCCGCCTGCATGTCTTTCGGTTCCCCCGCGGCCGCGGCCGCTGGATCCGCGAGAGAGGCTTGCAGGCCAGGCTGCGCAACCTGGTCGAATCCGCTGATGGCGTGCATATCCACGGCATTTGGGAAGAATACTGCTCCATTGCGTCGCACCTCGCTCGGCAGGCCGGAAAGCCCTACCTGGTAGCGGCGCACGGCATGCTCGAAGGCTGGGCGCTGCGCCAGAAACGGCTCAAAAAGGTGCTCTACTCGCTGCTGGTGGAACGCTCCAACTTGCGCGACGCCACTTGTCTTCAGGCCCTCACCACCGTCGAAGTCGAAGACTATCGCCGCTTCGGCCTGCGCAATCCGGTGGCCGTCGTTCCCAATGGAGTGGACGTGCCCGCGGGGATTACGGCGGACTTGTTCCTGGAGTCGTTTCCGGAATTGAAGGGCCAGCGCCTGGCGCTCTTCCTCGGCAGGCTGCACCCCAAGAAAGGCCTCGACATCCTGTGCCGCGCCTGGGCGCGCATCCATCGCGGGCTGCCCGGCGCGCGTCTGGTGATCGCCGGCCCGGATTTCGAAGGCGCCCGCGCCGCCACCGAAGCCCTCGTCGATAAGCTGAATCTGCGCCGGTCGGTCACCTTCACCGGCATGCTCGAAGCCGGCCGCAAATGGAGCGCGCTGGCCGCAGCCGACGTCTTCGTCCTGCCTTCCTACTCCGAAGGCTTCAGCGCCGCCACCCTCGAAGCGCTCGGCATGGGAGTGCCGGCCGTGGTTACCCGGCAGTGCAACTTTCCGGAAATCGCCGAGTGGCGTTGCGGGGCCGTGGTGGAAGCCGAGACGCGCCCCGTCGAGGGCGGCCTCGGCCGCATCCTCTCCGCCAATCCCGGCGATACCCTGGCCATGCGCGCCAACGCCCGCAGGCTGATCGCCGAACGCTACACCTGGGATTCCGTCGGCCGCCGCATCAGCCAGGTCTACGAATGGATCCTCGGCGGCCGCCTTCCCGCGGACGTCGAGATCTCGCGCTGCGCCGGAGGCGCCCGATGACTAACAAGGCAACCGCCGTCCACCTGGCCGCCTTCCGGAACCCCCCGTGTCCGCCGGCCCGTTACCGCGCCGTGCGGGCCCTCCTCCCCCAGGGCCTGCAGATCTCGCGCTGCGCCGGAGGCGCCCGATGACCAACAAGGCAACCGCCGTCCACCTGGCCGCCTTCCGCAATACATGGTATACGCCGGGCCGTTCCCCCGTGGTGCGGGCCGCCTGGTTCCTGGCCGGCCTTCCGCTGCTGCGTTCCTCGTGGCTGCCCTTCTCCGGACTTCGCGCCGCCCTCCTCAGGCTGTTCGGCGCCCGCCTCGGCCGGCGCCCCGTGATCAAGCCCGGCGTCCGCGTCAAATACCCGTGGCTCTTCGAAGCCGGCGACGATTGCTGGATCGGTGAAGACGCCTGGATCGACAATCTGGCCGCGGTGCGCCTCGGCAACGACGTCTGCATTTCCCAGGGAGCCTACCTCTGCACCGGCAATCACGATTGGAGCGATCCGGCCTTCGGTTTGATCGTCAAGCCCATCGAGATTGGCAACGGCGCCTGGATTGGCGCCAAGGCCATCCTGGCGCCCGGCGCCGGCGCCGGCGAGTGCGCCGTGGTCGCCGCCGGCAGCGTGGTTTCCCGCCCCGTTCCGCCCTTCGAGGTCCACGCCGGAAATCCGGCCGTATTCGTTCGCCCGCGCGTCATCAGAACGGCCTCGAACCTCCACACGGCTTCCGATCCCAATTCCAACCGCACCCTCAGGACGGTGACACACTCATGAAAAAAGCGCTCATCAGCGGTATCACGGGTCAGGACGGATCGTATCTGGCGGAACTGCTCCTCGCCAAGGGTTACGAAGTCCATGGCCTCAAACGGCGCAGTTCCTCGTGGAACACCACCCGCCTCGACCATATTTACCAGGACGCCCACGAGTCCGGCGCCCGCCTGTTCATGCATTATGCGGACCTGTGCGATGGCGCCTCGCTCAGCCGGCTGGTTTCCGAAATCCAGCCCCACGAGGTCTACAACCTCGCCGCCATGAGTCACGTGCGGGTGAGCTTCGAGGTTCCCGAAAGCACCGCCGACATCACCGGCTTGGGCGCGCTCCGGATGCTCGAAGCGGTTTGGCGGGCGGTCCCCCGCTGCCGCTATTATCAGGCCTCCTCCAGCGAAATGTTCGGCTCGGCGCCCCCGCCCCAGTCCGAGACCACGACCTTCCATCCGCGCAGTCCCTACGCCTGCGCCAAGCTGTTTGCCCACGCGCTCACCGCCAATTATCGCGAGGCCTACGGCATGCACGCCAGTTCCGGCATCCTTTTCAACCACGAGTCGCCGCGGCGCGGCGAGACCTTCGTTACCCGCAAAATCACCCAGGCGGTGGCGCGCATCCGGCTGGGGCTTCAAGACCGCCTGTATCTCGGCAACCTCGAAGCCCGCCGCGACTGGGGATACGCTCCCGATTACGTCCACGCCATGTGGCTCATGCTGCAACAGGACACTCCCGGCGATTACGTCATCGGCACCGGCGAGGCGCACACCGTCCGCGAGTTCGTCGAACAGGCCTTCCAGCATGCCGGCCTCGACTGGCGCGAGTATGTCTCCATCGACCCGCGCTACTACCGCCCCAGCGAAGTGGATTATCTGCTCGCGGACGCCCGCAAGGCGCGCATCGGGCTCGGCTGGCAACCCACGGTCTGTTTCGACGCTCTCGTCCGCATCATGGTCGAGGCGGATCTCGCCCAATGCCGCCTCCCCGCGGAGGCTCCGCCTGAACGCGCGCTGAGCGCCGCCACGGGGTCCTTGGTATGATCCCCTTCACCCACCGGATTCTGGTCACCGGCGGCGCCGGCTTTCTGGGCAGCCACATCGTCGAGGCGCTGCAGCATGCCGGTTACCGCTCGATCATGGTCCCGCGCAGCTCCGAGTGCGACCTCCGCGACGCCGCCGCGGTCACCCGCCTCTTCCGCGAATACCAGCCGGAGGTGGTGATTCACGCGGCCGCCGTAGTGGGCGGCATCGGGGCCAATCGCGCCCGCCCCGCGGAGTTCTTCCACGACAACGCCCTGATGGGGATTCAGGTGATCGACGCCGCCTGGCGCCACCGGGCCCGCAAGGTGGTGGTCCTCGGAACCGTGTGCGCCTACCCCAAGTTCGCCCCCGCCCCGTTTTCCGAAGACGATCTCTGGAACGGCTATCCGGAGGAGACCAACGCGCCCTACGGCGTCGCCAAGAAAGCGCTCCTCGTGCAGTGCCAGGCCTACCGCCGGCAATACGGCCTCAACGCCATCTTTCTCTTGCCGGTCAATCTCTATGGCCCGCGCGATCACTTCGATCTGGAATCCTCCCATGTCATACCGGCCATGATCCGCAAGTGCGTGGAAGCCGTCGAAAGAGGCGAGCCCGAGATTCTATTGTGGGGCGATGGCAGCGCCACCCGCGAGTTTCTGTATGTCAAGGACGCGGCCCGCGGAGTCGTCACCGCCATGCGCCACTACAACTCGCCCGATCCCGTCAACCTGGGAACCGGCGAGGAAATCCCGATTGCCGATCTGGCCCTCCTGGTGGCCGCCGAGACCGGCTTCCGGGGCACCCAGCGGTGGGATCGCTCGCGCCCCAACGGGCAGCCCAGGCGGTCGCTGGATGTCAGCCGCGCCGAGCGGGAATTCGGCTTTCGAGCCACCATCCCCCTGGGCGAGGGATTGCGCGAAACGGTCCGATGGTATCGCGCCAATCGCCAAACCATGAAGGCGGGCGGATGAGGATCCTGTTCATCAATCAGTTTTTCTGGCCGGATGCCGCCGCTACCGGGCAATTCCTGGAAGACCTCGTCCGGCACCTGGCCGCCCAGGGCCACCAGGTCACGGTGATTTCGAGCGCCAACCAATACGCTTCGGCCCCGCCCGATTCGCCCCCGCCGCCCGCCCGCATCCTGCGTGTCAGGGGCGTGCCGTTCGCCCGCAGCACGGCCGGCCGCGCGCTCTCCTATGCCTCGTTCTATTGGGGCTCGATGTGGCGCGCCCTGCGCACCCCGCGGCCCGATCTGATCGTCACTATGACCACGCCGCCCATGCTCTCCGCCATCGGCATGCTTCTCCAAACCCTCCGTGGCGCGCGCCACTTCATCTGGGAGATGGACTTGTTCCCCGACGCCCTGGTGAGCCTGGGGGCCATGCGCCAGGGCTCCTGCGCGGAGCGCGCCATGGGATGGCTCACCGATCTTTCCCGGCGCCGCTCGGACGGCGTCATCGCCCTGGGCCCCTGCATGCAGGAGCGCCTCTTGCGTCGCGGCATTCCCGCCGGCCGCATTCACGTGGCCGACAACTGGGCGGATAGCGCGGAGATCACCCCGCAGCCGTTTCACCACGGCGATGAGCTGCGCCTGCTGTATTCCGGAAACCTCGGACTTTCGCACGATATTGTCACCATCGCCCAAGCCATGGAAGCCCTCGCCGGCGACACCCGCTTCCGCTTCTGTTTTGCCGGCGGCGGCGCGCGGCGCCAGGAACTGGAACGTATTTGCCACCGCCAAGGGCTCGCCCAGGTGAGCTTTCTGCCCTATGCGCGCCGCGGCGATCTGTCTTCCAGCCTGGCCCGCGCCGATATCGGTCTGGTAACCGTGCGCGATGAATGCGTGGGAACGGTGGTGCCCAGCAAGGTCTACGGACTGCTCGCCGCCGGCCGTCCGATTCTCTTCATCGGTCCGCCCGGCGCTTCCGCCGCGCGCCTGATCGCCCGGCATCGCTGCGGGTGGCAGGTGGACTGCGGAGACGTCGCCGGCCTGGTCCGCCTGCTGCGCCAATTGCAGACCGGCCGCCGCCAGGTCCGCGCCGCCGGCCTGCTCGGCCGCCGCGCCTTTCTCCGCCATTACGATCGTTCAGCCGGGCTGGCCCGCATTGCCGCCATCCTCGGGGTGCCCCACGCAGTGCCCCCTGCCCGTGAGGGAGTGGCCCTCGCCCTGCGCCCAGATGACGGTGGGGCAGGCGATTCGCCTGCCCAGGGCTGCCCAAAGGCCCGCCCCACCGCCGCCCCGCGAATCTGGTGTGACAGGCCCGTCTTAGGGACCGCGCCCCAAGCGGTCGCAGCCCCAGGCGTGCCCTCCGCCGATCCCGCGGCGGCGCCCCAGGCGCTGGCCGATCCGAGCCGGGGTGCCCTCTGGTCCCGTCAGGGCGCGCCCCCAGCGGTCGCAGCCCCGGGCGTCCCCTCCCGCGATCCCGCAGTCCCTCAACCGGCCCCCGGCCCCAGCGCCGCCGGGGAACTCGTTTCTACGTGAGTGATTACTCTATGAGCCTACTTTGCTTTCTCGCCATTGCATCGTTTCTGGTCGCGGCGTGGCTCACGCCGCTGGTTCGTGACGCGTTCCGCCACTGGGGCTTTGTGGACCGGCCGGATGAAACCCGCAAGCTCCACGCCGTCCCGGTCCCCCGCGTGGGCGGCCTGGCCATCGCCCTCGCCTACGTCACCGCATTCGGACTCCTCCTGATCTTCGCGCGCCAGGTGGACATGATGGTCTCGCGCAACCTGGACCTCGCATGGCGCCTGCTTCCGGCCGCCGCCGCCGTCTTTCTCACCGGATTGATCGACGACCTGATCGGCCTCAAACCATGGCAAAAGCTGGCCGGCCAGTTCATCGCCGCCGGCAGCGCCTGGTGGGCGGGCGTCCGCATCCTCCAGGTGGCCGACCACGCCGCGCATTGGTGGAGCGTGCCGCTCACCCTGATCTGGCTGGTCGGCTGCACCAATGCCTTCAACCTGATCGACGGGCTGGACGGGCTGGCCGCGGGCATCGGCTTGGTCGCCACCCTCACCATCGTGGCCGAGGCGCTCATCCACGGCAACCTGCCCCTGGCCGCCGCCACCGTGCCGCTCGCCGGCGCCCTGCTCGGCTTCCTGTGCTACAACTTCAACCCGGCATCCATCTTCCTGGGAGACTGCGGCAGCCTCCTGATCGGCTTCCTCCTGGGCTGTTTCGGCGTCATCTGGAGCCAGAAATCCGCCACCATGCTCGGCATGACCGCCCCGCTGCTCTGCATGATCGTTCCGGTAATGGAAGTCGCCCTTTCCATTCTGCGCCGCTATCTGCGCTCCCAGCCCATCTTCGGCGGCGATCACGGCCACGTCCACCATCGCCTCATCGCCATGGGACTTCGGCCGCGCCACGTCGTCCTGGTGCTCTATGGCGTTTGCGGCCTCGGAGCGGCCTGCTCGCTCCTCCAGTCCGCCAACGATATCCGCTTCGGCGGCGCCGCCATCGTCCTCTTCTGCATCGTCGTCTGGCTGGGGGTGCGCCGCCTGGGATACGTCGAGTTCGGTGTTGCCCATCGCATGCTGGTGAGCGGCGAGTTCCGCAGCGTCCTGCGCGCCAATATCCGTCTCCAGATGTTCCACGAGGCGGTCGCCGGCTCCCGCGTGATGGAAGACTGCTGGCCGGTCATCCGCGAAGCCTGCCGCGATTTTGGTTTCTCCTCCATCGAGTTTCACGTGGGCCAAAACACCTTCGAGGAAACCTTCGATCCGGCCGTCCGATACCGGCGGATGGAAGACGATTGGACCGTGCGCATCGACCTGGAAAACGGAGACTACGCGGTGATCCGCCACCCGCTGCACGCCCCGCTGCAATCCATGATCATTCTGCCTTTCTTCGAGGAAATGCACGGTCAGCTTCTGAAAAAGTACCGTGGCGGCTCGCCCGCGCCGGCGGAAGCCTCGCGGGCCATCGTCGGTTAGAAATGGGGTCCCGGCCATGAAAAAAAGTCTTCTCATACTCTCGTTAGTGGTGGTGGGCGGCGCTTTGGGCGCCAGGGTCTACCAGGCCATCGAACCGCATCCGCAGCTCGCCTACGGCCCCAACGGCCTCTCTTCGCTGCGCTACCGCGGATGGCAGTTGCTGGCCTATGGCGATCTGCGCGTTTCTCACGTGGTGATGCGCGACGGCGCCGGCAACACCTCGCCCGGCAGCCTCGAGTCCACCCTGGAATCCGATCCGCCCGCCGGCAGGGTGCTGCGAAAATTCGCCTGGGGAGAAGTCGAGGCCCGCTACACCCCCAGGGCCGGACGTCTCAACCTCGCCGTTACCGTGCGCAACCGCTCCGCCAATACCATCCTGGAGGCTTCCTACGAACCCCTGGGATTGCGCTTTCCGGCGCGCGTCGCGGAGTACGACGGCTCCATTCCCCTCATGGGCCACAATGTGGGCGACCCCACCATCATCTCCATGACCTGGCCCGCGGGCAAAGCCGTGCTGGTGAATGAAGACGTCGTCCGGCCGCTGCTGGCCGGGTTTCCCTGGTCCCTCGACCGTCCCGCCAACGCCACCTTCCCGCTGCGCATCTCGATCGGCCGCGACCCCATGCTGCCCGATATGCTCCCCTACATCGATCGCCCCATTCCTCCCGGCGCTTCCGATACCTACGAACTCTCCCTGCGCTTCGGCGCTCCCGATGCCAACTCCGCCAAGCTGGCCGACGACGTTCTCAAGGATTTCGCCGCGCGTTTTCCTCCCCGCCTCAAGTGGAAAGACCGGCGCCCCGTCGGGACGGTGTTCCTCTCCACCACCGGCCTGAACCTGCCCAAAAATCCTCGCGGCTGGCTGCTGGATAAGAGCCTCGACGTCACCACCAAAGCCGGGCGCGAGGAATTCCGCCGCCGCATCCTGCAACTGGCCGATTCCACCGTCGCCATCCTCCGCGGCATGAACGCGCAGGGCGCCATCACCTGGGACATCGAGGGGCAGGAGTTTCCGGCCGCATCCTACGCCGGCGACCCGCGTCTCTTCGACAGGCTCGCGCCCGAAATGGCCGGCGTTGCCGACGAATACTTCCGCCGCATCCGCGACGCGGGCTTCCGTGTGGGGGTGTGCGTACGCCCGCAGCAGATCGTCTTCGACCAGTCCCAGCACGCCTCCGAACGCGAGGTTGCCGATCCCGGCCGGCTGTTGGAGGATAAGATCCGCTGGGCCCACGACCGCTGGGGAGCCACCCTCTTCTTTGTGGATTCCAACGGCGGTCCCAGCCGCCCTCTGGATGCCGGGGTGCTCGAAAAGGTGGCCGCCGCCTTCCCGGACGTCCTGCTGGTTCCGGAGCACAAGAACGTCCGCTACTTCGCTTTCTCCGCGCCCTATTTCAGCCTGCGCGACGGCCTGGTCTCCACGCCCGCCGTGATCCGCTCGGTCTATCCCAACGCCTTCAGCTTCGTGAATACCGCCGACGGTCCCATCGAGAAACACCGCGAGGAACTGTCCTCCGCCGTCAAGCAAGGCGATGTTCTGCTCTACCGCAGTTGGTACGCGGACCCCGCCAACGCCGAAGTCAGAAGCCTGTACTGAGAAGCTGTCCGGAGAACATTCACCAAACAGCCCCAGCCATCTTCCCTCTCCTTTCAAGACTTTAACCCCTGAAACCCCTTTCCGCCCCCATCCCTCGTGCGACCCTGAAATCGGGAAGGACCACCGCAAGGCCGCCCCTTGCCATCGGCCCCACCCACACACCCGTATGAAAAAAGTACAACCAATCGCCGCCGGGGTCGCCCCGCGCCACCCCTCCACCGGCCCCCGTTCCGCTCAGGGTAAGGCCCGTTCCTCCATGAATGCCTTGAAAACCGGCCTCTACGCC
>JASHSS010000586.1 GCA_030038565.1 Bryobacteraceae bacterium
CGGCGAAGACGGTGGGCGAACTGGCGGCGGAAAACCCGGCCGTCCCGCGGGTTTTCGAGAAGCTGGGAATCGACTACTGCTGCGGCGGCGGCAGCACCCTGGAGGAGGCGTGCCGCGCGGCCGGCGTGCCGCTCCGGCAGGTTGAGGAATCCATACAAACCGCGGTGGAGCAGGCACGGGCCGCCGCCCCCCAACGGGATTGGAAGACTGAGCCGCTGGCCGCCCTGATGGAGCATATCCGCAACACGCACCACCAGTTCACCCGCGCGGAAGTGGCGCGCCTGGGGCCGCTGTTCGATAAGGTCTGCGCGGCGCACGGGACGAACCACCCCGAACTGGAGCGCCTGCGGGCAACCTTCGGCGGCCTGTCCGCGGAACTGACCATGCACCTGATGAAGGAGGAGCGCATCCTGTTCCCCTACATCGCGCAGATGGAGGAAGCCGCCGCGCAGAAAGCCGCGCCCCCGCCGCCGCCCTTCGGCAGCGTTCGGAACCCGGTCGCCATGATGGTGCAGGAGCACGACGGCGCGGGCGAAGCCCTGCGGGAGATGCGCGCCGCCAGCCACGGTTTCACCGCGCCGCCGGATGCCTGCGCCAGCTATCGCAGCCTGTACCAGGCGCTGGCCGAATTCGAAGCCGACCTGCACCAGCACATCCACCTGGAGAACAACATCCTGTTTCCGCGCGCCATCGAAATGGAACGGGGCCACTGAGGAACGGGATGACACCGCTCGCGACACGCATCGAGACCCAGGCGGGCCGGAGGCTGAGCCCGCAGGAGATCTTCGCCGCGGCGGCCGCGCGCGAGAGCGGGCTTTCGCGGTTGCTGATGCTCTACATCTCCACCGGCCTGGCGTTCATGCTGGTTCCGGGGACCTTCCTGGGTTTGTGGAACCTGCTCCAGATCAGCAGCCGCAGGGCTTCGGATTCGGTCTCTGCCGCGTGGATTCAGGCGCACGGCCACGCCCAGATCTTCGGCTGGATCGGCACCTTCATCTTGGGCATCGGCTTCTACTCGATTCCCAAGCTGCGCGGATTGAAATGGTTCGCGCTGAAAGCGGCCTGGGCGTCCTGGGCGCTGTGGACTTCCGGCGTGACGCTTCGCTGGCTGGCGGGCGTGTACGCGTGGCGCTGGCGGGCCATGCTGCCGTTATCGGCCGCGCTGGAACTCGCGGCCTTCCTGATTTTCTTCCGATCGGTTTCCGGCCACCGGCCGGAGGGCGCCGCGAAAAAGAAGCCGGATGCGTGGGTGCTGGTGGTGATCGCCGGCGCGGCGGGGCTGCTGCTGTCGCTGGTTGCGAACCTCGGAGCGGCGGTATACGTGGCGGCGCGGGGCACGGCGCCGGAACTGCCCGCGGAACTCGACCAGCGGCTCCTGGCGCTGCAGGCTTGGGGATTCCTGGTTCCTTTCGTGTGGGGTTTCAGCGCCCGTTGGCTGCCGGTATTCCTGGGTTTGCGCCCGGTGCGCGCGCGGGTACTGCTGCTGGCGGTGGCGGAGAATGCCGCGGGCGTGCTGGCGGCGCTGGCAGGCGGTGCGGCCGTTTCCGCCATCCTGCTGGCGGCGGGCATCCTTACGGCCGTCTGTGCCCTGCGGCTGTTCGAGCCGCCGGAGCGGCCAGCCAAGGTCGAAGGCGTACACCCGAGCTATCCGGTGTTCGTGCGGGGGGCCTATGGGTGGGCTGCCATTGCCGCGGCGCTGGGCGTGTGGAGCAGCCTGACGGCCCACTCGCACGGGATTTCCGGAGCTTCGCGCCACGCCCTGACGGTAGGGTTCCTGGCCACCATGGTTTTTTGCGTGGGACAGCGCGTTCTGCCCGCCTTCTCCGGTATGCGCCTGCTGTACAGCCGCGGACTGATGTTCGGCGGGCTGCTGCTGTTGACGGGGGGATGCCTGGTGCGCGTAGCCGCGGAGGTCCTGGCATACCAGGGTTTGGTGGCTTCGGCGTGGTCGTGGCTGCCGGCATCGGCGATTTGTGAAATGAGCGCGGTCACCCTCTTCGCGGTGAATCTGCTGGTGACGTTCGCGCGGCCCCGGCAGTCCTAACGGTCTGCGATTTCCTTGCGGTTCACCTCGGGCGCCGCGGTAAGGCGATCCGGCGGGCATTGAACGGCAATCGCCGCGCTGCTTGCACCCGCCACGCCCACCAGCATTCCTCGCGGAGCGGTCAGATCGCGCAGGCGGGCGGTGCGCACATCCTTCAACCGCACCAGGGGCGCGCCTTCGGAATGGCCGCTCAAGCCGTCCACGCCCAGGCGCTCGACATCCTCACACACCATTGCCGGGCGCGCGTCCGCTGCCGCCACGCTCAAAAGCACGTTTTCGATGTGCAGCCCGCGAATGTGGCGGGCAAACAATCCGTAAGCCGGCAGCCGGCCGAACATGCGGTACTCGGGATACATTCCGGCCTGCTCGGGGACCGCGCGCACGGCATCCGCCGCCACGCCGCCGCCCTGGAAAGAGAGCGCGATATCGCGCAGGGTAAGATTTTCGATGGGGTGGTCCGGAAGCCCGGCGAGCGCGCAGCCGGTCTGATTGGCTCCCTCGGCCTCGACACCCTGGATCACCACGTTGCCCAGCGCGCCGGCGGGAGGCCGCGGGACGCCTTCGGTATAGGGGCGCCCGCGGTCGCCCAGGCGCACGAAAATCGGGCAAGCCACGTTGCGCATGACGATATTGGAGATAGTCACGCGATCGAGGATCGCGCCATCCACGGTTTCGAGCGCGATGCCGGCCAGGCGGGTATCGTAGACCGAGCAATTGCCGATGGAAATGTTATCGAACCCGCCGGTGGATTCGGTTCCCAGCTTCAGGGCGTTGCACAGGCTGCTGAGCACGCAGTTGGTCACCACGACATCGCGGCAGGGCTGCGCCGTGGTGCTCTTCAGAACAATGGCATCGTCCCCCGAAACGATGTGGCAATCCGAGATCCGCACGTTGCTGGAGGCGTCGATATCGATGCCGTCGTTGTTCTGGTTGACGCGGCTCGAGACGCGGATCCCGCTGATCCGGACTCCGTCGCAGGCCAGGTAGTGCTGCACCCACATGGGCGAATTGCGCAATTCGATATCGCGCACGGCCACCTCGCGGCACTCCACGAAGCGGACCAGGTACGGCCGGACCTTGTAAGGGCCTGAGAAAGACGCGCCCTGGCCATCGATCGAACCATCCCCTTCCAGTCCCGCGCCGGTTAAGCCTTCACCGTAGATCAGGCTCTTGTCGGTGTAGGTGTCGGTGAAGGAACGCAGCTTGGGGGTGATGGCCGGATAATCCGCCAGATCCGTGCTTCCCAGCAGCGTGGCGCCGTTCGCAAGGTGCAACTTCACGCGGTTGCGCAGCCGGATGGTGCCGGAGCGATAGACGCCCGGAGCGAACCAGACGGTCCCGCCGCCGGCGCAGGCATCCACCGCCGACTGGATGGCCGCGGTATCCAGGTGATGGCCATCGCCCAGAGCGCCCATCGCGCGGACTTCGAGCCAGCCGCGGCCGGCTGCCGGCTGTTGGGCCCGGCTCTTCCGCCGGAGGGCCAGGGCGCCCAAGACACAGGCGAATTCCCGCCTTCTCATGATTCACCCCCTTGGCCGGGCCGCCGCGCCGGCGACGGCCGCGGCCATCGAACGCACCACGGTAGCACCTTGCGGACCGGTTGGCGGCGGGGGCGCGGCTACTCTCGCGGGCCGGCGCCGCTACCCTTCGCGGGCATGCCTTTGGGCGCCTGCCGTGTGTAATCGGCTCCTGTAGCGGCCCGCGATGGCCGATGGTGGCGGGTCGGCGCCAAGATTTACTCCCTCGCCCCGGCGCCAGGGGGCACCTTAAAAGCGGCCATGACCGATTGGGGCGTGCACCGGATCGATCCTTTGCACCAGGGCTTCAACGAAATCGTGCCCACCACGGCGGTGGCGCCGGGCGACAGGTTCTACGTGCGGGATAACGTCTAGACGCCCGACACCATTCAGGCCACCGGATTTATGGTGGCCCCCAGATTGGCCCGGCAGGCAATTCGGCGGCTGCGGACGGGGATGTCCGCAAATGCTCGGATCGATTGGGGACGAAAGCAGGCCGAAATTTCTCACTCCGTGAGGGACCGGTGTTAGGCTGTGGGCAGGATTATGGGGCGGGTCGAGATTTGCGGGCAGGGAGTGGCGGCCTCGTGCTGCGGCTATCTGTTGCAGGAGGCGGGGTTCGAGGTTTCCCGGGTGCGGCGGGTGCGGGCGGGCGTGCCGGCGATTGTGGTCAGCGCGGCGACCGAGGTGCTGCTGGCGGACGTTTTCCAAAGGGGCGATCTGTTTCAGGGCTGCCGGCGAATGGATCGGCGGATCGTGGCATGGGGGCCGGGAGCGGCGCCGGTGACCTTGCCCCACGCCGCGGTAACGATTGCGGAACAGGCGCTGGTGGAACGGATCGAACCGCAACTGGAGCAGGAGGGGGGACAATCCGCCGAGTGGACGGTGTTCGCGGCGCGTCCGCTGCCTCCCGCGGCGGTGGAGCGCGCCTTCGGATCGCGTCATGCCTGGGCCGTGGAGGTGGACTTGAAAGCGGAGGCCCCGGCGTGCTGGGTGGAATCGCTCGAAAACGGCTGGCTGTTCCTGATTCCGGGATGGCTGATGGCGGTGGGCGGCGCGCCGGAAGCGCTGCTGAAGGAAAGCCGGCTGGTGGCGGAGCAGATTCGCGGCTGGCGCGGCGGTGCGGAGTTTGCAGCGTATCCGCGGATCGCCGAGGCGCTCTGCGGGCCGGGGTGGCTGGCGTGTGGGAGCGCAGCTATGGGGTTCGACCCGATTTGCGGCGATGGGACGGGCAACGCCGTGCGCGAGGCGATTCTGGCGGCAGCGGTGATCCGGGCGGCCGCGCGGGGTGAGCCGGTGCAGGGCCTGCTACAGCATTACCGGCGGCGTTTGCTGGCGGGATTCCAGAGGCACCTGGAACTGTCGCTGGAGTTCTATCGCAGAGGGCGCAGCGGGCCGTGGTGGGATGTGGAGATCGCGGCGCTGGAGCGCGGCATCGCGTGGTGCGCGGGCCAACTGGCGGCCGGGCCGGGGTTCCGCTACCGGCTGGAGGGATTCGAGCTGAGAGCCATCACGGAGTAGGCCGTGGCGGCATCGTTCATGAAGCGGCCGGCATCGGAAGCGGGGTCGCGCTGCTTGTTCATGGAAGTGGCCAGCCAGGCGCCGCCGGGGTCCTGATGGCGCTCCAGCCAGGCGACGCCGCGGGCGATCTGGGCATCGGCGTTGGGCACGCGTGATTCGCGGAGCGCCAGCACCATCAGGCCCGTTCCGTAGCCGTCGCTCGCGCCGTCCATGGGGGTGCCGTCGCGGCGCTTCCAATCCTTGATGACGAGCGTGGATTCGCTCCAGCCGCCATCCTCGCGCTGCTGGGAGAGGATTTCCTGGGCGATCGCGGCGCGCTGGGCGGGTTGGAGCAGGCGGGGCAACATGCCGGAGGCCCACAATGCCACGGAGCGATGGAGGGTGGACTGGCTGGACTCTTCGCGCTGGAGGTAGCCGGCGAGGAGATCGAGGTTCTCCTGGATGGCAGCGCTCTCGCGGTACTCTTTGGGGGCCATGCCCACGGCCAGGGCGGCCAGGGAGGCGCCCCAGAAGGCCGAATCGGGGGCTTCCCAGGGTTCGTTGTGGAAATTGAGCCAGGTCCAGGAGCCGCGGGCGTCGCCGGTTTTGAGCTGCAGGGCCCACATGTTGCGGAGGGCATCCGGGGCGGAGGGGACCTGGTAGCGCGAGAGCACCACGGCATTCAGCACGGCTTCGGTGGAGCGGGCTTCGGCGGATTTGGGCGGTCCGTTTTTGGCGTCGTTGTAGAAGGGCTGCACCTCGGACCAGAGGGACACGCGCTTGGCGATGTTATCGAGAAACTTGCGCTCGTTGGGCGAAGGACCCTGTTCGGCTAGCGCGGAGCGCAGAGCCGGGCGGGCCAAGGCGTAGGGCAGGGTGGTGTGGCAGGAGATGCAGAAGGTATCGTGATCGCGGGCCGACGGCGGCCAGGTGGTCCACCAGCCCATGCGCCCATCGAGATAGGCGGCGGCGGCCCGGCGATCCCAGGATTTAGCATCGGCATCGGCGGCGTAGGCTTGGGCCGCGGTGAAAAGCAAGATGGCCGCGAGAACGGTTTTCATGAATGTCCCTCCGATAAATGCAGTGTAGCGGGTTTGAGGGCGCGGGACAAAGGGGATCATAGTCCGGCTGATCTTGGTCATTATCTTACGCCATGCCCATATGGCATGACCCGTGTTATCTGCAATGCGTCACTTTGTCGCTTCGCAGGCATTCCATAGGTAATGGCTGGCGATTTTCAGCACGCCCTCCCGAGTGAACGGCTCGTCTTTGAGTATCCCCTCGGCCTCGGCCCAGTCTCTCGTCGCAAACACCATAATGGCCGTGTGGCCATCCGTGGGACCGGCGGCGAGAATTTTCCCGGAGTTCATGTTACGCAGCACATATTCGATATGCTGCTGGTACAATTCCTTGCCTCGGGCGACATTGGGACCCTCGTCGAGAATGGCCATGGTTCGTTGCGGGCATCGCATGCCGGGCGGCGGCCAAGGGCTTTGAGCGAGAAGCACCCCGCCGATGAGAAACAAGAGCCTTCGCATGAAGGAATTGTACGCCAACAAACCTCTAACGCCAACGCCGGAACGGCTTCACGCGACGCGCACGGCGCGCGGCCCGGGGTGCTGCTGAGCGAAGGTTTCTGGCGCAACCGGTATCATGGCGATCCGCGGGTGCTGGGGCGCGCGGTGCGCATCGATGCCGGGGAGTTCACGATTTGTGGGGGGTGATGCCGCCGGGGTTCCAGTTTTCGCAACGCTCCCGGTGGACGTGTGACGCAGCCGGATTGTGCAACCTCACTCCTCATGCACCACTTCGGCGGGAACGAGGCGGGCAGCCACTCGCGCGGGATAAAGCGCGGCCAGAAGGGTGACCGACCAGACGGCGGCCAGGGCGGCGGCGAGCAGGAGACCGGGGGGGTGGAACTGGATGGTCCAGCCGAAGCTCTGGCGATTGACCACGAAGATCAGCAAAAGAGAAAGGGCGAAGCCGAGGGCCAGGCCCAGGATGGCGGCCAGCAGGCCGAAGAGACCGGCTTCGGTGAGAATCATGCCGCGGATCTGGGCCGGCGAGGCGCCCAGGTAGCGCAGCAGGCCGATTTCGCGGCGGCGGTCGAGCACCAGGGCAAGGAGGGAATTGGCCGCTCCCAGCATGGCCACCACGAGGGCGACGGCTTCGAGCGCCCAGGTGATGGCGAAGGTGCGGTCGAAGATCTCAATGGCGGCGCGGCGCAGTTCGCTGTTGGGAGCCACGCTGATGCCCATGCCGGCGGTGCGGAGTTGGATCTGACGGCGCACCTTTTGGGCATCCGCGCCGGGGGCCAGGTACACAGCGGCGTTGGTGGCGGGCTGGCCGGGCAGGTAACGGCGCAAGGTGGCGTTATCGACCACCACGAAGCCCTGGCTGCTGGAGTATTCGTAATAAACGCCGGCCACGCGGAGCGCGACCATGTGCGGGCCGATAGGGATGGTGAGGCGGTCTCCCGCGCGGATGTGGTGCTTGATGGCGAACGGCTCGCTGACAATGGCGCGGTTGGGGCCGTCGCCCGCGGAGAGGGAGCGCAGAATGGCGTCGCGGTTCTGGCCGGGGAGGAAGCGCAGGCGGCCGTAGCGGCGCACTACGTCCAGATTGCCGGCGCCCAGAGTGGCGCGCTCGCCGGCGTAGTGCAGGTCGAGCGCGTGGAACAGATCGACGGCGGCCACGCCGGGAATGGCGCTGAGGACAGCGCCGATGTCAGGCGGCAGGGGCGGGTTGACGCCGGCGGCGGCGGGAGCGGCCGCGCGCACGTAGAGATCGGCGCGGAGTTGCACATCCAGCCAGAGGGCCACGGTCTGACGGAAGCTTCCGACCATGATTCCGACGCTGGCCATCATGGCGATGGCGGTGGCCAGGGCCGCCACGACGACGGAAGTCCGGGACAGCGAGGATTGCAGGCTGCGGGCAGCGAGCAGGCCTTCCACTTTGCGGCGGACCAGCGTTCGAGTGGCGCGGTTTACGGCCAGGACGGTGGCGGGCGTGGCGGTGGCGGCGGCTGCCACGGAGAGCAGGGCGGCGAGGTATCCGCCCACCGGATAGCCGTCCCACGGCCCGGCCTGAGAGGACGCCCAGGCGGCGGCGGCGAATCCCGCCGACCAGGCCAGGGCGCGCTTCCAGGCGAGACGGGCGCGGTGCTCGTGGGCGCCTCGGCTCATGGCTTCCGTGGGCGGCACCTGAATCGCCTCGCGGGCGGGTGCGAAGGCCGAAACCAGGGCGACGACCGCGCCAGTTGCCAGGGCGAGCCAGGTTTCCGCCCAGGTCAGCACGACCGGAGCGGGGCGGCTGGTGGTGTAGAGCGCGTTGACGGTGCCGGCGATGAGGCGCACAGTGGCGGCGGCCAGGATACGGCCCAGGGCCAGCCCCAGCAACCCACCCGTGAGACCGAACAGGAGGGCCTCGGCGAGGAACATCCACAGCACCATCCAGCGGGCCGCGCCGGCCGCGCGCAGAATTCCGATTTCCGCGCGGCGGCGCACCACGCTGATGGAGATGGTGTTGTAGATGAGGAAGGCGCCGACCACCAGCGAGATGTAGCTGAGCACACGCAGGTTCCAGCGGAAGGCGCGCAACATGCGCTGGTTCTCCTGGTTGCGGGCGCCGGGGAGGGTCACCAGGTAGGCCGCGGGCAGTGTATGGCGGACGGTGGCTTCGAGAGCCGCGAAATCCTGGCCGGGGGCGGCGGAGACGTCGATGCGGTCGAGTTTGCCGTAGCGGGCGAGGACCTGCTGGGCGTCGGCGATATCCATGGCCACGAACTCCGCGGCGCCCGCGGGGGTGAGCTGCGCGACCTCGCAGCGCTGGGGCCGTCCGGCGAGATTCAGAGTGAGCACGGTACCCGCGGACGGGCGCACGGGAAGGGCGCGGGCGAGCGCTTCGGAGACGGCCACGCGCGGCAGGCCGTTGGGGGCGCCGGCGAGGTTCAGCAGGTCCAGGCCATAGAGCGCTACCGATCCCACACCGGCCAGCACGGCTTGCGTCTCGATCACCGGCGAGAAGCGCGCATCCACGGGGAGTGCGGCCAAGGCGGCGATCCAGCGTTCATCGACGCCCCCGTTGGCGGTGATTTCCAGATCGGTTTTGCCGGCGAGGGTTTCCATGGACGAGCGGAACGAACCGGTGGCGGCATCGCCGGCCAGGTCGATGGCCACCACCACGGCGACGCCCAGTGCGACGGACAGGACGGTAAGCAGGGTGCGCGGCAGATCGCGCCGGAGGGGGCGCAGAATCAGGCTGCGGAGGAGCTTCATGCGCGGCTTCATCCGCGATCGATGGCCACGATCCGGCCGTCTTTGAGGCTCACGCGGACGCCGGCGATGGCGGCCGCTTCGGCGCTGTGGGTAGCCATCAGGACGGCGGCGCCGAAGCGCGCGGCGCTCTCGCGGAGGAGGGCCAGGACCTGGTCGCCGCTGGTGGTATCGAGGTTGCCGGTAGGTTCGTCGGCGATCAGCAGGTCGGGTGCGTGGACCAGCGCGCGGGCCACCGCCACGCGCTGCATCTGGCCGCCGGAGAGCTGATAGGGAAGGCTGGCGGCCTTATCTTCGAGGCCGACCCAGCGCAGGCGGTCGAGCGCGGTCCCGGCCGAGCGGGGCGCGCGCGAGAGCAGCAGCGGCAACTCGACATTTTCCAGCACGGTGAGGGTGGGGAGGAGCTGAAAGAACTGAAACACGAAGCCCACGCGCCGGCGGCGCAGGGCGGTGAGCTGGGATTCGGAAAGCGAGCTGGTGGAACGGCCCTCGATCAGGACTTCGCCCGCGGTTGGAAAATCCATGGCGCCGGCCAGGTTGAGCAGGGTGGTCTTGCCGCACCCGCTGCGCCCCACCAGCGCGGTAATGGAGCCGGCGGCGGCGGTAAGGGAAATCTCGTGGAGAACTTCGACCGGCGGGCCTCCGTTGGCGTAGCTCTTGGAAACCCCGCGCAGTTCCAGTCGCGGAGCGGGCATGTGATTTCATTGTACGCGGTGAAAGCGGAGGCGCGGGTGAGCAGTGCCGGCCGAGACGCGAAATCGAGGGCTTGCAAAATACATACGTCAATAGTAGTATCACATACGAGGATAATAATTCCCATGAAGCCGCCCAAGCTGACCAGGCTGGAACTGCAGATTATGGAGGCGCTGTGGACCCGCGGGCCGTGCGCCATCCGCGAAATTCAGGAGGCCTTCCCCAAGCGCAACCGTCCGGCTTATTCCACCATCCAGACGACGGTTTATCGCCTGGAGGGCAAGAAGACCCTGCGGCGGGTGAAGAAGATCGGCCATGCGCACATTTTCGAGGCTTCGATTTCCCGCGGGGAGGCCCAGGGAAGGCTGATCGACGATCTGCTGGCATTGCTGGGCGAGCGGCTTCAGCCGGTCATGGCTCACCTGATCGAATCGAAAAGGCTCACCCTTCAGGATGTGAGGGATGCGGAGAAGACACTGCTGGCGCTCGAGGAACAGGACGAGAGTGAGGTGAAGGAATGATTCCAGCAATCGTCGCGCATCTGTGGCAATCCACACTATTTGCGGGAGCCGCGTGGCTCGCCGCCCTGGCGCTGCGGACGAATCGGGCGCAGGTGCGCTACCGGGTCTGGTTCGCGGCGTCGCTGAAATTCCTGATTCCGTTTTCTTGGCTGGTTGGGCTGGGGAGCCTCCTACCCCACCCCGTGGCCGTTCCACCCATCCGAACCGACTGGGCGTCGGCGCTCCAGGAATTCGGCCAACCTCTCACGCTTCCCACGGCTGCCTCGCATGGCGCCGTCACGGCAGGGGCGGCGGACCATGGTTATCTTCAAGCGGCTGCCCTGGCGTTGTGGGCGTGCGGATTCGCGGCAATGGCGATTGTCTGGCTACTGCGGTGGAGGCGCGTGGGCGCCCTGCGGAGGTCCGCACGCGCCATCGGCGTTCCGGCTGGAACGGAGATTCGCGTGCCGGTGATGTCCGCGCCTGGTCTCATCGAACCGGGCGTTTTCGGAATTCTGCGGCCCGTTTTGTTGCTGCCGGAAGGCATCGCGGAGCGGCTCGACCCGGCCCAACTGGAGGCCATTCTGGCGCACGAGACCTGCCATATCCGCCGCAAGGACAACCTCACCGCGGCCATCCACATGGCGGCGCAGGCGATCTTCTGGTTCCATCCTTTCGCGTGGTGGATCGGGGCGCGCCTCATCGACGAGCGGGAACGGGCCTGCGATGAAGAAGTGCTGCG
>JASHSS010000587.1 GCA_030038565.1 Bryobacteraceae bacterium
CCTGCATCCCCGGAGCGCCCGGGGCGCCTGGAGCGCCCGCGCGGGCCCCGGCCGCCGCCATTCCCTGGCCGCCCGCGCCGCGCCCGCGTCCGCCACCCCTGCCGAAAGCACCCGGCAGCGAGGGAGGATCGCCCAGCCATTCGCCATCCGGCACGCCCGCGATCTTGGGGGTCTCCTTCAGGCCGTCGTACCAGAACACCTTGAGCGGCGGCATATTGCCGTAGGCGGCGAAATCGTAGCGGATCACCGAGGCCTTCGGGAACATGAACGGGCTGGTGCCTTCCTTCTTCACGCACTCCACCGAGACGATCTTGCGATTGGAAAGGTGCAGCGCCATATTGGGCGCGCCCAGAATGTGGCAGGCCATATCGCCCAGCGCCCCGCAGCCGAAATCGTAAAAGCCGCGCCAGTTGAAGGGCTGGTAGAAGAAGCCGCCGTTCTGGTCGGGCTCGGTCTTGCCGTCCGCGGTGAAGGGCCGGTCCGCGGCGATGCCCAGCCACAGGTTCCAGTCCAGCGTGGAGGGAACCGGATCGGGTTTGGGAATCTCGGTGAGTCCCTGCGGCCACATCGGCCGGTCGCTCCAGGCGTGCACCTCGGTGACGTTGCCGATGTCGCCGTTCCAGACGATCTCGGCCGCCTGGCGGGTGCCTTCGTTGGAATAACCCTGGTTGCCCATCTGCGTGGCGACTTTGTACCGGGTAGCCGCCTCGCGAAGTTGGCGCGCTTCCCAGATCGTGCGCACCAGCGGTTTCTGCACGTACACGTGCTTGCCCCGCTCCATCGCCCAGATCGCCGCGGTGGCGTGCATGTGGTCCGGAATGGCCACGATCACGGCGTCGATGTTCTTGCCCTCCTTATCCAGCATCTGGCGGAAGTCTTTGTACTTGGGCGCATTGGGGAAACGGTTGAATATATTGGCGGCGCGCCGGTCGTCCACGTCGCAGAGCGCCACGATGTTCTCGGTGGGCGCGGCGGCTCCGATGTTCGAAGCGGCTTGCCCGCCCGCGCCGATCGAGCCGAAGTTGAGCTTCTCGTTTGGCGATTTGTACCCCAGCGATTTCAGCGAGGTCGAACTGCCGAATCCTACCGCCGGAACAGCGCCGGCCAACAGGCTGCCATAGAAAAAGTAGCGTCTTGTAATTGCCATTCCAAACTCCCAGTCTGTAGTCCGGGGACTACGCAAAACAACTCTTCACGTAGGCGAAACACTTCCTGGTCTCGTCCACGATGTTCTCCGCCGTCAAACCCTGGTACTCGAGTTCAAGGTTGGCAGGAAAGGGATAGCGGTTCTCTTTCATCAACTGCATCACGGCCTTGATGGGGGTGTCGCCGGTGCCCCAGACGGACACGTTGGGGCCGTGATCCTTCTTGCGGTCCTTGATATGCAAATTGGTAATTTTGTCGTGGTGCTGCTTGATGAACGCCACGGCGTCGTACCCGGCGGCGGTGAAGTGGCCGATATCCAGATTGATGCCGTTGTATTTGCCGTACGCCATCAGGGTGTCGTAGCTTTCCAGCGTGGCGGTCTGGTTGGGGTCGTTGGTTTGGTCGTGACCGTGATAGCCGACCATCATTTTGTGTTTGTCGGCGATCGGCGCGATGCGTTTGGCCATGGTAAGGGTGGTGCTGGTCGAGATGGCCTTAACCCCCAGGCCTTTGGCCATGGCGAACCCGTACTCGATGTCCTCGTCTTTCATGGAGTCCTGCATGTTATAGCAGAGCAGCGCCAATTCCACCCCTGCGTCGTTGAATTTCTTGCGTACCGCCTTCCAGGTTTCGGGGGTTGCGGCGGCCCGCCATTGGGCGAGCTTCTCGATGGCGGCCTGGCGCTCGGCCTGTTGTTCGGGAGTCAGTTGCATGCGCCCGCCCCGCCGCCCTCCCGGTTGTCCTGGAGCTCCGCCGCCGGCAGGCGCCGGCTGGGCATTCGGCGCTCCGCCGGGCGCGGCGCCGCGGGCCTGAAAGCCACCACCGCCGCCCCCGCGTCCGAAAGCCGGCATGGCGGGCGCCCCCGCCAATCCCTCGCAATGGTTGGACATCAGCTCGCACTCCCCCAGCCCAACCTCCCCGTACGCCTTGACGATGGCTTCGGGGTCGGGGATATATCTGAAGGTGTAGCTGATAGCGCCGATCTGAACGCCATCGATTTTCGAGTCGATCATCTTCGCGCCGAACGCCCTGCTGAGCGGCACGGACGCCAGCGCGATTCTTCCCCAATCTCGTCTTGTGATTTCCATGCTGTTCCTTTTCATCCAGCTTCTGCCCAGCCGCCAGCTGCCCCGATCGGGCCGCACAACACGGCTCCCCCGCCTCCGGGGCTCCCGATCGGGCCTTTCCGCCGCGCTAACAAAAAGACGTGACATTCTGAAAATACACCCGTTGGGAGGCCGATTGCCACTGTCTTCTGAGAGGATGGCGCGCGCGGCGGTTGGGTGAAGGAGGATATGCGCGTGCAGCGAAGGCTTCCCGCACGTCGGCGGGACCGCGCCGGCAACGGGGCCAACCGGAAGAGCCGCATGACTGGTATGTGTATTGTGGCGCACGGGGCGGGCAGGCGGTTACCTGGGAACTCCGGCCAGCGGCGGTTTCATTGGCTGGAATTCCACGGGCGGGGGGCAGGCGACCCCAGCTAACTTCGGGAGACTATAATCGTTTTTGGCGATTTCGACCACGGCCGCCAGGCGCCCCGAGTGGAAACCGGTAAAGCGCCGCTCCCTGCTGCTCTACGGCACCTGCCAGGCTACTCACCTGGCGCAGATTCTGCAGGCCGTCCCCTGGGTGGCGCGGCGCTTTCAGGTCTGCGGCGTCGAAGACTTTGCCGACCCGGTCACCGGCGAATATTCCGTCCCTCCCCCCGAGATCCTGGAAACCTGCGAGTGCATTTACTACCAGGCGAGACCGGAGGGTGCGCCGCCCGATTATCTCCAGCGCTGGATTGAGCAGGGAAAGGCGCATAGCTTCCCCATCCTGAGCTGCCATCCGCTGTGGCCGGCCCACATCGAGCTCCACCGCTTGTTGATGCGCTCCGTCGATGCCGCCGAAGCGCAGCGGGCGCGTCGTCTCGTCGCGGAGCCGGGACTCCCCTGGGGCAGGTTTCCGTATGGCGACCGGGTTCTGTTAGACCTGGCTGCCGGCGAAGAAGATCCCTATCAGGTGATCGAGCGGTACCTGTGCCTCGATCTGGCCGAGCGCTTCGACCTGGACCGCTTGGTGGAACGCTGGCGCTACGAAATCCAGGCCGCCGACCACGGCTGCGACGTGCCGATGGCGGAAGTCCAGTGGCGGGAGTGGAAGAGCGCGCGGCACTACTGGACCATCAACCATCCCAGCAACCAGCTCGCCGGCCAGATCCTGCGGAAGTTGCTGGCGCGCAGCATCGGCGGCGTGCCGGAGACCGAGATTCAGGCAACGCTTCCGGCTCATGAGTTCGATCACTGCATTACCCCGATTCACCCCAGCGTGGCGCGCCACCTGGGGATCCAATGGTACTCGCCATATTCGCTGCATAAGTGGCCCGGGGGA
The DNA here is from genome assembly GCA_030038565.1 of Bryobacteraceae bacterium. GTDB lineage: Bacteria > Acidobacteriota > Terriglobia > Bryobacterales > Bryobacteraceae > JOPF133. The sequence continues at coordinate 3,520 of JASHSS010000587.1, forward strand.
CCGTATGGTATCCGGCAATGGGCCCTGGAGCACGTGCGCTATACCCGTGGACTGTTGGCGAGCCGCGCATTCGAAACGGCTCCTTCTCTCTGAGATTTCCGCGCGGTTGTCCCAAGGGGCGTCCCGGCGCGGGCTAGGCGGCTCTCCTTTACAATAGGAACATGCCGGAAAATTTGCTTGTCGCGGGACGGGAATTTCGTTCGCGCCTGATCGTGGGCACCGGGAAGTACCGCACCTTTCAGGAGATGCAGCGCTGCCACCAGGCCAGCGGGGCCGAGATGGTGACGGTCGCGGTGCGCCGCGTCAACCTCACCGACCGCTCCAAGGAATCGCTGCTCGACTACATCGACCGCTCCAGCCTTTTCATCCTGCCCAACACGGCCGGCTGCTACACCGCCGACGATGCCGTCCGCACTGCCATGCTGGCGCGCGAAGTGGGTCTTTCCAACTGGATCAAGCTGGAAGTGATCGGCGACGAAAAGACCCTCTTCCCCGACAATTTCGGACTGCTGGAGGCCACCCGCATCCTGGTGAAGGAGGGTTTCATCGTGCTGCCCTACACCAACGACGATGTGGTGACCGCGCGCCGGCTCATCGATGCGGGAGCCGCCGCGGTGATGCCGCTGGCCGCCCCCATCGGCTCGGGACTGGGAGTGCAGAACCCTGCGAACCTGCGCATCCTGCGCGAGATGATTACCGAGGTGCCCATGATCGTGGATGCCGGAGTGGGCACCGCATCGGACGCCGCCGTGGCCATGGAGCTGGGCGCCGATGGCGTGCTCATGAATACCGCCATCGCAGCCGCCGACGATTCGGTGAAAATGGCCCGCGCCATGAAAGCGGCAGTGGAAGCCGGTCGGCTGGCGTATGAAGCGGGCCGCATGCCGAAGAAGCTGTATGCCTCGGCCAGCAGCCCGCTGGCGGGAGTGGTGGGGCGGTAGCGC
>JASHSS010000588.1 GCA_030038565.1 Bryobacteraceae bacterium
GGCCAAACGCTGGAAGTGGCCACCGAAGAGGTGCTGCGGCCGGCGCCGAAGGAACGGTGAGTGTCCGCGCGAACCCGGCCGGCGGCGGATTCTCCGGCGGGCGCACAGGCGCAGGCGCCTTCATAGCGCGATTTTCATCTCGCGCAGCGCGTCGCCCACGGCGGCCAGGTTGGCCAGCTTCATCTCGGAATATTTGCGTGAGATCACCAATCCCTGCGCGCCTCCCCGGTAAGCCGCCTGGGTCACTTCCCTGATCACCGGCGGAGTGCAGCGGCTGAAGTTGGGATCCATGTTGGAGATGTCTACGTCGATGCCCGGCCAAATCTGCATGGGTGTCCCCTGGGCATCCTCCACGGAACGTTTAGTCTCGCGATAAACATAGTCGGGCGAAAGGCCGGTGTAGGGCAATTCCGGGTAGCCCCGCTCGCGGTAATTCATGATGCGGTATTCAAACTCCAGGGCCTCGTCAATGGGGAGGTCGCCCAGAACCGTATTGCGGGTGCTGGTGATGTAGGTCTCCATGCGGGTGCCGCCGAGGTTGTGATACACGGTCATCTTGAGATAGTCGGAATAGCGGCTGAGCACCTTCAGATCGGTCTGCGCGCGGAAAAACGGGCTGAAGCTATGGGCGTGCCACACGTGCCATCCCACCTGCATCCGCGGCTTGATGGATTTGACCAGCTTATAGATGGCTTCGTAGGTCTCGTGGACGCTGTCGTTCCAGAGGGTCTCCCAAGCCAGAATTTCGGGATAGCGGAAGAGGATGCGCCACAGGGTCACGTAATAGCCGTCGGTGGGCCGTTGGCCCGAGCGGCAGGCGCGCGCCCATGCCTCCAACGTGTGGAAGCCCTCGACGGCGCGGTCCACGTTGATGCCGCGCTCGCGGGCCTTCCGCCGGCAGAAATCGCAGAAGCAGGTGACGCGGGACGGGTCGTTGCCATCCGGGTTGTGCACCGATTCCACCATGTTGCCGAACGCGCCGTAGCGCTCCGACCCCCACATGATGCCGTCCAGATCGTAGGAGCGGGTGAAATCCTCCATCAGACCCATCAGGAAATTGTGATGATCGGGATTGTTGAAGCAGACCGTGTGGGCGTTCCGGCCGTAGAGGTCTTTTTCCTGGATCTTCTCCACATTGGGAACGGAGGGGTTCCACACATCCTCGCTCCAACTGAACACTTTCATGCCGTGTTTCTGGGCCGCCGGTATGACCATTTCGAGCACGTCGAGATTGCCGTGGTCGGGCGCCTTGGTGTCCTGAATGACGGTGTTCCGGTAATACTGCGGGTGCGGCGTGGCGAAGTTTCCACCGTGGAAGTGGGCGTCGTAAGCCTGCACGCCGTGGTCGGGCAGGGGGTGCCCGGGAATCTGCCTGCCGGCGATGCCGGTGCCGTAGGTGAACGTGGCCAGGAACAGCGTGTTCACGCAAGCCTTCTCCCGCAGGATGTCGAGGACCTTGTCCGTGCCCTCGTCCAGAAAGGAGATCGCGCCGATCTGGATTCCGATCACCTGCTTGTCCGCGGACCGCCCGTTCGGCGGGGTCTGGCTCTCAGCCGCCTGGAGGGCCGCGGCGCCCGATCCGAGCGCGGTCATAAACGTACGCCGGTCTATCTGGCTCGACATGGTGTGAATACTCCCAGCTTCCAATCATAGACTCGTCCGGCGCGGGAGGCGCGGTGCTACACTCGTCTCGGAGCCTCGACGCCCGGGGGGTCCTCGACGTTCCCGGAATAGAAAGTTTCGGGACTGGGGCGGCAGGCGTCCTCACACGGAGACGCGGAGGGCGCAGAGGAAGCACGGAGAAAAGTCGGGAGAGCTTTCTGGAGAGTTGCCCGGCGGGGCGTGCCGCACCCGCCGGGATGAAAATGGACGCGAGGGCGACTCTCGCAAGGCGCTAGGACGCAGAGTACCGCCAAGTAGATTTTCGAGGGAGAGGCAGCGAAGGGGCGGGGCGGCGCGCTGCGGAACGGGATTGCGATATGGAGATACGGAAAATCGGAAGCCAGGGTCTGGCCGCGGGCGCGCTCGGGCTGGGCTGCATGGGCATGACCCATGCTTACGGAACGGGTGACGAAGCGGAGTCGATCGCGACGATTCATCGCGCGCTCGATCGCGGCGTGACGCTGCTCGATACGGCGGAGGTGTACGGCCCGCACACCAACGAAGAACTGGTGGGCAAAGCGATACGGGGACGGCGCAGCGGGGTAGTGCTGGCGACGAAGTTCGGGATCGTCCTGGGGGCCGGGGGGACGAAGCTGGACGGATCGCCCGCCAATGCCAGGCGCGCCGTGGAAGGCTCGCTCGGGCGGCTGGGCGTGGACGTAATCGATCTGTATTACCTGCACCGCAAGGACCCGGCGGTTCCGATCGAGGAAACCGTGGGCGCGATGAAGGAACTGGTGACGGCGGGCAAGGTGCGCTTTCTGGGTCTTTCGGAGGTGGGCGCGGAGACCATCCGGCGGGCTCACCAGGTGCACCCCATCAGCGCGGTGCAGAGCGAGTATTCGCTGTGGGAGCGCGGGATTGAGGAATCCATCCTGCCGGCGATGCGGGAGCTGGGCGTGGGCCTGGTGCCGTTCAGTCCTCTGGGGCGCGGGTATCTGACGGGGGCGTTCCAGTCCAGTTCGGCTTTCGTGGCGGGCGATTTCCGGCGCAGCCTGCCCCGGTTCGACGATGAGCACATGGCGGCCAACCAAAAAATAGTGGATGCCGTGAAGGCAGTTGCGGGACGCCACGGGACGACCCCCGCGCAAGTCGCGCTGGCCTGGGTTCTCGCCGCGGCGCCGGATGGGGTGCCGATCCCCGGCACCAAGCGGAGGGCGTACCTGGACGACAATCTGGGCGCGCTCGACGTGCGCCTGACCGCGGGGGACATGCAGGAGTTGAACCGGCTGGCCGCGATGGCGGTCGGCGACCGCTACCCGCCGGCCATGGCAAAGACGGCGGAGCGGTAGCCGGAGAACGGCATCCGGACGCCCGCCCTACCGGAACAGCAGCGGGGCCAACTCGTTCAAGTAATGCCGCCACACCATCCAGGTGTGAGCGCCCTGGCTTTCGTGAAACACGTGGCGGATCTGGTGCGCGTCGAGAAATTCGTGAAAGCTCCGGGCCGCCGGGAAGAGGCTGTCCTGGGCGCCGCAGCCGAACCACAGCAGGTGCAGTTGGCGATTGGCGTCCTGTGGATTGGCGGCCAGCTTGGCGAAGGTTTTGGAAAAATCGGCGGGCCGCAGCGCGGCGCTGAAGCCGGCCACGTAGCTGAACAGATCGAGGCGGTTGAGGCCGATCCCGAGCGACTCTCCGCCGCCCATCGAGAGGCCCGCGATGGCGCGCCCATCGCGGCCCGTTTCGACGCGGTAGCGCGACTCGATGAAGGGAATCACATCCTCGACCAGGTCGCGGCCGAAGAGCGCCGTGTTGTCCGTTCCGGCGGGGGCGGGGGCGCCCGGCGGCACGCCGTAGCCGAACGGCATGACCACCAGAAACGGCTTGGACTTTCCGGCAGCCAGCAGGTTGTCGAGAATCCAGTTCACGTGGCCCAGCCGCGTCCAGGCGGTTTCGTCGGCGTTGGCGCCGTGGAACAGGTAGAGCACCGGAAGGCGGCGGCGGATGGCGCCTCCATAGCCCGGTGGCGTGTACACCGTGAGCCGCCGCAGCGTGCCGAGCGATTTGGATGCGTACCAGTGGCTGCGGATCTCGCCGTGGGGCACCGGCTGGCCGTCGTAAAAGGCCGGAGCGTCGCCCGGCACTTCCAGAATGCTGGCGATGGTGCTGGGGGTCGAACCGGTCTTCACGTTGGGATTGCCGGGATCGATGGTGCGGACGCCGTCGATGGTGAAGTTGTAGTTGTAGATCTCCGGATCGAGCGGGCCGATGGTGACGGTCCAGACGCCGCGCTCGTCCTTCTGAAGGCTGCGGGCGCCCTGCTGGAACTCGCCGCTCACCGATACCTCGCCGGCCTTGGGGGCCAGCAGGCGGAAGGTCACCCGGCGGTCGGGCGCCACTTCCGGCGAACGCAGGGCGGGCGTTTGTTGGGCGCGGGCGGGCGGCATCCGCAACACGGCTATGGCCACGGCGGCCCACAGGCGAAGGTTTTTCATGACTGCTCCGCCCTTAGGGTAAACTGAAATCCGATGCCACGGAAGATCGAAGGAGCGGAGGCAGACGGCGAGCAGATCCGGCTTCCTGCCGGCCTGGCGCTCAAACCGCCCATCAGCGCCGCGGATCTGCGGGAAGACACCGAATATGACCCGGAGGGCGCGGAGGAGTTCGTGGCCCTCATCCGTGCTCTTCGGCAGGAAGCCCTCCGCCCGGCCGTCCTCTGATGGACACCACAACGCCGGTGGTTGTGGATACCGCCGTCATCTCCTTTGTGTTCGAGAACTGCTGCCGGACGCTGAGACAGCGCGAGTGCTGCTTCGATATTCAATTTCGGATACCTTATGTAATGAGAAAGTGGACCGCTTCCAGACGCGAGTACGTTTTGGTGGCGAAAGGAGAGTAAATGTCTACAAAAGAAAACGCAATTGGGCGACGTGCGCTTCTGGGTACGGGCGCGGCAGTTGCGGGGCTTGGCCTCTTGGCTGACCTCGAAGCGTATCCCCAGGATGTCAACCGGAATTCAATTCCGTCGGACTTGAAGGTTACTGACATGCGCATCGCCGTTCTGAGGGGGCCGGGAGGCCAGGCGGGCGCGGGGCGGGGGGGCGGACCCGGTGGCGGCAGGGGACCCGGCGGCGGCAGGGGACCGCTACCTCCGGCGACTCCCGGCACGGGAGGGGCATCGGGCGGCACGATCGTCGTCCGAATCGATACCAATCAGGGAATTTCGGGTTATGGCCAGACCATTGGGGATGGCCCCCAGCCGAACTACGTGCTGACGCATAAGACCCGAGTGCTCGGCGAGAATCCGTGCAACGTGGACAAGATCTTCCGCAAGATCAAGATCCACGGCGCGTATAACCGCCGGGGGAGCGGCGTCAACGCGATTGAGAACGCTTTGTGGGACCTGGCCGGCAAAGCTTATGGCGTGCCGATCTATCAAATGCTCGGCGGGAAATTTCGCGACAAGGTCCGCATGTACTCCGAGGGTGACCCGCGCTCGAACGACATCAAAGACATTGCCGCCGATTATAAGGAGAGAGTCGCTGCGGGGTTTACGATGCTCAAGTATGATCTGGGCGTAGCTCGCATCCTCCAAGGCAAGAAGGGCACGATGTACGCGCCGCAAGGCTACAACGGGGAACCGGGGGAGAACCCTGAGAACTATTATCAGGGATTCGAGATCAGCGCCAAGGGAGCTGAACTCGTCGCCGACCATGTCGCTGCCATTAAGGAGGCCATGGGCGACGACGCCGACATTCCCATGGCGCACGACCATTTCGGGCACCTTACCGTGAAAAGCTGCATCAAGCTGGCCAAGGCGATGGAGAGGGTCACCCCCTCAATGTTGGAAGACATGGTCCCGTGGTTCCGGGTTGAGGAGTGGAAGCAGATCGCCAATTCGGTCAATGTGCCCACCTTGACCGGCGAAGACGCCTACCTGGTGGAATCGCTCGAGCCGCTTTGCCAGGCGCGTGCAGTTGATTATATCCACCCGGATCACTGTGTTATCGGCGGCTGTCTGGAATTGAAGAAGACCGCCGACATGGCGGCCAAATATTCGGTGGGGATGATGGTCCACAGCAACGCTACCCCGATCGGCTACATAGCCGGCGTGCACGCGATAGCCGCCTGCCAAAACTTCCTCGCCATGGAATGGCACCAGCCGCAGCCAGCTTGGCACAAAGACATAACCGACGCAGGGGGCCTCGTGGTTAAGGGTTACATCCCGGTTCCGACGGGGCCAGGCCTGGGCATCAAAGTCAATGAGGAAGCGATCCGCCCTCTCTGCCGGCAGGGTGAGTTCTTCACCGACCCTACGACGTATTGGGATTCGCAGATCGGCGGAGACAAGACGTATACGTAAAGGGAGGACGTCGAGGCGAGCCTTACACCTTCCGATTATGACTGAAGGCATAGGGGCTTTAATTAGCCTCTTGCGCCTGGCAGGCCGGAATACCGCACAAATTCCCGATCGGCGGGCGCCCCTGCGGCGCCGTACCGTGGAACTTACCACGCAAGACTTGCGGCACGGTTTCTGAGCGGGTCGGCCACTCGAAGCGGATCCACGTGTCCGAGTTGGCCTTCCGTACAATTGAAGGCGCCTGTTCTCGATTGCTCCCGAGTCACGCGCCACTCAGAGATTGCTCGGGTGAGTGTGCCAGCATTTCCTGCCGTGAGGATCACTGTGTGAAACGCCGATCCAGGAAGCGTGGGGAGGCCGTCCTTAATTGAACGGTGTTGGGGTCAGGGCGGCTCGGTGCGAACGAGCACCGGCAGCCGCGGCCGGATGTATACTGGCTCAATCCGGGGGCACAGGGGTTGCGCCGCGAAGCGCAGGCGCGGGTTTCGGCTGGCTGGGTATAAGGGGAAACGATGCACGGTTTAATCGTGGCTGTCGTGCTGGTCTCGGTGAGTTGGGCGCAGGCCCCTACGGAGGGGCTTTTCAATGCGCGGATGGATCTGGAATCCGGCCGGCGACTGTGGGCGGCCAACTGCGCGGTGTGCCACG
>JASHSS010000589.1 GCA_030038565.1 Bryobacteraceae bacterium
GCCCGCGGCATCCGCGCCACCCTGCCCTCGCTCGACCCGTCGCAGATCCCCATGGCGGCGCCGGTGGTGGCGGAGAAGCTGGTCTATCTGCTCGATCCGGTGGGCGCCAGCCGCCGGTCCCTCGTCCAGCGCGCGGCCGACCGGCTGATCCGCCCGTTCGCCGGCCCTCTCCGCGCGGTCGAGCTTCCCTATGTGCCGCCGTTCCTGCGCAAGGAGGGCGGCCTGATCCTTTCGATCGGCCAGTTTTTGCAGTTCGCGGGCGGCCAGATCATGGCTTCCGGAACGGCCCAGATCTGGCCGGGAATGCCGGTGGCCGAAGCGCTGGTCGAAGGCGGGCGCGTGCGCGGCGTACGGCTCACCGATCAAGGCGTGGACCGGGAAGGCCATCCAGGGGACGGCTACATGCCGGGCATGGATGTGCGCGCCGAACTGACCGTGGTGGCGGATGGTCCGGTCGGCGCCGTGGGACAGCAACTCACCGATCGCCCCGCGCGCGAATGGGCCGTGGGCATGAAAATGGTGATCGACCTTCCCTCCGGCTCGAAGCTTGCGCCGGGCGCCGTCTTCCACACCTTCGGCTATCCCGAGCCGGAGATTTTCGGCTTCCTGTACGTACACCCGGAGGGCGTGGCGAGCGCCGGAATTTTTGTGCCGTCCTGGTTCCGCAGCCCGGTGCCCACCTGCTATCGCTACCTGCAGCACTTTCTGCTGCACCCTTATCTATGGCGCTATGTGGAGGGCGGGCGGCTGCGGTCGTGGGGCGCCAAGTCGTTGCAGGAATCCGGGCGGCGCGGCGAGCCGGTGCTGGCGGGCGAGGGCTACGCGCGCATCGGCGAAGGGTCGGGATCCACCAATCCGCTGACCGGCTCCGGGGTGGATGAGGCCTGGACCACCGGGGCGCAACTGGCCGAAGGCGTGGTGGAACTGCTGGCCGCCGGCAAGCCGCTGAGCCGCGCAAATGTGGAGGCGGCCTATGTGGCCCGCCGCCGCGCAAGCTGGGTGGAGCGCGAAGCGCGCATCGCCGAACGGGCCCGCGACGGCTTCCATCGCGGCCTGCTGCCCGGCTTGGCCGGGATGGCCCTGGCGGCCTTCAGCAAGGGGAAGATCGCCATTCCGGGCCAGCCGCGGCGCAGAATGGAACTGGAAACCTCCGATCCCGCCGCCGCCCGCCTGGTAGCCGAATGCCGCGCGCGGGGCGTGGCCGGTCACGATGCCTTCATGGACCGGCGCGGCTGGCCGTCCATCCCTTACGATGGCTGCCTGCTGGTGAGCCATCAGGACGCCCTGCTGATGGGCGGCAAAGTGCAGGCCCCCGCGGGGGCGGCCGATCACGTCCGCTTCCTCCATCCCGAACTGTGCCGGCGATGCGCGGCCAAGCCCTGCATCGAGATGTGTTCCGGCCAGGCCATCGCGCCGGGCGCCGATGGCGGCAGCGGCGACGGCGTGCCCGCTTTCGACCGCGAGAAGTGCGTCCACTGCGGCGCCTGCCTGTGGAACTGCCCGGAGCGGGCGCTGGCCTTCACCGCCGGCCCCGGAGGATTGCACTCCAGCGAGAACTGATCCATGTCCTTTCAAATTGTCGTGTGCGGAACCCTGGTTCCCGACCCGTTGCAGACCCTGGAACCAGTCGCGGGGCCCGGCCAGCCGGCCCTCAAAAACGAAATCATGCTGCCCGCGGTGCTCGATCCGTGGGCCGGCCACGCGCTCTATGAAGCCGCCGCGCTGGCGCGCGCCCACGCCAACAGCAAGGTCTGGCTGGTAAGCCTGGGACCCAAAGCCAAGCTGCAACAGGTGATGATGACGGTGGCGCAGAAAGTCCCCTTCGAATTGGTGGCGCTGGATGGACCGGCCTCGGGCTTCAGCGATTCGTTCGCCACCGCCGCCGCGCTGGCCGAGGCTATTGCCGCCATCGCGGGCCTCGATAAGGGCCGCCTGCTGCTCTTCGGCGGCTGGGAATCGGCTTCGCGCGGCGCCGGATCGACCCTGCAGATGGTGGGAGAGCGCCTGGGCATCACCGAGCAATTCCTCGGGGTGGACCGGCTGACCGTTCAGCCGGATGGCTCGATGGAGATTCTGGAGCGCGTGGAGGGCGGCGAGCACCAGGTTTCGATCCTCGAGGGGCCTCCCGCGGTGCTGGGCTGGGCCACCGGCTACCTGCCCGAGCCGCGCAACAATCCGCAAGTGGGGATGGCTAATATGCGCCAGGTGATGCCGGCTTTGCAGCGCGCCAAGGCGGCCGCGATATCGGGGGCGGGAGTCTGTTTCCAGTCCGTGGCTCTGCCCGCGCAACGTCGCGAAACGCGCATCGAGAAGAACATGCCGGCGGAAGACATCGCGCGCGAAATCGTCGCCTGGATTACGGAGAAATGAAGGTGGCTGGTGGGGCCGGTGGGGCAGGCGATTCGCCTGCCCGGACGCCCTCTTACAGCCCCTCGCGGGCCGTCACGGGCACGACCAGAGAAGGGCCGCGGGCAGCCGAGATTCGTTTCCCGGGTGGCGACGCCGCCCGCCCAGGTGCGCGAAGCGCGAGGGCGATTCGCCTGGCCGCTCTCGGGCGGGCCGTTCACCAGCCGTGCCGGAGGCCGCAGGCGTAGTGAGGAAACGTAGTTCTTAGGGAGGCATCACATGGAGAAAATACTCTTTCTGGCGCACACCGCGCCGGATGGCGCGCTGGCCAAGCCCGCGCTGGAGGCGCTGGCTGCCGCCTGTTCGTTGGGTGGGGAATTGACGGTCGGCATGGTGGGAGCGGCCGCCGCCGATGCCGCGGATCGCATCGCGGGCTGCGGCGCGGGGCATTTCCTGGCGGTGGAGGGCGAGGCATTTCAACAGCCGCGATATGCCACCGATGCCGCGGCTGCTGAAGCTCTCGCGCGGGCGGCCGGCGCCGGACTGGTTCTGGCGGCCCACACCTCGCGCTGGGCTCGCGCGCTGGCGGGAGTGGCGGCGCGCCTCGACGGTCGCATCGATACCCATGCTACCC
>JASHSS010000590.1 GCA_030038565.1 Bryobacteraceae bacterium
TACCAGGTCCAGAAATTCATCTCCGCCAGCGCCTTCCGCGGGTCGCCCACACCGGTCTTGATGTACCGGTCCACCGCCAGCGACTCGGGCCAGTTGGCCTCGATGGCCAGGACCGTGAATCCCTTTTCGCGAACGAGGTATTCGATGAGCCGCTGGTTCAACCGGTAGAACTCGCTGGTGCCGTGGGTAGCTTCGCCGAGCGCCACAATCCTGGCGTCGCCCACGGCTTTGCCGAACGCGGCCAGGCCGGCGCCGCCCTCCATCGCGGTTAGGGGCGCGGCGCGCAGTTTCAGTTCCGCGGCCACCGCGCGGCCGGTGGCGTCGTCCGTCCTGGGGGTCAGCGCGCGGCTCGAAATGAGCACGGTTTCGCGCAACCGCCATCCACCCTCCGCGCGCGCCCAGGTATCGCGGCTGACGGAAAGCACCTCGCGGCTGGCGCCGGCCGGCGCGGCGCTCATCAGCGAGTCGTTATTCACCGAAACCACGGCCATGCCATCGGCGACCCGCACGCCCGTCACCGTGGAGCGCGATTCGATCCGCGTGCCTTTGCGCAGTTCCGCGGCGATCTGCGCCACCGCGCCCGCGAGCGGCGAGCGGGCCTGCCCCATCACGATCTGCGCATCGGGCAGCGCCCGGCTGGTCATCTCCGAGAGGTCGCCCCGCCCGTAAGCCGCGTCGATGCGCGCGTAGATTTCTTCCATCTCCGCGCGCACGCCGGTTTCCGCGGCGCTGGGCGCCGGGCCCCGCTCCAGTTCAACCCCATCGATCCACACCCGCGCCTGGCCGAAGGAGAGCACGCCCATCTGGATCGACTGCGCATCCGCCGCCACTTCTCCGGGGATCTCATAGCGCTTCCATTCGGAGGAGACGACCGGGCGGTCGCCCATATCGTCGTAGAAACCGAGCCGGTGACCGGAGCGCACCACGCGGAGCCACATCTGGGCCCGGCCGGGAGGCGCGCCGGCGGCTTCGACGCGGATCCACGCGTTCATGGCCAGCTTGCGGCCGCGATAGGGCGCAGCATCGAGGGTGCGGGTGAAGTTGCCGAAGGCATTCCGCGGCAGCGTCTCCGGCGGCAGCAGCACCGTGCAGGACGCGCTATGGCACCCTTCCACGCGAGTTTCCGATGCGTACCCCAGGGTCCGCATGGCCGCGGGCACGCGCCACTGGGTGAGATCCGCCTGCGCGCCGAGCATCGCTGGAAACAGGAGGCAGGCCGCAAGAATTCGAGGTCTTGGACGTGGGGCGCCTAGTAAGGGAGCGCATATGGGCTTGCGGCATTGGTGGGGCAGGCTTTCAGCCTGCCCTGGACAGGCTGAAGGCCGGTCCCACCAGCCCTGTGTCGTTTTCAAGGCGGTGGTCACGGGCCTGCGGCCCACTGAAATGGATGAAGACGCCCGCGGCGGTGGGGCAGGCGATTTGCCTGCCCAGGGCAGGCTGAAGGCCTGCCCCACCTGGAGTGGCGGGCGCGTCTTGCGGGGAGCGGTCCTGGCCTCCACGAGCGGGATCTGCGTCGCCAGACGTGTGGCCCGGGCCCCCATACCCGGCTTTAATGTTTCCCGAAACGCCGCGCGCCGCTGGGCGGGCGATAGGAGGGGCGTGAGGGAGGGCGGTAGGACGGCGCGGAGCGCGGTTGGCTCGATCCCGAGCCGAAGCGGTGCGGCGAATGATCCGCATCCGGATTTCCGGCGTTCGGCGAGGCGAACCGCGAATCGCGGTAGTTGCCCGACTTGGAGGCGTACTTGGAATCCTTGAAGCCTCCGCTTTTGGCGAACGTGCTGCCGGCGTAGCGGGTCTGCGTGCTGGTTCCCTGCGTGCCGTAGCGCGGCGCGTCACCGTAAGCCGGGTCGTGGCCGTAATACGTCCGGCCGGTTGACCAGGAGTCGCGATAGCCCTCCCATTCGTAGCGGTCGAGCGGGCGGTAATCGTGATTGAACAGGAGATCGCGCAGCAGCGCGTATTGCCCGTACCAGACCCAGAAACTATGCCCGCCGCTATTGTCCCAGTAGCCGTACTGGTTGCGCCCCACGGAAACCGGCGCGATGTAGGCGAACCCGGCCGGCTGCGCCACGCGCTCGGCTTCGCTATCGTACTTGCCGGCGGGCTTGTGCGCGATGGCCATCCCGAGGTCGTTCTTGTCGGAGTTGTAAGTGGCCTCGGCCACCTCCACCCACTGGTCTTGCGAGCTGCTCTGGCCGTCGCGCAGGGTGGCGTCCGGATAGTGCGTGCGCACCGTGCGGATGTCCTGGTTCCAGGTTTTGCCGCTGAAGTGGCCGCGGACCTGCATGTCCACCAGCAGCTTGTCCCACGAATCGTAGAGTTGGCCGCCGAGCGCGCGGATTTGGGCGGATTGGGCAGTAACATCGGCCGCCGCGGCCTGCAACTGGTCGGCAGCCCCGAACAGCACCGGGTAATCCACCTTGGCGGCGCCCGCCGCCGCCTCGCGCCGCGCATCCGCGCTCTGCTGCCAGGCGGCCTGGGTGTCCGACACTTCCTTCTGCAGCGACGCCAGCCGCGCATCCAGGTCGGCCTTCTTGTCCGGCCAATCGGTTTCGGTGCGCTGGACGAAGCTCGCGAGCGAAGCCAGATCCAGCGAGGCCACCGACTGGTCGTTGCGGTCCATGGCCGCCAGCGCGTCCGGCAGGTGATCTTTCAGATCCACCCAGTGGGCGGCCTGCTTCTGAATCGCCAGCGCCGAATCGAGCGCCTTGGTTCGCAGGTCGCGCTCCTGCGCCAGCAGGGTTTCGGCCTGCTGCTGCTGAGTGCGGCGATCCTGGCGCCGGATCTGGTCCAACTGGTCGAGGTCGTGGGAGGCATACTGCAGATTGCCCAGCGACTGCGAGAGCTGATCGGGCCACGCGCGGCTGGAGCCGATTCCCTGGAACAAATCGGCCTGCGTCTGCAGGTCGCGCAGCACTTCATCCTGGGCCTGGTGAAACTTCGTCTGGGCCGCCGCCAATTCCGGGTGCTCGGCCTGGATACTGTTCTTCAGCCCGCGCGGCAACCCATCCAGATTCGCCACCGCGACCAGCACCATCAGCACGACGATGAGGGCCGCCAGAAACTTCAATCCCGATCGGTTCACGGTTTTCCTTTCACCGCCGGTAGACGGTGACATCCCCCGCCGCAATCCCCGTGTACAACGTCACCCCGAAGGGCTCCCCCTCCGGCTTGCGCACGGTCAGGAGGCCCTTGCCCTGGTGCTCACGAAACTCCCAATAGTAGAAGCCGGCCGGCTGCCGCTGGTCGTCGCGGGTGGCGCGCGCTTCCCGGCTCAGGCGGTAGAGCCAGGTCCGGTTGTCGAAATCGAAGGAGTCGCCGGTATTCTGGCGTTCGTCCATCTGCGCCAGGTCGTCTTCGGAAACTCCCAGATCCTCGATGGTCAGCTTGCGGGGATCGCTATGCAGGGCCACTTCCAGCTCGTCTTCCATGGCCACTCGCAGCGCCACGCGGCGCTCGCGGTAGGTCCCGCTCAGTTCCGTCCAGTTGCGGGAGCCGGCTTCGAAGGTGGTGGTGCGGTCGGCGGTGAAATCCAGGTCCGCCATGTTGTCGCCCGCGCCCGCCACGGAGATCACGTCGCCGGTGCGCGCGTCGGTGGGCTTCAGATTGGCCAGATCCGGCTGCGGACCGCGCGCGGGCGGGGCTGGTTTCTTCTTGAACAGATTCATCAGAACGATGACCAGCAGGACGCTGAGAATGAACTCTATGGCGAAGGTGTGCATAGCTTCTGCAAGGCCGGCCTACGCCCCGGCCTTCCCTCCGCTGGCCTCCCTGGTGGCAATCGAGTCGCCCGGTCCCAGCGATTTGGGCGGAAACGTGGGCGCCGGATTGGCCTTCTGAAGCCGCTCGGCCTTGAGCGCGGCGAGCTCCGAATCCACGCCGTGGGCGCCCAGGGACGCGAACTGCGCCTCCAGGTTTTCATCCTTACCGGTGGAGGCAATCTGGTCGTAGGCCTGGGCCGTGGCCTCTTCCTTCGAAACGGTTTCCTCAAAGCGCTTGAGCGCCGAAAAGGCGTTGTCCGCGCTGCCCACGCCCGACATGGCTTCCGCCACCTTGCGCTGGGCTTCGGCGGCGTTTTTGCGCGCCACCAGGGTGGTGGCCGTACGCTCGCCTTCGTCGATCTTGCGCTTGAGCTCCGCCACCTGCGCCTTGAGCTTTTCGCTGGTGGCGCGGGCGGACTCCACCGACTGCTGCATGGTGGCGCTTTGCTGATCGCATTCGGCCTTCTTGGCCAGCGCCTGGCGGGCCAGGTCTTCCTTGCCCGCATCGAGCGCCAGGCCGGCGCGATCTTTCCACTCCTGCGACTGGCGCTGGTATTTCTGATACTCCGCGTCCAGCCGGTTGTAGTTGCTCATGGCCATCGCGGAAGCGTTGATGACCTTGTTCAGTTCGGTCCGCATGTCCGCCACCGTCTGGCGCACGGTGGATTCGAAGTGGGCGTCCTCCAGCGCGTCCACGCCCTGGTTGGCGGTTCCGCGGGCCACGCGGCCCATGCGGCCGAAAATATCGGAAAGAAATGGCATGAAGATTCTCCGTTACGATTCGAGCGAACCCAGCAGATGCCGGGCCGTGATGACATCCACCAGCAGAAAATGGGCGCAGGAGAGAATATCGTCTTCGTCGTCCGGCCCCATCTCCTGCAACTTGCAGAAATTGGCCAAGGTGATGGCCACCTTGCCCTGGCCGGCGTCGTAGAGCTGGAAATGCGAGGTGTGGATGCCGTTATCGGCGGCCAACATCTGCCCCATCAACTCCGGCGTGATGGCTTCCCCGGCCACCACCGTGCAGGTCAGCGAGAAGAACATGATCTGGCCCTGGAGCACGGCCTGGATGGAGATCCCGCTGTGCACCTCTGTAATCTTCAGGGTATCCGGGCCGGATTCGGAAACGTCGTAGCCCCTCTCGGCGAGGAGCGCATGGATTTGCCCCAGTGTAGGGGTTTCGGTAGCAGTCATAGGCGTGGGAAAGCACTCCTTAGTGGTTACGAAATCCGCCCCCCGGTTGTTCCCGGGCGGCCTTACACCAGTTATTTATTGTACAGCGGCGGAGGCGGAGCGGCCGGCTTTGCGAGCAGGTCTTGTCGGAGGCCCGGGCTTGCTCATCCACGCGGTCCATCGGCTCGTTCGCGTCCGCCATTTTCAGAGCCGGATGGTTGATGCGGGCGGCTGCCTGGTGAGCCGGCGTTGCGTATTTGGACAGCGGAATCAGGCGGCGTCTTCATGAGATTGGGAGCGGCTGGAGGCGCTTTGGGGCGTGGAGGGACAGGCAGGTTCCGGGGGCGCCGCGGGGGGCAGGCCGGGGGCCAGTGCGGGGGCTGCGGGAGGATTTTCAGGAACGAAGCCAATTTCCTGGTTTGGCCTTTGAGATGAAGGAGTTGGAGGGAGGGTAGGAGGGGCGGCAGGAAGCGGTTCGGGGGATTCGGCGGGATTCCCGACGGGGGCGCGGGAGGCCTGGAGTTCGCGGAGGTCGTGGAGGGCGCGGTGATAGGTGCGGTGCAGGTAATCGCGGCGGCGTTCGAGGCGGACGAAGGTTTCGCGGGATTCCTGGAAGGCTCTGCCAAGCATGCGTTTGACGGGCTTGGGCTCGTCGCTGTGCCAGCGCAGGTGCTTTTCCTCGACAGCGGCGATCTCGTTTTCCCAGAGATGGGCTTCGACTTTGCGCATACGCCGGAGGAGCCACTCGCTGTCGATCATGATATCGACCAGCGCGCGCTCAGCCGCGGTCCGGGGCTGATGATCGCGGAGGTATTGGGCGGCGAGGGCGGCGAGTTCGCCGGACTGTTCGCCGCGGATGATTTGAGATTGAGCGTCAATGCCGGATTGCAGGGCATTCTGGGAGGAGACGGCCTTGCCCTCAGCGGAGCGGGGGCCCGTGGAATTGCGAGCATTCAGGCGGTTGGCCTGGATTTGTTTTTGGGTGGCCATAAACGGGAAAGGCGGACCGGAGGGTCCGCCCGAGGTTGAGGGTAACACGGGGGCGGCGGGGAGTGGGGTTAAGTAGTTGAAAAGGCGGGGAAGGAGGGTTGTGAATGGCCTGGGGGGGCGACGGGAAATCCGAGGGCGGATGCCGGGAGCGGGCCGGTCTTGAAAAGCCAGCCGGTCACGACCCCCAGCCTTCGTGCGGAAGCCGCCGATTCCGGAGGTACTCGCCTAGCAGCTTGGTATACACTCCCGGACCGGCCGCTCAGATTGTTCCCAAACGTCCCGCAAGAGAAGGCCGAATTACCACAGGCAGTTCACGGAACAAACCACTATTCGCTCTTAAACGCGTAGTCTTCCGACCTGCAAGGCGAATCATGTGCAGAAGCCCAAATCCGAATATGCCGGACCTTCGCTGGCCCGAAGGGCTGGGTCGTTCATGATGAATTCGACCGCAGTGATGAAGAGACAACCGCCGCTTCGCTGGCTATTCGGCCGGCTCGGAACTTTAATAATCCGTCGCCGGGTTATAGGTCTTTGTGACAAACGTCGCCGCCACCGCCGGTGGCATGATCACGGGATTGGATCGCCCCGCCAGGTTCGGATTGAACACCACAAACCCGATACCCGGCGAACCGTTGGGTAGCGAGTAATCGTCCGCTGGGTAGGCCGGGTTGTTGAAGCCCGGATTCTTCACCACGCTCGAAACGTCCTCTCCTTCCGTCTGCTGCCACTGCGCAAGTGTGAAGAACGTATAGTCGCTGGTGTTGCTGTTGCAGGGAGCATCGTTACCTGTTCCGGGGCTCGGCTGAATGGCAAACGCTTTGGTGTCGCTTGCAAAAGCACCGTCAGTTCGCCAGTAGAGGTTGCTATTCCACTGTTGGAACTGGGTGAAGGGCGCTCCGCCGGAGTACACGCATCCACCTTGCACATAGAATTTGGGCGAGGATGTTTCGCTTCGGTCGAAATAGAAGAGATTGTTGGTGATGGCGAAGTCCTGCGGGATGGCCGCAGGCACGCCGTTCGGGTAAGGAAAACTCACGGATACCATAGCCAAGCGCCCGTAGGCCAGAATGTTGTTCTTGATCGTGTTGGCCTCGTTGGGCGCAGCCGGACCGTGAGGGGTGTAGACCGTGTTTGCCGAGACGCGATAAACCAGATTATTCTCTACATCCACCAGGCCCGTGCTGTCGTCAAGATAAACTCCGTTGCCGCCATATCCGTTGGAATCCATAATGGACGCGTCGGTTACGTCGTGAATCTTGTTGTTCAGAATCTTGTTGCCGGCTGCCGTATAGACGCTGTTTCCGCCATCGATCCGAATGGACCCGCCATCGTTCATAATGCCTTGCAGTAGATTCCAGACGTGATTGAAGGAAATCACGTTGTTGGCGTTGCCGATGCCGCTGGGCTTCGTGCCGTCGGCAATGCCCTGGGATGTCGAGACGGCGCAGTGGTACCCATCGTAGACGTCGTTGTGGGTGTAGAGATTGTCGTGTCCGAAGCCCTGCCCGATTCCGAACGAGGCGGGAATGGTGCGCCCGTAGCCTTCCACCACGTTGTTTTCCACCGTGGTCAACTGCGCCTCGTTGGCGTCGGTGTACGCGTTCGCGTAAGGCTCACCGATGCGTAATCCCATCGCGCCAAGGTCGTAAAATGCGCTGTTCTCAATCAGGTTGTTGGCCACGACAGCGTTGACGTTGTACGAGACACAGTAAGCCGGCGATGCGGAGCCGTTGATGCAATTAATAAACTCCAGACCTGTGCCCGAGGTTTGCGTGACGATCCCGGCGTTGAACGTAATATTCTGCGAATTCTGGAATGAGACTGCGGCGCTGATGTCGGGTTCCAACTCCACCGAGATGTGGCCGGCCGGGGGAATTGTGTAGTTATCGTGCTCAAACGTCAATCCTTGAAACGTCACGTATTGGAGATTGGAAGCCACCAGCACCTGCGAGAGCTGCGGAACGATGACGTCGTCGGTGTTTGGATTCTCTCCCGGATTGGCGAGATAGGTGAGGGTCCAAGGATCCGTCGAACGGTCGAGAAACCACTGTCCTGGCTGCGTCAGCTCGTCTTCCACGTTGTCCACCAAATAGCGGTTACCGGCGATAAAGCCGCTCTCGCTCGCGTTGGCTTGTGAAAAACCGGTCGGCCCCGTCATGTAGACGATGTGGTTGGTCGTGTCGATGCAACTGATGCGCAACTTCGAGGTGCTGAATTGTTCGAAATCCAGCACCTCGATATCGCCTGCGATTGCCTGGTTGCCGGCAGGCTGTCCGCAAGGGTTGCCCGCCTCCGGGGCGAGGTTCTTCCATGTGCCCGAAATGGGATCTGTCGGGCTGTACTGGAACCGGTCAAAGCATTCCCAACCGCTGCCCGTGATATAGACCGCGCAATTGGGATTCGGCGCTGCAGCGGGAGGCGCGGGCGCATTCAGATAGACTGTGTTGGCGCTCCGGTAATACGTGCCCAACGTATTGCCTGCCGATACGCCGAGGCGAGGACGAAGCCTCCGCGTTCCGTTGTAGAAGAGATTTTCGAAATACTGCGTGGATGCGGGCAGAGTGGTCTTCCACGTGTTGCCGCTGGTGTTGGTCCAGCTCTGAAGGCGCACTCCTCCGCTGAAAACGGGCGATTCACCGGGATAATTTTGATAAACAATTTGCAGCGTCGATGAGCCCGAGTCCGCGGCGGTGAACATCTCGGTCGCGGGCAGGAAATAAGTTCCGGCGCGGAACTGGACGCTGACTTGGGTCAATCCTGCTTTGTTGATCAACTGCACGATGGCGCGGGCGTGATCAAAGGTCGCGAACGGTCCATCGGTGTTGCCCGAGTTGGGCGCGGCAAGCCTACCGCTCCAGAAGTCGCTGCCGTTGGGCGCAACGTAGAGAGCGACCGTTGACGGCGCGGCAACCGAGCCTTGAACCGTAATCAGCCCGACCGGCGCGACGGAGGCGCCGTTGTAGGTTGCGATCACCGTATCGTCGCCACTGGGCGCATTCGCTGGAATGACGACGTTGAATTGGAACTCGCCGGGGAAGGTCAAGCCCGCAAACGCGACCTGCGCGTTGACGCCGCCGATCTGGACCACAGGCAGAGGCGAAAGCGTTCCGCCTTGCGTCTGCGATCCGGCAACCACCGGGGTGGTCGTCGCCCCGAATCCATTGGCATAAATCAGAACGGTCTCCCCCGGCTTGGCGGGCGTGAATACGTAGCCGGGGACAGAGAAACTGGCCGGGCCCACGAGGCTGTAGTCAGCGCTGTGCTGCGCTAGAACATAAGGACCACCGCTGACATTGAAAAAAGATGGTGAGAGAGTTTTGGCCGTGACGGTGAAGGCCGGGCTCATTGCTCCGTTGTTGGTCACTTGCACCGCGATGGCTCCGACCGGCGTGTTCGGCGGAGTGAGAATATCGATTTGCGCCGGGCTGATGTAATACACGTAGGCGCTCTTGCCGCCTACGGTGACGCTGACGCCGTCGAGCGCCGTCGGCAGTTGGCCGTTGGCGAAGTCAGTTCCCTGCCAGATGCGTGAATCGCCGGGCTTGGAAAGGTTCTGTCCCTGCACCTCGACCCACGTGTTGGGAGCTATGACAGGGTACTCGCCCTCCGCGTTGGCCACCAACGTGACGACCGGAGAGCTCTGGGCAAAGAGCAGGGTGGAGAACGGCAGAATGGCGAATAGTAGCTTCATGCTTATATGTCCTATTGCAACAGAAATCACAACTCCCGAAGGAGTCTGCGCGCCGCCCACGGCCGCCACCAGTGGGACATCGGAGGGAAGTCATGATCAACTCCACTTTGACTTGAATGAGAATGTCCACTCAAGTTAGAGGACCACCCGGATCGCTAGTCTGCAAACAACCCCTGAAACTCCGGACTGCCGATAAATCCCTGGCTTGGGGTTCCTGGTCCCAGGATCTGAATGCGGGTGGCGTACCCCGCCGCTCCCTGAAACAGGATGCCCGCGCCGCCGGTATCTGCCACTCCCAGCCAGAACTCGAATCCGCTGGAGTCAGGATTTCTGCTCAGGATCGTGTAGTACAGCATCTGGAGATACAGCGCGTTCGAGTGATCCGGCGCCGTGCTGTAACTCCCCGTGTTTTGAAATTCGTTGTTGGGCGAGCTCACCGGCGTGACGTTCGCCGGATACCCGATGATCGTCTCGAAGCACTCTCTTAAGCTGGCGGCGTAACAGGAAGCATCTGCCGAACCCGGCGCGCGGCTGAGAAGATTCTGATATAAGTTACTCGCCGAATACCCGGACGGTGTCAGTGAATTGAACAGGCCAGCGACCGTCTCGGCGCCGGCCCGCAAACTCGCCACCGACGAGGTAAACTGCGCGAAGGTGGGCGGAGCGCCGGTCGCTGCCTGGTACGCCGCCATCACCACGAAGTCGCTGTTGAACGCCTCGGGGCTGGTCAGAAACGAATCCGCCATCTGGCCCAGACCAGCACCGCCCGTGCCGCTCCAAAAGGCGAAGCCACTGGCATCCGGGTCGCGCCCCAGAAGTTGCTCATAGAGTACATAGACCTGCCGGTAGACCTCGCTGTCCGGGTTGCCCGCTTCGGTGATTGAATCCGTCGCCGAGGCCGCGCCGCTGCTCACCGTGATCGAATAACTTTGCGCTGAGGTGTGAGTGTTCGTCAGGAGGGTGTAACTTACCGTCCCCGCACCGCTGCCCGTCGCGCCGGCGGTGATTTGCAGAAACTCGGGATTGGACGATGCGGCGGTCCAGGCGCCGCAGGCGGCCGAGGGAGTAACCGTGAAGCTGAGGGCCGTTTCGGGCAGGACTCCGCAGTTGGGCTGGCCGGAATTGTTGGGGCAGGTTTCCACGGTGGCGGTACCGGTCGGCGGCAGGTTTGCCGAGGAGGGTCCCAAGGCGATGGAACAGCCGGCCGTGATGGCCGTAGAGTCTGTGGCCGAAGCGCCAGGCGATCCGCCGCCCGAAACACTCACGCTGTTGACCGCGGGCGAAGTCGCATTGGCCGCTACATTCACAGTTACGGTAATGGACGGATAGCTCGCGCCGGCGCCGAGGGGATCGCTGCGGAAGCAGGAATTGTCGGAACAATTCCAGCCGGCGCCGGACATGGAGACGAGGGTGAGGCCGGCAGGTAGTATGTCGGTCACGGTGACGATGCCGGAGGTGGCCGCGGCGGAAGCGGCGTTCGACACCGTGAGCGTGTAGATTGCCCCGTTCTGCCCCTGCAGGAAGCCGCCGGTGTGGTGAGAAGCGACGCTGAGGCCGGCGGGCGGCGAAGAGAGCGGCAACTCGGCAAGCTGGCCGATCGCCTGCGCGGCCATGTTGAGGAGTTGCTGGGCGGTGATGCTGATGGTCGCGCCGCTCGGTTGCACGATGGTGGCGGGCGCACCGGCATTAGCCTGCGCGTATTGGATGTCCTGCCCGAAGACCTGCAAGTAGTTCATCGGTGTCGTCCCTGTGTTGGCGCCGAACTGAGCCGCGACGGGCGTCTGGTTGAAGTAGTTACCGAGCACGTTATACAGCGCCTGCTCCGGAGGGATGAGCGCCGAGGGATCATTCTTCTGGACCTGGAAATAGGTGCTGTAACTGGTGAGCTGCGAGTAGGTGACTCCGACGGCGAGACAAGCCTGGGGGATGCAATCCACCGGAGTGCAGGCCACGGCGTCGCAGGACCCCAGGGTGGGACAAGAGCTGGCAGGGGGCGGGAGGTTAGCGGTGCATCCTTCGGCAACCGGGGCGGCGGAAAAAGACATGTCGAACTGCGCTCCGCCGAGCACCTGGGCCGAAGGCGATGGGAACGAGGCGGTGTAACCGGAAATCCAGTGTATTCCGTGCACGCTGAGGTCGGGACCGGAATTGGCTTGCATGCCGCTGGTCTGGGTGGCTTTGGCATTGGCGCCTCCCACGGTGGGCTGGGCGAGATAGGCCTGGATGGTGGCAGCGGCGGAGCAGTCCATTTTCGGCGACGGACATTCGTTGGCGTCGTACGGCGCGGGGGCCGGGTTGTAATTGCCGGTGAAGTCGGGGAGCCCCATACCGGTGGTGGCGACG
>JASHSS010000591.1 GCA_030038565.1 Bryobacteraceae bacterium
GTGAAGACACCGCCCACGCCGACGAAATCGACGCCTCCCGTGTGCCCCCCTCCTTGCCCTTCTCCGTGCTTCCTCCGAGCTCTCCGCGCCTCCGTGGTGAAGACACCGCCCACGCCGACGAAATCGACGCCTCCCGTGTGCCCCCCTCCTTGCCCTTCTCCGTGCTTCCTCCGAGCTCTCCGCGCCTCCGTGGTGAAGACACTGCCCACGCCGACGAGATCGACGCCGAACTCCATCGTCACCGGATCGGCCGCCACGGGGCGAAGATCACCTGGCAGGCGTCGCTGGAGACCCTGCCCAACGGCTGCTTCGTCGCCATCGGCCAATCCTTCCACCTGGTCTGGAACGATGCGCTGCTGCTATGGGCCCCGGAGCGCTATGCCGCGCGCATCCCTCGCCCCGCCGGCTCGACCGTCACTGTCCTCACCCCGCGCCCCATCGTGGAATGTTTCCGTCACGGCTACCAACCGGAGATCCACGCCTCCTGGCGCGAACTCTGAGGGCGGCCGGACGCCGTTTCCCGGCCTGCCTGCCGCTATTTGGGCAGGCACGGGGCGTCTCTTCCTCGCCCCCGGCCGCCGGACGCGTCCGCCAAACCCCTTGCCCTCACGCACTCTGGCCGCCTCCCGCCCCCGCCCGGCGCGTGGCACGCCGTGTGCCCTCACCTTCACGGGAATGTTGAAGATTACGATTCACCCAAGCGCCACCGAATTGCGCTTGCGCCTGGAAGGCCGGCTCGCCGGACCCTGGGTCGGCGAACTGCGCCAGTGCTGGCAGGCCGCCGGCGCTACCGCCGCGCGCCGCGCCGTGGTTCTGGACCTCCGCGAAGTCGATTTCGTGGATCCCGACGGCCAGGCTCTGCTGGCCGACATGCACCGCTGGGGAGTGCTCCTCGAAGCTTCCTGTCCGCTCATCCAGCACCTTGTCGAGGAGATCGCCGCCGCGTCCGAATGTGCTAGGGTTGAAGAAACGTCTCCCGGACGCCCGGATGCCTTCGTCAGCCCCCACCCGCCCCGACGCCACCCGCGCTCGCTATGAAGCCCTGCTGGAGGTGGCCCAATCCATTGCGGCCCACCGCCAGCTTGCCACGCTCTTTGCCGATCTCGGCCGCTGCCTGGGGCCGCTGGTCTCCTTCGACTTCATCTGCCTGACCCTGCTCGACGAGAAGGAGCGCACCGTCCGCCTGCACATCCTCCACACCGACCGCGAACTGGTGGGCGCGCCTCCCGGTCCCACACCACTCGATCAGTCGCCCACCTGGTATGCTCTCCAGACCGGCCAGCCTTATTACGTGCCGGACGCCGCAAGCGAAGACCGCTTTCCGATCCTGAGGGATCTGGTGCGCGCCAACCGCATCCAATGCTTCTGTATTCTGCCGCTTTCGACCGCTCAGAGGAACCTGGGCGGCTTGCAATTCGGCTCCTTCCAGTGCGACGCCTACACCCTCGAAGACATCGACTTCATGATCCACGTCGCGCGCCAGGTGGCCGTGGCGGTCGATAATGCGCTCAATTTCGAAACCGCCCGCGCCTACGAAGACCAGCTCGCCCGCGAGCGCGACCGATTGCGCGCCCTGCTCGAAATCAACAACGCCGTGGTCACCTGTCTCGACACCGAGCCCTTGTTCCAGGCCATCTCCCGCTCGCTGCGCCAGACGTTCGGCCTGGACTACGTCAGCCTGCTGATCTATGAAAAGGAGATCGGCGCGTTCCGGCTGCACGCTCTGGATTTTCCCGAAGGAAGCGGGGTGATCCGTGAGCGCGCGGTGGTGCCCCTCGACAACACCATCGTGGGCGAGGTCTACCGCACCCGCGAGGGCCGCTTCGTGGGCATCGAGGAGGCTGCCCGCAGCTGGCCCGGCACCGCCGATATCGTCTCCCGCGAAGGCCTCCAGTCGATCGGCTGCCTTCCGCTGATCACCCGCAGCGAGACCTTGGGCACCCTCAACCTCGGATCGCGGCGCGCCCATTTTTTCACCCCCGAGGATGGGCAGTACTTTTCCCAAGTGGCCGGGCAAGTCGCCATCGCTCTCGAGAACTCGTTCTCTTACAAGCGCATCGAGGAGCTGAACGAGCGCCTGGCGGAGGAGAAGATCTACCTCGAAGACGAGATCCGCACCGACAGCCGCTTCGAGGACATCGTGGGACAGAGCCGGGCCCTGCGCGCTATTTTGAAGCAGGTGGAGACCGTCGCCCCCACCGACTCCACGGTCATGATTTACGGCGAAACCGGCACCGGCAAGGAGTTGCTGGCGCGCGCCATACACCAGCTCAGCTCCCGCCGCCAGGGGACTTTCGTCAAGCTCAACTGCGCCGCCATTCCCACCGGCCTGCTGGAGAGCGAAATGTTCGGGCACGAAAAAGGCGCCTTCACGGGCGCGATTGCCCAGCGCATCGGGCGCTTCGAACTGGCCCACCGCGGCAGCATCTTCCTGGATGAAGTGGGGGAAATCCCACTGGAGCTGCAGACCAAGCTGCTGCGCGTGCTGCAGGAGCGAGAGTTCGAACGTCTGGGCAGTTCCAGGACCATTCGCACGGATGCCCGCCTGGTGGCCGCCACCAACCGCAACCTCTCCCTCATGGTGGAGGAACACCAGTTCCGCGCGGACCTGTATTACCGCCTGAGCGTCTTCCCCCTTACGGTCCCGCCGCTGCGCGAAAGGCGCGAGGACATCCCCCTGCTGGTGCGCTACTTCGTGCAGCAGAACGCGCGCCGCATGAATAAACGCATCAGCACCATTCCGGCTGCCTCCATGGAGGCCCTCGCGCGCTACCACTGGCCCGGGAACATCCGCGAACTCCAGAACTTCATCGAGCGGGCGGTGATCGTTTCGGCTGGACCGGTGCTGCAGATTCCCGTGCGGGAACTGAAGCGCGGCGGCGGCGCCGTGACTTCCGCCGGCGAGGTCCAGACGCTGGCCGCCGCCGAGCGGGAAGCCATCGTACGGGCGCTCCGCGAGGCCAACGGCCGCGTAGGCGGTCCCCAGGGCGCGGCGGTCAAGCTGGGTATGAAGCGGACAACCTTGCAAGCCAAGATGCACAAGTTGGGAATCCCCAACCGCGGCTGAAGGTTGTTTCACGTGAAACAGATCTGTTTCACGTGAAACAAAAACCGCCAAAACCGACCCGCCGCAAGGTAATAGCCCGGTCATCTACCGCCGGTTGCCGCTATTTGGGCAGCCGGGACTTCGCTGAGACCCTCGCGGGAGACCTTGCACGAATTCGGTCAACCAACGTAACCTACTGATTATCAATATACTTAAACTTTTTTGCGTGGCCGCCCTAAAGTTTGGACCCGGGCCTGCCGTTCTAGTATCCAAGAAAGCCATGAAGCAGACCTTTGGTTGGATCGTCGGGACACCAATCTGGCTGGCAATCCTCCCGGCGGTGCTGGCGCAGCCGGCCGCCCCCTTGAAGCTCACCCTGAAGGACGCGGTGGCCCTGGCGCTCAAGCAGAACCCACAGGTGATTCTGGCCAACCTGGCGGTGTCCGGCAGCCGTGAGGACCGGCTGCTGGCACGCTCCGGCCTGCTGCCCCAGGTCAACGGGAATCTGGCTGAGACGGCGAACCGGTTGAACCTGGCAACCGCCATCGGATTCAACTTCCCCGGTTTCCCGCATCATGTCGGACCATTTTACGTGGCTCAGGGTGGGGTCAAGTTCGAGGCCCCGGTATTCGATCTGACGCTCTGGCATCGCTACCACTCTTCGGAATACGGCATCGACGCCAGCCGCGCCCAGGAGACCGCCGCGCAGGACGATGCCATCCTGCTGGTGGAGTCGCAATACCTCGGTTGCCAGCGCGCCGCAGCGGATGTCGAGGCGGACCAGACGCGCGTGGAGCTGGCCCAGGCGCTTTACGATCAAGCCCTGGATTTGCAGAAGAGCGGCGTCGGCACGGGGATCGATACGCTGCGTGCCAACGTCCAGTTGCAGAACGAGAAGCAGCGGCTGATCGAGGCGCACACGCAACTGGAGACCTCCCTCTACGGATTGGCGCGGCTGCTGAATATCGATCCGCGCCAGCCGGTGGAACTGGCCGACCAGGTGCGCTTCGCCAACGATCAGGTCCAACTGGCGGAGACCCCGCCCATGCCCGTCGAGGAGCGCGTGGAGCTGGCTTACGGCTCCCGGCCGGAGTTGCGCCAGATCGCGGCGGAAGAGGGCCGCGCGGAGATGGAACTGCGCTCGGCCACCGATCAGCGGCTTCCCAAACTCAGTTTGAACGGCATGTGGCTGGAGCAGGGGCTGACGCCGGCGAGCGCCATCCCGGTATACACGTATCAGGCCAGCCTGGATTTTCCGATCTTCACCGGTGGGCGCATCGGGGCGCAAAAGGCCGAAGCCGACCTGGCCATTCGGGAACTCAAACAGCGCGAGCAGGACCTGCGCAATCGCGTCGCGGAGGAAGTCAAAACCGCCGCCGCGCAGATGGAGGCGGCCCGCCATGAGATCGAGGTGGCCAATCTGGGCGTACAACTGGCCAAGCAGGAAGTGGTGCAGGCGCGCGACCGATTTCAGGCGGGCGTGGCCAACAACATCGAGGTGATCACCGCGCAGGACGAGCTGGCCCGCGCCAACGACAACCAGATTTCGGCCTATTATCGCTACAACCAGGCACGCGCCGACCTGGCGCATGCCACCGGCCGCAGGGAGGATCTGTACGCCCACTAGAAATCAGGCCGTCAATCCGTGGGTGATCGCCATGACGGTGATGCTGGCCACCTTCATGGAGGTGCTGGACACCAGCGTGGCCAATGTCGCGCTGCCGCACATCGCGGGCAGTCTGTCGGCCAGCGTGGACGAGTCCACCTGGGTACTGACCTCCTACCTGGTGTCGAACGCCATCATTTTGCCGATGGGCGCCTGGTTTTCCATGTTGATGGGGCGCAAACGCTTCTATATGATATGCGTGGCCCTGTTTACGGCGAGTTCTCTGCTGTGCGGGCTGGCGCCGTCGCTGGGTGCCCTGATCCTGTTCCGCGTTCTGCAGGGAATTGGCGGCGGCGCCTTGCAGCCGGTGTCCCAGGCTATCCTGGTGGAGAGTTTCCCTCACGAGAAACGGGGCATGGCCATGGCGGTGTACGGCATGGGAGTGGTGGTGGCGCCGGTCATCGGCCCTACCCTGGGCGGCTGGATCACCGACAATTATAGTTGGCGCTGGATTTTTTTCATCAACCTGCCGATCGGGATTCTATCGCTCCTGCTGACCGGCTGGCTGGTGTTCGATCCGCCCTACCTGGTGCGGAAGACCCTGGCCAATGGCTTGAAGATCGATTACGTGGGCTTCGGCCTGCTGGCGACGGGGTTGGGAGCGCTCGAAGTGGTGCTCGACGAAGGGCAGCGCGAAGATTGGCTGGCCTCGCATTTCATTATCGCCTTCGGCACGGTGATGCTAGTGTGCCTGGTGGCGGTGGTCTTGTGGGAATTGCGCCAGCGCGAGCCGGTAATCGATTTTCATATCCTGAAGGAACGGAATTACATGCTGTCCACGGTGGCGATGCTGGTGATGGGTTTCGTGCTCTACGGCAGCACCGCGCTGCTGCCACTGTTCCTGCAGACGCTGCTGGGCTATACCGCCATGCTGAGCGGCCTGGTGCTATCGCCGGGCGGCCTCGTCATCGGCCTGCTGATGCCGGTAGTGGGCATGTTGCTGCGCAAGGTGGAGGCTCGCTGGATGGTGGTCTGGGGGGTGCTGGTTTCGGCGGCCGGGCTGATCGCCATGTCGCGCTTCAACCTGGATCTGGATTACCGGACCGCCGTGTGGAGCCGGGTGGTGCAAAGCTCGGGGCTGGCCTTTCTGTTCGTGCCCATCAGCACCATGGCCTTCGCCTTTATTCCCAAGGAGCGCACCAATCACGCCACGGGCCTGTTCAACCTGGCGCGCAACATCGGGGGCAGCGGCGGCATCGCCACGGTGACCACGCTGCTGGCGCGGCGGGCGCAGTTCCACCAGTCGGTTCTGGTGGCGCACATGACCCCTTACGACCCGGCTTACCGGCAAGCCCTGGTGCAGTCGTCGGTGCTGCTCCAGGCACACGGATCGGGAGTTGCCGATGCGGGGGTTCAGGCGCACGGGTTGCTCTACGGAACCTTGCTGCGCCAATCGAGCATGCTGTCGTTTTCAGATGCCTTCTGGATGATGGGGGTGCTGTTCATGCTCATCATTCCGTTGATGTTCCTGATGCGCAAGTCCGGGCCGGCGCGCGGTCCGCTGGTGGTGGAATGATTAAGTAAGGATGCTATGGCAAACATGGTAGAAGAACCCAAGTCCGATATAGCCTCGGCGGGCCCGCGGAGCGTTACCCCTGGCGCTCCCGACGGTGAGCCCGCCCCACGCAAGTCGCGGCGGATGCGCTTCATGCTGTTGTTCTTTCTGGTGGCGGCGGTGGCGGCTGGGGTGGCCGCCTACCTGCATTTCCAAAATCGCGTGTCCACCGACGACGCTACCGTGGACGGGCACATCACCGCGATCGCGCCGAAGATCTCGGGAAATGTCATCCAGGTTGCGGTGCTGGACAACCAGCCCGTGAAGACCGGGGACGTGCTGGTGCGGATCGATCCGCGCGATTTTCAGGCCAGGGTAGATCAAGCCAAGGCCGCCGTTCTGGAAGCCGAAAGCCGGCTGCGGTCGGCCCAGGTGATCGTGCCGATGACCAACGAGACTACGGAATCGGGGACTTCGGCGGCAAATGCCGGACTGGCCGACGCCGAGGCTCTGCTGGCGCAGGCGCAGGTGGATTACGAAAAGGCGTCGGGAGCTGGTTTGGCGTATGCCGAAGCCAATGTGCGTTCCAAACAGGCCAGCAACGAGCGCGCCCAGGCCGACCTGGTGCGCATGAAGACCTTGGTGGACAAGGCCGAGATCTCGCAACTGCAGTATGACTCCTACGTGGCCGGAGCGCGGGTAGCCGCAGCCGAGTTGGGGGCGGCCCAGCAGCAGGTGGCCTCGGCCCAGAAGGAAGCCGCGGCGCGCAAGGCGGCGCTGGATGCGGCGCAATCGCGGGTGAACCAGGCTAAAGCCATGGTGGAAAACTCGGTGGCCAACCGGAAGCAGGTGGCTGTCCGCACCGCCGATGCGGGTACTGCCGCAGCCTCGGTGGCGGCGGCCAAGGCCAATCTGGAAGCGGCCGAATTGCAACTCAGCTACACCACCATCGTCGCGCCCATCGATGGCGTGGTGACGCGCAAGAGCGTGGAGGTAGGCCAGATCGTGGCGCCGGGCCAGGGGTTGATGACCATCATTCCGCTTCAGGACGTCTGGGTCACGGCGAACTTCAAGGAGACCCAGCTTGCCAACGTGCATCCCGGACAGGAGGCCGAGATCCACGTAGATATGTACGGACGCAGCGTCAGGGGCCATGTAGATTCGATCGCCGGCGCTACCGGTTCGCGGCTCAGCCTGTTGCCGCCGGAAAACGCCACAGGCAATTTCGTCAAGGTGGTGCAGCGGATCCCGGTGAAAATCCTGGTAGATCAGCAGGATGCCCTGATCCTGCGGCCGGGTATGAACGTGGATGTTACGATTTTCACGCGCTGAATGGTATAAATTGTAACAGAGGCCTCCAGCTTGCCATCACAAAAGGTGATGAGGTTTTGGGCAGTCTTCGTGCTCGTATGCGCGCCTTTGACCGCGTCGGATGACGGCCGGCCAGCGCTGGCTTTGAAGGCGCAAGCCGATTTCGACCGAGTGGACTTGGCGGGAGTGGTCCGGTTGGAGGATGCCGGGCAATGCGTGCAAAGCCAGGCTGCCGCTCTGGCGGTAGCAGCGCCCGCCGACGCATCGCTGCTGCATTACCGCAAGGGATTTTGCCTGCTGGCGGCAGCCACCAGCGAACGAGCCGCGGACTACAGCGCCGCCGCGGACGAATTCGAAAAAGCTATCGAAACCTGGCCGGCGCGGACCCCGCCGGCTCAAGCCAAACGGGGAGTGGTGGAACCGGTCTCTCCGGCGCTGCGGGTGCTGGCTACGGTCGCGCGCCTGGAGGCCGATCCGGACCCTGCCGGTTTCGAGCGTGCGCGCCAGGCGCTAGCTTCGGCGGCCACCGCGCCGGTTTGTTCCTCCGATGTGATGCAGCCGGCGTTTTGCCAGCAAGTGGTGTCCAGGGGCCGCGAGTGGCTGGGATGGATGGCGCTGAAGGGCGGCGATCTGCGGGAAGCAGCCCGCGATTTCACGGGTTCCAAGTCCGCGTGGGTGGATTGGGTGGCAGGCCGCGAGGCATTTGGGAATGGCGAGTACCGGTCGGCCGTGGAACATTATCAGTCGGCGGTGGACCGTTGGGACGTTGAGCGCCGCGAGCCTTCGCCGGGCATTCTGCAATCTTTCAGTCCGCGGTCGGATTGGGCCGGGGCGTTGACCGACCTGGGAGGCGCGCAGTTGCTGGCGGGAGATCCGAGGACGGCGATCGGCACTCTGGACCGTGCGGCGCGGGCGGATACCGCGCGGGCGAGGCCACTCTACCTGCGGGCGCGGGCTAAGGAGGCGGCGGGCGATCCGGCGGGGGCCCTCACGGATTACAACCTGGCGAGCCGCACAGCCTTCGCGGCGCCCCAGGATCTAGCTTCCGGAGAGGCGCACTTCTATCGCGGAATCCTGCTCTACCGGCGCAAGGACTGGGTGCGCGCCGAAGACGAATTCTCGAGCGCACTGAACCTGGCCATCTCCGGCCCCCTGCACGCCGATGCCGAAGCCTGGCGTCACCTGGCGGCGGTGGCAGGCGGAGGGTGCGGGGCATCCCGCGATTACCTGGAGCGATCGCTGGAAACGGTATCGCCTTACTTCCCCAAGGCGGAGGCGCACGCGTTGGCCGCCGCTTGCTTGTCGAGCCGCGCGGGAGTGGGCGGCGCAGCGGAGAATTGAGCGGGCGGGTACGCAGCGGTTCTGCGCGGGCGTTCCGATCGTTCCTGGCGGCGGGAAGGGCTGCGCCAACTTCCGATCTGTACGCGGAATTGGTGGACACAAACTAACTTTTCGTTCGTGATCCCGCAGCACGGGTCCGGCAAGGATCAGATTCGTGGCCCACATATAAT
>JASHSS010000592.1 GCA_030038565.1 Bryobacteraceae bacterium
TTTCCGCACTGGCGCACGGCCAGGGCGATATGGATTGGTCGAGCGTGGCGCTGGTCGCCGCGCGCGCGGCGGGATTGCCGGATAGCAAGCCGGCGTAACGCCCTCCTGAAGACCGCCGGTGGGCCGCTCGCGTGCGGCCGCGAATCTCCAATGTGCGTTTGCAGACCGTGGCATCGCTGGTATGCTTTGTCACGCTACGATTCCATTACAGTGATTTTTCTCAAAACACAACCGATAAGAGTTGTTATTCTGACCAAAAGCTCTGATCGAGCTCATGAGGGGCTGGGCGGAGTCGGCAGAGCTTCCGGCAGGTACTCCAGGGCGGAACCAAGGTTTCGAAGATGTTGGTTGGTCATTCGATCCATGCCAGGCTGGTCTGGCGGGCCTGTGCGGCGCCTTCGCTGTGGCTGGCGATAGCCATCGTTTTCCTTTTCCAGGTATGTCCGGCGCATGCGGACGACTGGGTGATGGCCTTTCACGACAGCCGCCACACGGGGCAAAGCTCGGAAGTAGTTACTCCGCCGTTGACGCTGGCGTGGACCTGGAACGATACCTTGGCCTATGACACCGGCGATGGCGGTAAGTTCGCGCCCCTGCCGTATTTCTGGCTGCCGATCTATTACCAGGGGCTGATCTACATTCAAGGCGGGAATAACGCCGACCGTGTCTTTTGTTTGAACCCCGCGACCGGAAGCCAGGTCTGGGAGTGGTCCAATCCCGGGTATGCGCAAGCCGGGACTTACCTGTTCCAGTTCAATAATTATCCAACCGCGGTGAACGGACGGATTGTGAATGCTTCCACGGATTACACCGCGTCGATCGACGCGGCCACGGGCGGAGGCTCCGAGACGACTTACAACACCAACGGAGGCTGGCCCTCCGGCGGCGCGGCCGCCTGGAACGGGATGGCGTACATTCAATACGTCCGTACCGACGATGGCAGCGAATCGTTCCAGGTGGTGCAGGATGCGGTCAACTGGGTGCTGGCGTCTCCGTATTCCTACTTCGTTCCCGACAACATCAGCAGCTTCACGGACACTTCCTTCCGGGTTCCGGCCATTGATAACTACACCGCCTATGTGAACTTAATGGGCCAGTTGAATGGCTTCAACGCGACCACCGGATGGCAGATGTGGACTTACGGAACGATGGATTTCGGCTCGTCCCCGGCGGTGTCGGACGGGGTGGTCTATTTCTATGCCACGAACTTACAGCAGATGATCGCCGTGAATGCCGCCGGGATCACCTTCCCGGCGAGCGGCATGGAAGTTCCGCTGCTGTGGTCGGTTTCCTTGCCCCCGGCGTATTCTCCCATCGTGAGCGAAGGGACCGTGTATGCGGGCGCGGCGGATGGAAAGTTTTATGCCCTGAATGCGGCCAGCGGGGCGGTGGAGTGGACTTTCCAGGCCGGGGCGCCGTTCACTTCGCTCCAGATTCCGGCGATTTCCGGCAACCTGATTTATGTGCCAGGGGCAGATGGCACGCTGTACGCACTCGAAAAGAGCAGCGGAGCCGAAGTGTGGCGCTACACCGGGACCGCGGCCTGGGGACCGGTGGTGGTAGCCGGCGGAATGGTCTTCACGAGCGATCTGACGAACACCTTCTATGCGTTCCAGCCGCAGAGCGCCGCGATCGGACCGGCCGTCACCGGGTTGTCCCTGCCCTACGCGCCGAACGACGTGGCGGCCAGCGTCAACCTGACGGGGAGCGGATTCTTTGCCGGGGGAGCGGCCGGCGCGGTCCAGAGCGTGTACCTGGATAATTCCGCCGGCACGATACTCAGCGGGTACACGGTAGCCAGCGATCAGAGCATTACGGGAGTGGTGATTCCGGCGGGTCTTGCTCCGGGCGTCTACCACATCAAGGTTCAAACCACGGTGGGGACGACCGCCAACGAGCCTGTCTTTACGGTAGGAGCCGCGAACGCGGTGAACATTTCGACGTTGGGCTGGTCCGCCGGACCCAATGGTGTCGGGACCAACCTGCCTTCCCAACGCCATCTTGTCACCACAGGAAATGGCGCACTGGTAGCTGTATATATGGGGCCGGCGAACGGCGAGACGCAATACCCCACTTACAATTTCAGTTTCGATGGCGGGCTGACCTGGAGCGGACAGGGCCAGCTTTACCTCGCCAACCAGGGCACCGTGATCTATGCGCCCACCACTTCGATCTGGGCCGATGCCCAAGGGCAGATCGACATCTCTTCCATTGAGTGGCCTTCTTACAACGAGACTTTCCAGAAGTACGCCATTAACGCATTGGGGGTGATGGGCCAGGATGCGGGCTTTCCGGTGTATCCTTCGGGCGGCACCGCGGCCTCGGGAGTTTTGGGGAGCAACATAGCGGGGTCGCTGGTCACCGAACCGGGCGGAAGGCTGTGGGTGGTGTACGAGGCGGGTTCCAACCCGACCGGTCCCGTACTGGCTTACTATTCCGACGATGGCGGGCTAAGCTGGACCTCCAGCGGGCAGATCAACAAGGCTGCGGGGACCGCGCCGGCGGTAGTGCTTTACCAGGGCTACCCGGCGGTGATTTACTCGGACGGAGGGTCGCTGGCGTGGTCGGCGTGGAACGGCCAGGCGTGGAGCGCGCCGCAGATAATGCCGGGGCCGATCACGGGCGTGGCGCAGTCGGTCAGCGCGGTAGTCACCGCGAGCGGCCAGGTGGGCGTGGCGTACGCGCCAACCAGCGGCGGAGTCTTTTACACCGCCTACGGGGGGCAATCCTGGTCGGCGCCGGCGTCTCTGGATCCGGCGGGCGCGTCGCCTTCCTTGACCACCGACGGAACCAACCTATGGGCGTTCTATACGAATTCGAGCGGGAACCTGGTGTACCGGCAAACCCTCAACGGACTGTGGAATGCGGCCGTGGCCCTCACCAGCG
>JASHSS010000593.1 GCA_030038565.1 Bryobacteraceae bacterium
AGGCGCCGATTTCGGCTTGCGAGTTGAACGTTACGATCACGATGCCGGTATCGCCCATGGGTCATTTCGCCCCGCCGCCCGCGAACAGGAAGTAAAGCCTCCAATACAGGTCGTAGCCGGTGGAGGATTGGAACTGGCGGATGAGACGCTCGTGCCCGGCCAGAATTCCGCGCAAAAGTTCTGGATCGGACCTGGTACCTGTTTGGCGCGCCGCCCGAAAATTCCGGATGCCCTGGAGGATGCCGCGAACCCACGCCGCGCCGGCGCCATGACGCAGGGCCAGCCCGCCCCAGAGCAACTGGGCCACCAGAATCGGCCAGATCCAGCGCACCAAACAGGCGCGGGGATAGTGGCGGGCGGCGAGCCAAAGCTGATTGCGCGCGATGTGGCGCACCGTGTCGGGATGCCAGCGGCCCAGCGCGGCGCTGCCGCGATGCCACGCCACGGCGCCGGGCACATATTGACCGGTGAGATTCAGGCGCGCGCAGCGCAAGCCGAAATCCACATCTTCGAGATAGGATTCGAACGACTCTTCGAGCACGCCCACGCGTTGGAAGAGTTCGCGGCGAAACAGGGCCGCGGTCCAGGGAGCCGACCAGATGACCTGCGCGGAGGCGAACGCCGGCCCGTCTTCGCGGCCGTTTCCGACGCGCCAGGCCGTGGCGCCGCGGCAAAGCGCGTCGAAGGCGGCATCGATGCGGTGGGGCGCGGCGGCTTTCAGAATCCGGCCGGTGGCGAACCACGCGCCGGTATCGGCCAGGGCTTCCAGATAGTCCGGGGCGAGCTCGACATCGCTGTTGAGAACCGCGACCCACTCGCCACGGCTCTCGGCGATGCCGCGATTGACCGCCGGGGCAAAGCCGGCGTTGCGGCCCATGGCGATGACGCGCGCGCCGCGCCGGCGGGCCAGATCGGGCGCGCCATCGGTCGAGCCGTTATCCACCACCAGCAATTCGGTCGCGGGACAGGTCTGGGCGTCCAGGGTATCCAGCAGGCGGGCGAGCAGGTCGCGGCCGTTCCACACCGGAATGATGGCGCTGATGCTCACCGGAGGAAACGCTTCCGCACCAGGAACCACAGGTTCTGGATGCCGTCGCGCCAGGGATTGAGCTTGCTTTCTCCCAGCCGCGAAGAGTACAGAATGGAGATTTCGCCGAAGCGGACGGCGGGGTTGCGGATGGCTTCGATTTTGATTTCCTCCGAGAAGGCCATGCCGTCGGACTCGAGCTTCATATCTTTCAGGATGGCGCGGCGAAATACCCACATGCCGGATTGCGAATCGCGCACCCAGCGGAAGTAGAGCATCGACATGGCCAGGGCCAGCACGAGGTTGCCGAAGCGGCTGCGGCGGCTCATGGCGCGGGGGTCGCGAACGGGGAAGCGCGAGGCATTCAGGAAATCGACGTTCAGATGAAGGAAGGCCTCCAGCAGGTAGGAAAGGGCGTCCACGGGATAGCTTTGATCGCCATCCAGGGTCACGATGAGGTCCTTGGTGGCCACCAGAAAGCCGCGTTTGTAAGCTCGCCCGTAGCCGCGCACATCCTCGCGAATGACTTTGGCGCCGAGCGCGGCGGCCACCTCCGAGGTGCGGTCGGTGGAAGCGTTATCCACCACGATGACCTCGTCCACGAACTCGGGCATGGCCCGCAGGATGCGTTCGATGCCCTGCTCCTCGTTGAGGCAGGGGATGATGACGGTGAGGGATTGGCCTTTATACATAGGGCCACCGACTTTTTCCACCGGCGGCGCGTCCGGATATCATGGAAGTCATGAAGCGGCTTGTGTGTCTCCTGTGGGGCTCCTGCGTGCTGATGGCGGCGGAGCTTTCCGGCGTGCATTCGGTGTACCTGTTGCCGATGTCGCGGGGGATGGACCAGTACCTGGCCAACCGGTTGACCAACGAGCATCTGTTCCGCGTAGTGACCGATCCGAAGCTGGCCGACGCTTTCTTCAGCGACCGGCTGGGCGACGCGTTCCAGGCCCAACTGGACGCCGCGCTTCCCAAGCCCGCGCCTCCGGAAGCTGCCAAGGATTCCAAGGAGGGATCCAAGGACACCAAGGCGGCCGCAAGCTCGCGCTCGGGAAATACGGCCATGTTCACCGATACGGTGAACAAGCTGGATAATCCGGCGGCGAATTCCTCGTTTGGAAGCGGCAAGGGCAATGTCTTTCTGGTGGACGCTAAAAGCCGCCAGGTGGTCTGGTCTACGTTCGATCCACCCAAGGACGACACCAGCAAGCAATTGGACCGCACCGCCTCCGAGATTGTCAATCGCATCAAGAAGGACCTGAACCCGGAGAAGAAGTAGCGCGTTTCCGGCGCACCAGGGCGCGATACTCCTCCACCAGCCTGCCGGTGAGCACCGCCATATCCCAGTGGGCCTCCACCTCGGCGCGCGCGCGGGCGGCCATTTCGGCTGCCTTGGCGGGGTCTTCGAGCAGGCGCAGCACGCGCTCCGCAAAACCGGCCGGATCGTCGGCCAGGGCGCAGAATTCGCCATCCGTGGCGGCCAGGCCCTCGGCGCCCATGCGCGTCGAGACCACCGGAATGCCCGCGGAAAAGGCTTCCAGAAGCTTCACCCGCACGCCCGATCCGCTGAGAATCGGGCAGACGAAAACGGCGTAGCGCCCCAGCGGCTCGCGCACGTCCTCCACAAATCCCACCAT
Source organism: Bryobacteraceae bacterium (assembly GCA_030038565.1). Taxonomy (GTDB): domain Bacteria; phylum Acidobacteriota; class Terriglobia; order Bryobacterales; family Bryobacteraceae; genus JOPF133. The sequence goes on from JASHSS010000593.1 coordinate 2,668, forward strand.
CTGAAGCGCGCCCGAGCGGTCGGCGTAGGTGTGGGCCGGCGGCGGGTCGGAGCCGACCATGATGAGGCGGGCCTCCGGACGCCGGGCCAGAATCAGGGGCATCACCTCGATGACGAACCAATCCAGCGCCGCGCGGTTGGGCTCGTGGCGGAAGCTGCCCAGAAAAAGCATGCTGAACGGCTCGCGGCCGCAGGGGCGGAAAGCGTAGCGCGCGGTGTCGATGCCCGCGCGCAGCCCCTCGCGCAGCCTGGGCGCCAGGCGGGGGAGAAAGGAGAGCAGGTAATCGCGATTGGCGGGGGTGCACACCTGCACCTGGTCGCAACAGGGCAGGGTCTGCAGTTCATAGCGCAGCGCGCGGAGGTACTCGACGCGGGCTTTCAGGTTCGCCATCGCGCCCGGCATGTGGCCCAGGCCGCGGCCGATGGATTGGAAATAAACATCGTGCTCGAACAGGGCGCTGGGGATGCGGCGGAATTCGCCGCGGTACTGCGCCATGGGGGTGTATTCGAGCTGCACCAGGTCGATGCGTTTGAGGAAAATCTGGCGGTGGATGAGCCAGTCGAGATCCTCGTTGGAGAATTCGCGCACGGCGCGGGGGCGCAGCGAACCGGCGCCCGGCGGATCGCCCGAGGGCCGCACCAGCCACTCGGCGGAGGCGCAGAATTCACGCAGTTCCTGGTTGTCCTGTTCCTGGGAAGGCCAGTCGAGCAGCTCCACCACGTGCGTTTCGGTGAGGCGCGCCAGCTCGCGGAGGGTCTGGTACATGAAGACGCCGCCGCCGTGCACCGGCGGACAAACCGGGTAGGGCGAGACGAACAAAACGCGCGGCCGCTCGGGCGCCGGCTCCATGGCGTGGAAGCGGTCGCGGAAGTAGCCCCCCATGGGGCGGCGGAACGCTTCGGTGTCGGGGATGCGCGCGAGCAGGCGGGCCTGATAGCGTGAGCGGATGGCTTGCCGAAGCTGGCGGAAGGCGCGCCAGTGGGCCGCCAGGTTGGGACGCAGGGGCACATCGCCGAAGATCACCGCCAGGATCGCACCGGCCCAGGCGAAGAAGAAATGCGCCGCCAGGCGCGGCCATTCGTGAATGTTCTTCCACGCGAACAGCAGGAAGTTCTTCTTCAGCACGGCCTGAATCTGGTCTTCGCGGAAACGCTTGCCGATGGTGCCGCGATGTTCGTGATAGACCACGCTGCGGGGCTGGTAAAGAACCTTCCACCCGCGCTTCCAGGCCATGTAGCCGAGATCCGTGTCCTCCAGGTAGAAGGGCGCCAGAAGTTCGTCGAAGCCGCCCAGCTCCAGGAACTTTTGGCGGTCGAAGGCGCTCGATCCGCCGCCCGGATAGAAGCAGGGGAAGAGATCGGTAATAGCCGGGTCGATGCGGTGACGGACGCGCAGGGCGCCATCCTGCCACCAGGCTTGCGTGAGGCCGCTCTCCTCGCGGAGCTTGTGGGGGTCGCTGAAGAAAATCTGGCAGGCGACGGCGAAAACCTGGGGGTCGGAGAAGCCTTCGAGCAGGGGCGCGAGGAAATCGGGGGCCACCCGCATATCGCTGTTCAGCAGCACCACGATGCGGTTTTTAGCGGCGCGGAAGCCGGCGTTGGAGCCTGGGCCGAAACCCACGTTGACGGGGAGAACCAGCACCTTCACGTGCGGAAAGCGCGCGCGGACAAAATCGGCCGAGCCATCGGAGGAGCCGTTATCCACCACGATGATTTCGTTATCCGGATGGCCGGCCATGGCCTCGACCACCGAGGGCAGGTATTTTTCGAGCAGGTCGCGGCCGTTCCAGTTGGGAATCACCACCGAAGCCGAAAGCGGGGGCGCGTCCGCGCGATTCGCGCCGGCATAGTTCGCGATGTCGACAACGCGCCCGCCGCGCCCGGTTCGTGAGACATTGGTGGGGCGCGCCTTTGGCGGGCCCTGGGCAGGCGAATCGCCTGCCCCACCGTTGGATTCGCCTTCACCCGTTTCGGTGGGCCGCCGGCGCAGAAGCCGGAGCTTCGCCACCAAATCCGTGATTGCCAGCGCC
>JASHSS010000594.1 GCA_030038565.1 Bryobacteraceae bacterium
CTGACCTTCCTGCTCATCGGATTGCGCCATCTCTTCACCATCCCGGTGGAGTGGAAGGCCAACTGGACCTTTCAGCTCGCCGAGCGCCAGGGGCGCCTGGAGTGGATGCGCGCGGTGGACCGCTTCATCCTCTTCTGGGGCGCCGTCCTGATGCTGGCCCTCCCTCTGCCCGTGGAGGCGCTGCTGCTGGGATGGCGCGCCGCGGCCGAAGTGGTGGTTTTCGCGGCCTTCGGACTGCTGTGCTACGAGTGGGTCTTCACCAACTGGCAGAAGCTGCCTTTTACCTGCTCGCACCTGCCCGGTAAGATTCCGGCCTGGATGCTCACCCTCTATGGCGTCGGGATCCTTGGGGCTTTCCCCATCGTCAACGGGCTGCTGCTGGTCAGCCTGTATCACCCCGTCGTTTACGCGATTCTGCTGGCCGTCCTGGTGGCCATCTGGCTGGCTCTGTATTCCGCCCGCCGCGAGGGTTTCGCGGACCTTCGCCTGACCTACGACGACCTGCCCGACCCTCCCATTCACGGCCTCAATCTACTGCGATAAAGGAGAAAGTCATGCGGAAAACGGTTCTATCGGTGGCCTTCCTCGCGATCCTGGCGGCCCTTCCTCTGTGCGCGCAGGATATCGCCGGCTCCTGGCAGGGAACCCTCAAACTCCCAGCCGGCCGCGATCTCCGGTTAATCGTCCAGGTCACCAGGGGCGAGAACGGCGGATGGAACGCCATGCTCTATAGCATCGACCAGACTCCCGACGGCATGCGCGCCGATTCCGTGACGGTCCAGGGTTCTACCGTCAAACTCACCATCGACTCCATTCGCGGGGCCTATGAAGGCGCGCTCAGCTCCGATGGGTCCACCATCAAGGGCACCTGGACCCAGGGCGGCCCGCTCCCGCTCGACCTCGCTCGCGCCACCAGGGAGACCGCCTGGGTGCGCGATCCCTCCCCTCACCGCGTCCAGTTCATCACCGTGGACAAAGAGGTCAAACTGGAGGTGCTCGATTGGGGCGGCTCCGGACGGCCTTTGGTCTTGCTGGCCGGCCTCGGGAACACGGCCCACGTGTTCGATGACTTCGCGCCCAAACTGGCCGGCCCGTATCACGTGTACGGCATTACGCGGCGCGGCTTCGGCGAGTCCAGCGCCCCTGCCGCGGTGGCCGCCAATTACACCGCCGACCGGCTCGGAGACGATGTGCTGGAGGTGTGCGCCGCGCTGAAACTCGACCACCCCGTACTGGCCGGCCACTCCATCGCCGGCGAGGAGTTGAGCTCGGTGGGATCGCGGCATCCCGAAAAAGTGGCCGGTCTGATCTACCTGGATGCCGGCTACGGGTATGCCTTTTACGACAGCGCGCGCGGCGATCTGCGGATCGACTCCATCGACCTGCGGAAAAAGCTGGAGCAGTTGCTGATCGGAGACGGACCCGACCCCCGCCAGTTAGTGAAGGAGTTGCTGGAGACCAGCCTGCCGCAGATCGAAAAGGAATTGAAGGATATGCAGAAGACCCTGGATGCGGCCCCGGCCAACCAGCCCCAGCCGCCCCGTCCCACGGCCCCCACCCCGGCGCAGGCGATTATCGGGGGCCAGCAGAAATACACCGGTTTCAGCGGCGTCCCCGTTCTCGCCATCTTCGCGCTCCCCCACGAGACCCCGCCCGCTCTCAGGAACAAGCCCGACGAGGCCGCGGCGGCGGAAGCCCGTGAAATAGAAACCGTCGGGGCGCAGGTCAAGGCTTTCGAAAGCGGCATTTCGGGCGCCCGCGTAGTTCGCCTGGCGCACGCCAACCACTACGTCTTCCGCTCCAACCAGGCCGATGTGCTGCGCGAGATGAATGCCTTTCTGGCCGGCCTGCACTGAGGGCGGCGCGCCCCGGAAAGGTGGGGCACGGTCGAAAACCTGCGCCGGTTTTTCATCCCTTTGGGTGGCGCGCCGCGTCATGACGACAGGCCTTCAGCCTGCCCTGGACAGGCTGAAGGCCTGTCCCACCAACCCTGCGCCCATGGGCCGGCCAATGGCCCGCCCCGCCAATGCCTTGCGAACCCGGTGTCTCGGGCGCGCCTTCCGGGTAGCGATTAAGGTAGCCACTTACCGACCATCGCTAAGTCTGCCCTTGGTCCTCCGCCGCCGGCGATTGCCTGTATAATCGAGGCTATGGATCTGCGTCCTTTACACGATCGCGTGCTGGTCCGGCGGCTGGAAGAAGGCGAACAGCGTCAGGGCGGCATCATCATTCCGGATTCGGCCAAGGAGAAGCCCCAACAGGCCGAGGTGATTGCCGTGGGCAACGGCAAACTGCTCGATTCCGGCGAGCGCGCCTCGGTCGAAGTCAAAGCCGGCGACCGGATTCTGTTCGGCAAGTATTCCGGCTCCGAGATCAAGATGGATGGCCAGGACTATCTGGTTCTGAAGGAAGACGAGATTCTAGGGGTCCTTGAATAGGTGTGCTAATCTAGAGCAGAACACGCCAAATTCAGGAGTCGTTTCATGTCCTTTCGGATGGGCCTAAGGCCCGTGGTGGTCTGCTCCGTCTTGCTTGCCGCCAGCCACCTCGCCCCGGCGCAGAACGCCGCCCCCGCGCCAGTCAAAGTCGCAGTAGTCAACCTTCAGGCGGCCGTTTTCGGAACGGCCGAAACCAAGAAGGCCAACGACGACATGAACGCCAAGTTCAAGCCGCGCCAGGACGCCATCGATCAGCTCAACCGCGAAATCCAGGCCTTGGCCAACCAGTTGCAAACCCAGCAGGACAAGTTGTCCCCGCAGGCCTACGCCGACATCACCGCGCAGGGGCAGAAGAAGCAGCGCGATTTGCAGCGCGCCCAGGACGATTTACAGGCCGACGCCACAGCCTATCGCAACGACACGCTCCAGAAGATGTCGCAGAAGATGTCCGATGTGATCAAGAAGCTGGCCGAAGAGAAGGGCTACGACCTGGTGGTGGAAGCCAACTCGGCCCTCTACTTCAAGCCGGCACTGGACATCACCAAGGACGCCATCGCGGCCTATGACAAGACGTACCCGGTGAAGTAATCTGGAGTTGAGGAGGAGATGGCCGGTTATCTCGATCACTACGGCGCCGGCGAAGAGCGGCGCGAGAAGATCATCAAAACGGCCGCGGCCGCACTGGCGATTGTGCTGGTAGCGGGTGGAATTCTTTTCTTCATCTTTCACAATTACCGCCAGGAGCGCCAGGTCCGGCGGTTCTTCGAGTTGATCTCCAGTCACGATTACAAGGCCGCCTACGCCCTGTGGGGCTGCACCGACGCCAAGCCGTGCAGCGGCTATCCGTTTTCGTCCTTCCTGCAGGATTGGGGACCTACCGGCGCCGACTCTCAGAATCCGGCCGCCTACCGCATCGCCAAGAGCCGGTCGTGCGGCTCGGGAGTGATCCTCACCGTGGACGTGGGACCCAACCACCAGGAGCGGCTCTGGGTCCAGCGTGACGATCTGACGATCGGATTCTCACCCTTTCCCACCTCCGGCTGCCCCGCCGCCCCGCGTTGACGCGCCCGCGGTGGAGGGTCACGGCATCGCGCCTTCCCACCTCCGGCTGGCCGGGCCGTCGTCAGGCGAAGGTGGGGCACGCTTCAGCCTGCCCAGGACAGGCTGAAGGCCTGTCCCACCTCTTCATTCACCGGCACCGTAACGCCCGTCTGCGTGGTCCGCCCCCCGATCGAAACCGATACTGTCCGGCGGGTTGACGCGCCCGCGGGTTAGAATGATAATGCGAAGCGAGCACAGCTAAAACTATGGGAACGATTGCTGCCGGTCTGGAAGGGGTCATCGCAGGCGAATCGGAGATTTGTTACATCGATGGGTACCAGGGCATCCTGAGCTACCGCGGCTACAACATTCACACGCTGGCGGACCACGCCGTCTTCGAAGAGGTGATCTTCCTGCTCTGGAACGGATGGCTGCCCAAGCGGGGCGAACTGGAGCAGCTCAAAAAGGATCTGGTAGCCGAGCGCGAATTGCCTTTCCAGGTGGTGAATTTCCTGCGCGGCGTGACGGAGTCCAACCCCATGGACGTGCTGCGCACGGCCGTGTCGATGCTCAGCCTGTACGACCGGGAAGCCTCCGATATGTCCGCCGAGGCCAACCACCGCAAGGCTCTTCGGCTGATGGCCAAGACCGCCACCATCCTGACTACCCTGGACCGGCTGCGCAAAGGCGGGCCGCTCATCGCGGGCGATCCTTCGCTGGGCTTTGCCGCCAATTTCCTCTATGCCATGACCGGCAAACGCCCCGACGAAGTCATGGAGCGGGCCTTCGACGTAGCGCTCACCTTGCACGCCGACCACGAGCTGAACGCCTCCACGTTCGCGGCGCGCGTCACCGCCGCCACGCTTTCGGATATCTACTCCTGCGTGACCAGCGGAATCGGCGCGCTGAAGGGGCCGCTGCACGGCGGCGCCAACCAGGACGTGATCCGCTGGCTGCTGGACCTGGGCGATGAGGATGCCGCCGTCGAGCGGGTGAAGAATACCCTGGCCCGCAAGGTGAAAATCCCCGGCTTCGGCCATCGGGTGTACCGCACCGAGGATCCGCGCGCCACGCACCTGCGCGTACTCTCCGAGGAACTGGGCAAGCGCACCGGCCACGAGAAGCTGTACCGGCTCTCCAAGCGGATGGAGGAAACCGTTAAGGAGATCAAACAGCTCAATCCCAACGTGGACTTTTATTCGGCGTCCACGTATTACTCGCTGGGCATCCCCATCGATCTGTTCACGCCCATTTTCGCGGTCAGCCGGATGGCGGGCTGGACGGCCCACGTGCTAGAGCAGTACCGGAATAACCGATTAATCCGCCCGCGCGCCGAGTACAAGGGGAATCCCGACGGGCAAACCTGGATTCCGATCGATCAACGCTAGGCGAACCCATGGATGAGCGCGCATTTTACGGCGAATCGCAGACCACCAAGCCTGCCACGCTGAACTGCCCTTACTGCCGGACAGCCGAGACCTACGAGCTGCGCTGGATGGTGCGCAAGAAGAAGGAGCGCATTCCACCCGGCGCCGATGAGCGCGACCGCGCCAAGTTCAGCAAGGCTCAAAGCTACATGGTGCTGCTGGACGATAAGGTGGCCTGCAAGAATCTGCGCTGCCGCAAGCGCTTCGATATCTCCGGGGTGAAGACCATGGCTTTCATTTAGGTAATGCCCGTCGCGGACCATCGGAAAGCTACCCCAGCCATGATTCCGTTTGCGGAGGCCAGCGCGCGTGTGGAGGCCCACCTGGTGCGCCGCTATGAAATTGAGGTGGTGACGGGCGCGGTGGGGGGAAATTTCATAGGGGACCTGGATGGGGCCGAGATTCGCATCGATCCGGCGTGCGGCCCCGAGCAGCGTCTGTTCCTGCTGGGCCACCTGTTCGGCCACACGGTGCAGTGGAATACGGATGCCAGCGCCTTTCGGCTGGGCCAGCCGCAGGCGCCGCCAGTCGACGAAGATCTGCTCCCGGCTCTGCTGGCTTACGAGCGCGAAGCCGCGGCCTACGGCCTGGCTCTCCTGGTGGAAGCGGGCGCCGGTCCGGTGGAACCCTGGTATTCGGACTACAGCGCCTGCGACCTGGAGTACCTGATGCATTACTACCGCACCGGCGAGAAGGGCGAGTTTGGCAGCTTTTGGCGCCCGGGCCGCCCGCCGCTGGCGCTCAAGCCGATCCCCGCGTTTCGACCGTCGCGGCGGGTGTTCCGGGCCACCGGCGTGATCATATGAGGCGGGCGGTGCGCTTGCTTGTCCTCGCTGCCGGCATGGCCAGCGGCCAGACCACCGGCAAGCCACTTACCTTCGATGCGGCTTCGGTGAAAGTCGCCGATCATAAACTGGTCCCCGGCGTCACCTGGAAGATGACGGGCGGTCCCGGAACAAGCGACCCCGGACGCATTACTTACACTCAGATTTCGCTGTTTCACCTTTTGCTAAAGGCCTGGGACGTGGAGGATTACCGCATCGTCTGTCCCGCCTGGGTCATGGATCCTAACGGAGCCTGGTACAACATCACCGCAACGATGCCGCCGGGAACGAGCCGTCAACAGTTCCACGAGATGCTTCAGAATCTGCTGGTGGAACGATTCAAGATTCGGCTTCACCACGAGACCAGAAACTTCCCCGGTTACGATCTGATGGTCGCACCAGGCGGACCGAAGCTACGGGAATCGGCGGACCCTGAGGCCCCGGAGCACGTTGGTCCGATCACGGGAAAACGAGACAAGGATGGTTTCCTCGTCCTGCCGCCGGGTCACGCTTCGGGTACGCGGATGGACTCGAACGGCGTGTATGTAAAGTTTCAGAACTATACAATTGCTGAGTTCGTCTCGCAGACACTCCGGTCCTTTCTCCCGACGCCGGACGACGCGCCGGCGAACCATGTTGCAGACAAGACCGGATTAGCCGGGAAATACGACTTCACTCTTAAATTCGATTCCCGTGACAGCAGGGTCCGTGTGTCTGGAACGGGCGCCGGAGAGCCTTCCTCCCCGGGCGTCGCAAGCGAACCCAGCGGCCTTCCCGATCTCTTCCACGCGCTGGAAAGACAACTCGGGCTGAAGCTCGTGAAGGCGAATGGGTTTCGGTTGGATACGGTGGTCATCGACCACATTGAGAAGACGCCCACCGCGAACTAGCGCTGGTGCTGCCGGGGCGCGCTCAGGGTCTGCGATCTGGAGTATCTGATGCAATCCTACCGCGCCGGCGAGAAGGGCGAGTTGGGCAGCTTCTGGCGCCCGCCGCCGGCGCGGTCGAATCCACTCGGCTATACCGTCCCCAGCTTCTTTTCGATCACCTTCAGGGCGTCGAGCATGATCTGGCCGGCGTCGCCCTTATCTGTCTTCAAGTCCTTGGCAGCCTTGATCTCGCTGATATAAAGCGCCATGGTTTTCAGCGCGGCCTTCCGGTATTCACCTTTCTTAGCGTCGGTAGCTTTAGCTTTCTCCCAGTTGTCCAGGGCCGGCCCCAGATTCAGCTTGAACTTCAACGGGTATGGTTTGGGCGGATCCACGGTGGGGTTCTTAGAGATCGGGTGGATCTTCTTGAAGTCTTCAAGGGATTTATTCTTGGCGGCCTGCCACAGGCCGCGTAGCTCTGCCATGTTTGTCTCCTCTAAAAGTAAAAACGTCGAAGCTGAAAGTGTAGCACGCACTTGAGATCCAGCCGCGGCGATACGGCCGGCGGCGCCGGAATCCGGTTCTGCTACTTCCGGTCGTGTGGCGGGCGGGGTACTTTGCGGCCACGCTAGCGCCGGCGATGGCGGCCGCTGCGCGGCAAGGGCCAACCGAAGAACCGTCACGGCGTCCCGCTACGCGGAACCCGGGCCCCACGGTTGCGGCGGCCAGCCGCGCGATCGACCGGCCGCGCGCAACCCGAGCCAACCACACCGGAGACCAAACCCTCGCTGGAACCGATTGCGGCGACCTGCCGTGCGGGTCGGCCGGGCCGCGCGCAACCCGAGCCAGCCACGCCGGAGCCGACCCAGCGACGCTTGTGTGGCGCGGCTCATCGGGA